>JBOHCK010000223.1:0-10308 GCA_050698755.1 Streptosporangiaceae bacterium | reverse complement strand
TAGTTCCCGAAGTCGAACCACTGGTAGATGGCCCACCGGGCGGGCTGGAGCAGGTAGTAGCTGAGGTGGTCGAAGACCACGCAGAGCGCCGCCAGGCCGCGGAGCACGTCCAGCCACGCCAGCCGGTGGCCCGCCCCCCCGTCCTTCGCGCCCTCGTCTTTCGCAGCCGGCGGCGGCTGGGTCGGTCTAGCCACGGGCGGCGACTCTACCGCGTTACCACTCGGTATGTCCGCGTAACCGCCGTATGCGCTGCTCATGATCTCCTTAGGTCCCGCGCCCATGGCCCCGCCCGTGGACAGCTACCACGGACCGTTCAGAATATGAGGGTTTGCCGGGTGAAAATGGCCGCTGGCGCCGGCGGCCTGACCCGGCCCGGCCAGGCCCGCGAGTGGCCATGCCTCGCCGATTGCTGCTACGATCACAGCGTTTCCGGACGCGCCGCTAGCTCAACTGGCAGAGCAGCGGACTCTTAATCCGCGGGTTCGGGGTTCGAGTCCCTGGCGGCGCACCCGTACTGAGCTGGGGTTTTACCGCTCCGGGTCATTTTTGTTGATCATGTGTGGGGCCGGGCTGAGGCCAGCATAAGGCCGCGAGCTGTTCGAAATTCTCGCTCACCAGGCCACGCTCTGCCCAGCAGAGGCGTCCCTCGCGTATAGGCACGACGATAACCGGCGGCCTGCATGTGCTCACCGGTGCGGGTCTCTTCGGTTAGCTTTCCGCGGTCTGGGTTAGCGACGCATGTGCCGTGTCCGGCCTGAGGGTCTGTTTACCTGCGGGCGCCGGTCATCGCAGGCGGGTGCGGCGCCGGCGGTGCGGGCGGCCGATCTGCCGGGCCGGATGCGCCCGGGACCGCCTCGCGTGCCCGGGCTGGCTGCGTGTAGGGTTCCAATACTCGGCCATGGCCGTTGAGCTGCGATTTTATGGCTGGCTTGCACCGTCCTGGGGAGCAGCCGGGCCAGAGCGCCGACTACCGCGCGGTCTGCCCAGTCCAGCTTCGGCCTGGGGTTCTGCCGCCGCAGCACGGCGACCTCGTGGCGCAGCACCAGCAACTCGGCGTCCTTCGACGCCGCCGAGCGTGCCAGCAGCGCCATCCAACCGACCAGCCGGACGAACATCAGGTAGAGCATCCGAACCATCACAAGCCTGCGATGCTGCCAGTCACACGACCACCGTCGCAGGCGAATCTGCAGGTCAGCGGTATGAGCCGTTTTGGAACCCTACAGGACCATGAAGAGGCAGATGAGGCGAATGAGCATGAGTGCTGAGCGTAAAGCAGCAGGTCAGAGCCTGCACGAGGTTTCGGCACAGGACACCTTACCGGCACCCACGGCGTTCAGGCATCGTGTGGTGCAAGGACAGGTATCCCGGCGTCCGCGGCGGCTTTGGCGAGCCGGTCGTCATAGGTGAGCAGGGCGGTGAGTTCCGGGCCGAGCAGCCGTGCTGTCGCCAGGTGGATCGCGTCCAGGGAGCGCAGCAGGCGGTCAGGCTCGACGATGGCGGAGCGGACGACGTCCTCGTCGATCTGGACGTACTCGAAAGCATCAAGCAGCCGCTGGGCGTCAGGGATCAGCGCGGGCCAGTTTCGTGCCACGGCACGGCTGACCTCGATCCGCAGCAGGTCCGAGCTGATCCAGTTGTCGCCGCGGTGCTCGCGGTAGAAGGCGAGAAACGCGTCAGCGTGCTCCTCGGCGGCCAGGAGCTTGAACGCGGCGCTGGTGTCCAGGTAGTAGAGAGCCATGGGTCGTCAGCGCTCGCTGTCGCGCTCCTCCAGCAGCGCCCGCGTGAGCGGGTTCGGGTCCGCACCGGTAACCGGGTGCAGCCGCTGGGGCATGTAGCCAGGGTTCTTGGCGGGACGCAGCCGCCCTTCAGCCTCCAGCCGGGCAAGGATCGCGGGACGTTCAGGCCGCTCAAACGGGACCAGCCGGGCGACAGGCGTCCCGTACTCGGTGACTTCGATCGTCTCACCCCGGCGCACCCGGGCGATCACCTCACTGGTGTGGTGGCGCAGCTCCCGCAGCCCCACTGATGGCTCTCCGCGGGTCGTCATACCATCAATGTATCACAGAAATGTGTAACAGCCGGCCGTCGGCCGCGCCGCCGCGTCTCCTGCCAGGAGACGGACCGGGCACGGCGCCCGGGTTCCGCTCGCCTGCCACTGCCCAGCAGGCCCGATAAGGCGGAGGCGTTAGCAGGCAACATCGATCAGGGGCACTGCCAGCAGGGATCACGAACCGTGTCGGTCGCTTCCGCCGGGCTCCGGTTGCAACTGGCCCTTTGCATTGCGCCAGGCATCTATACCTTTGCCGACGATAATCATAGCCTCTTCCGCCATGCCCCAGACGCCCCCGACCATGGTGGTCTAGACCTATGCACACCGATGTTTGCTCCATGTTTGCTCGGATGTCCCGGTACGGGCACACCGTCGAGATCCTGCGGGAGGCCGGCCTGGACGGACCGGAGATCATCTCGTTGCTTGACGACGGCGTGGCCTCGGGAACCCGGCACGCCAACCGGGATGACCGGGTGGGCGGATGATGGGTTTACTGATCCTGCACCGGGCCTCAGGTGTTCTGGATTGTGGGTGCCGAATACTCTATCCACGCAGCTCAGATGGTACGCCCGTGCCCAAGTTGGATCTCGTCGAGACGGTCAGGATCATCGCCCAGGCCATCGAGGAATCGCCGAAGCCCCGCGACCCACGCCACTGCGACCAGCTCAGCCATCCCGGTCCTCACCCGCATGGACGACCTACTCGATAGGTGAAGGTACTCGCAGAACAGGTGCCGCCGCGCTGCCCACGCGGCTCGACAGCGCCCATACATTATGCATAATGAATACATGCCGCTGATCCAGGTCCGCGACGTCCCCGAAGACGTGCGCGACGAACTCGCCCGCAAGGCCGCCCTCGCCGGCAAGTCCCTTCAGTCCTACCTGCTCGGTGAGCTGACCAGGCTCTCCGAGCGCCCCAGCATGGCCGAGATCGTCGCGCGCGCCCAGGCCCGCGCCCAGGCCACCGGCTCCACCGTCACCATGCCCGACGCCGTCGCCGCAGTGCGCGCCGGACGGGACCGGCACGAGACGTGAGCGGGTACGTCCTCGACGCCAGCGCCGCAGTCACCGCACTGACCGAACCCGGCTCCCCCGCCGCCGACCTGCTCGCCGACACCGACGCCGTCTTCCAGGCCCCCGCGATCTTCGACGTCGAGGTCATCAGCGCACTGCGCGGACTGGTACACGGCGGGAAATACGACCGCACGGCAGCAGGCGAACTGATAGCCGACCTGATGATCCTGCCGGTCGAACGCTGGCACACCTCATCACTCCTGCCGCGCATCTGGGAACTGCGCGAGAACCTCACCCCCGACGACGCGGCCTACGTCGCCCTCGCCGAGGCGACCGGAGCGATCCTGGTCACCGGCGACGAACGCATCACCGCCGCACCCGCAACCCGCTGCGAGATCCGCATCATCAAATGACCACCACCAAGAACTCCACCGAGCCGCAGCACCAGCAAGGCGGTGCATGCAGTGCGGGTAACTCGCATGCACCATAAACCCGGACGGACCCGTCATCCGCGATCCCAGACCGGCTGGGTGCCATGACTGCGTCCATGGCCTCTGCCGCGGTTTCCTGAATCAGCCGGTGATGTTCATGCCGCCCGGCTCGTACTCGTTGATCAGCCCGCCGAGGACTTCAGGGCACTGCCAGCAGGGATCACGAATCGTGTCGACCACTTCCGCCGGACTCCGGGCGCGGCTAACAGGTATCCCGTGGCGGGCGTCTATACCTTTACCGGTCATGGCCCAGAGACCCTCGACCATGGTGGTCTAGATCTATCCGCATCGATGTTTGCTCCACGTTCGCTCGGATGTCCCGGTACGGCCCGGCAGCACACGGTATCCGCAGCCCGCCGCGGATACGGGAGACCGCACGGAACGGCAGGTAGCGCATGTACCGGTATCGCCCGGCACCAGTTCAAGGGGAATAATCGAACTGAGCTCTTAATCCGCGGGTTCGGGGTTCGAGTCCCTGGCGGCGCACCCGTACTGACCTGGGGTTTTGTTGGTTCTTATGCCCTTGAGGCGCTGGTGGTATGGGCAGAGGTTGGCCAGGGTATGGTCGCCCATGCCGCTGGCCCGGTTTCCGCAATCCTGGGCAGGACAGTCTGAGTTCCTCTTTGCGTCAGCCGGGCTGGCGCCTGGCGGCGCGGGCGGGAGATCTGCCGGGCAGACTGCGCATGGCTGAGCCCTGCGGTGAGCAGGGTGTGGGCGCGCTGACCCAGCTTCCGCCAGGCCGGGCGGCGGCGTTCTTGGGTGCCAGGAATCAGGCAGCCTGCAGCGATGATCAATGAAGCGATGTCTTCGGCTACCTTATGGGCGACTTCGGGAAGGACCGAGGTGTAGGTGTCGGCGGTGAGCACGATGCTGGAGTGCCCGAGCATATCCTGGACGACTTTCAGGTCGGCTCCAGCGGCCAAAGCGAGGCTGGCGGCGCCGTGACGGAGGTCGTGCAGGCGAATCGGCGGCAGGCCGCTGGCGTCGTTGAGCCGACGGAAGTAGCGCGAGAGCCAGTCCGGCGCCATGGGATCACCGTTGAGCCGGGTGAACACGTAACCGCTGTCGAGGTAATCTTCGCCAGCCGCGGCGCGCTCGGCCAGTTGACGCACGCGGTGGGCGCGCAGGCCAGCGACGGTAGTGCGGTCCAGGGCGATGATCGGCTCGCTATGAGCTGTCTTGGGGCGGACACAGGGTGACGTGACCGTCGTATTGCTGCAGCTGCCAGGAGATGACCGCGGTGCCGGTGTCGAGGTCAATGTCGCACCACCGCAGCCCAGCGGCTTCGCCGCGCCGAAGACCGCGCAGCGCGATCAGATGGTAGGCGGCGTACAGCCGGTGGCTCTGAATGGCATTCAGGAAGGCGGCGGTCTGCGCAGGTGTCCACACCGCGACGGACGGGCGGATCCCGGTGCGCCGCCACTCGTCGATCCGCTCTGTGGTCCACACCACGGCTTTGGGCCGCCGCGCGGGGGGCAACTCAGCGCGGGAGGCGGCGTTGGTCGTGATATGCCCGGCCCTGATGGCGGCGTTCAGCGCCGTTCGCAGTGTCGCCTTCACGCGGACCAGCGTGGCGATGGTTACGGGCCGACCTATGGCTTCATGCTGGCGGGTGATCGAGGTGAACATCGCCTGTACGTGCGCCGGTGACAGATCGGCCAGCAGGATCTGCCCAAGACAAGGCGCCAGGTACAGGCGCACGTGCGCGGCATAACCACGCAGCGTAGAGTTCCTGGGCGCGGACCGGCTCACCAGCCAGCGCTCCAGCCACTGTCCTACCGTCAGCGGCGGGCTGCCGGGGTCGCCAGGTGATGGCATCTGCAGCCGCGCGAGCGCCATCTCTGCGTTGTCCCGGCTCGGGAAGCCGCCGCGGCGGATGCGGCGACGGCGCCCGTCTGGCGCTGCCGGCAGCTCCAGTGACAGGTACCAGCTTCCATGGCCTTCTTCGCCGCGTAGCGGGCACCGCGCACCCATGCGCCGACTGCTGGCTGATTCACGGCAGCCGCACCAGCTGTACACAGTTCCGGATGAACTCATCGCCGTGCCTCCCATCCACTTCGGAGAATGTCATCAGCACCCACGATGCGCCTGCCCGGACTGGAGCGCGTTACGGCTTCTCGCTGACTGGCTTGATCTCTCCTAGGCCCCGTCCCTGGCCGACCAACCGACGGCTTGACATTTTGACATTCCTAAGATTCAAGCTACGCTTAACTCGTTTACATAGTTCCAGGCGAGATCACTTCGGAGACAGGGATGCCCGACGATGACAAGCTGCCGCGGTCTCTGAGCACTCGTTGGCAGCGGGTACTGAAGGCCTTTCGGGCTGGAGAGTCGCAGGAGGCGATCGAGCACCACGTCGCGAAGGCAGCTGCGGAGACACTCCGCCGTACTCACGGGGTTCCCGAACTTCCTGCACTCGGTGCGCAGATGTATCTGGATGCCGCGACCGGCTACGGTGCCGATGGCAGCAGTCGCCGGGCGATGCCGGCCCACATCCCGACTCGGCTGGCCCGGCAGGCCGTAGATGCCCTGTCGGCCGTGATGAAAGAACGCCTGGCTCTTACCTCGCCAGATACCGCAGCGCTGCTGCTGGCCCGCCGCGTGGTCGCCGAGGTCGTCTATGCGTTCGGGCCGGACCGGATGGCTCCTGTCCTCATGGGCGATGGCTTCGACCCTGTAGAGCTTCGCCACCGGTTCGAGAGCATCGCCCAGAGCAACCCGCTGGGCGAGCTGGCGAAACGGCTGCTCGCGCGCCCGGACGGCACCGGGCTCCGCGCGCCGGGGCGGCGGCGACTGAAGCTTGCTACCGCTGACCTTATGGACGTCGACATCGGGGAGATGCTGTGAACCCAGCCATCTCCGGCTTGTCATCGCCCGCCGCGCGTTTCGCTTCGAATGGATCAGCTCCCGTTCCGCTGAGGTTCGGAGCCGACATGACGTTGTCGGGCCACGCCGTCGTCGACCGGCTGTCGCGCGCGCTGCCTGCGCTGGCAGCTGACCTGCTCGAGATCGCGGCAAGCATCCACGCGATCGACCGGCTGGTCCCCCGGCCGACTGAACGCCAGCGACCGGCCGGGGTGGTGTGGGCGCGGTCGCTGTGGGCGGATATCCCTGTCCGCGAGCCGGATCGGTGGCGGCGGCAGATCCCTCTGCTCAGCCAGTTGCTGCACTGGCTGACCGACGACGACTGGTCTGTGGAGTTCAGCCAGCTCCAGTCAGGGACCAGGGTGCTCGACACGCCACAGCAGTTCCTATTCGACACCGTGCCCGACGGCGCGGTGCCTGTCCTGTTCTCAGGCGGTCTCGATTCCGCCGCCGGGCTCGCCTCGGAACTGCTTCACGGTGACGCGATCGGCATCAGCGTGCACACCAACGGATGGATGCAGCGGGTCCAGCAACGTGTGCTAGCCGCCCTGAATGAGGCTTCACGCCATCAATGCGTGCCGCTTCGGTACCGGATCAGCGTGCGCAACAGCACGGAGACCAGCCAGCGTTCCCGCGGGCTGTTGTTCCTGGCGGCGGGGGTCGCGACCGCGTGGGCGGTTCGCCAGGATCATCTCCGGGTGTTCGAGAACGGTATCGGGGCGGTCAACCTGCCATTTCTCCGGTCCCAGCAGGGCGCGCAGGCAACCAAATCCGTCCATCCGCTCACCTTGCGCATGGTCCAGGATCTGGCGAGCGCGGTCAGCAAGCGGCCCTTCGTATCGACGGGCCAGCCATGGCACTAACCAAGGCTGAATTGCTCCGCCGCGCGCCATCGACGGCTCGCGAAGCGCTCAGCCTGACGGTGTCCTGTGATGTCGGGTTCGCAGCCCGGGTCCCCGAGCACAGGGCATGCGGCGCGTGCACCTCATGCCTGCTGCGGCTCCAGTCTCTCGCCGCCGCCGGGCTTACCGGCCTCCTTCCGATGGACATCTATGAGCGGCGGGGGCACCACCGGGAGTTCAACCTCGACGCCATGGTCTGGCAGGTCACCCGGATGCGGGCGTGCCTCGACAGTCCGGAGCCATGGCGGCGCATGGTGTCTGAGTTCCCGGATCTCATCGATGTGACCAGCCTGACGCAGCAGGAGGTGGTTAGGCTCTACCGCGCCTACGTACTGGAATGGAGCTCGCATGAGGATGCCGTGCGTTCACATGGTCTGGCGCGGCGCGATAGCAGGACGGTCGCGTAATGCCTGATGACACCCAAGGCCCGGCCCGGCAGTCCACGTCGCTCGCGTTGCGGTTGCGGGCGGCGAGGGAGGCGAGTGGCCTCACGCAGGCCCAGGCAGCTGCGGAGCTGGGCGTGAGCCGCCCGCTGCTGATCGCGATGGAGAAGGGAACGCGAGAAGCTAGCCCGCACGAACTCGCCCGGCTGGCTGAGGTCTACCGGACGAGCCTGAGCGAACTGCTGCGCCCTTCACCCCCGCCGGCAGCGATCGGCGCGCGCTTCCGCGCGGTGATGTCTGCGGACCAGCGTGACACCGGTGATCTCTCCTCGGCGGTGGATGAACTGCAGCGCCGCGCTGATGACTACCTGGACTTGCTGCGTATCTCGGGCACCGAACCGCCGGGGCGGCCTGAACCTGTCCGCACCTTCGCAGCGCTGGATGCGCGCCGGGCCGAAGATCTCGCGACCGAGGAACGCAACCGGCTAGGACTTGGCGATGGACCGGTTCGGCAACTGCGCGAAGTGCTTGAAATCGAAGTCGGGCTGCGGGTATTCGTGCTGCCCCTGCCGTCCCGGATCGCTGGCCTGTTCGTGATCGCAGACGCACTGGGCGGCTGCGTAGCCGTTAACTCGCACCATCCGGACGAACGGCAGCGGTGGACTCTGGCGCATGAGTATGCCCACTACCTTGCTAACCGGGACCGGGCCGAAGTCACCCGGTTGTCTTACCTGCGCCAGCCCGAGTCGGAGTATTTCGCGGACGCGTTCGCGGCGAATTTCCTGATGCCCCGCAGCGGGCTCTCCCGCAGGTTCCATGAGCTCAAGCGCACAAGCTCAGACCGGGTGACCCCGTCCATGCTGGTCCAGCTCGCGCACACGTACGGCGTATCCCTGCAGGCACTGTCAGGTCGCCTTGAGGATCTGGGCCTGATTCCCGCCGGAACCTGGGAGCGTCTTCGGGAGCGGAATTTCCAGTCACGGCTGGCGGCGCGAATGCTGGGTCTTGAGCAGCCGGGGCAGGCCAGCGACGCGCTGCCCTTGCACTACCGCCTGCTGGCCGCGCAACTCTATGCTGACGGCGAGATTACCGAGACCCAGTTCGCCCATTACCTCCACACCGACATCGTCGGCGCCCGCCGGGCCTACGCTGAGCTGACCGAAACCGCCGATGTAGCCAGTGACGGTTCACCGGAGATCCTCGACCTGTCCGAGGCGGCTGGGTAAAGCCGTGCTCAATCCCCCACTACTCCTCGACGCATGCGTCACGATCAACCTCGTGGCAGCCGACCCTGTCCACCAGATCGCTCGCAGCACCGGCTTCAGGTGCCTGATCACTAGACAGGCAGCGACCGAGGTTGGCCATCTCAGGGAGACGACCGATGGCGAGACCCGGGTCATTCCCGTCGACCTCGCCGATCACGTCCAGACAGGCGCCTTCGAGATCATCGACCTCGCACCCGACGAAATTCCCCTCTTCGTCGAACTCGCCAGCCTGGTCGATGACGGAGAGGCATCAACGATCGCTGTCGCTATCAAGCGCGGCATACCCCTCGCAACTGACGATCGTAAGGCCCGGCGCCTATGCGCCGAGCGCGGCCTGGCCCTGCCCACCGGAACCGTCACCCTCATCAGGCGCTACTGCGAAGCCCTAGCGCTTGATCACGCTTACGTCTCTCGCCTGATCCAGAGGATCAGCAGCCGGGCGAGCTTCCAGGCCCCACGCGGCGACCCGGACCTGAAATGGTGGAACGACCACCAGCCATGCGCCTCCGACGGAGGTTTGTAATCCTGTCCCGCTCGAAAATACGATTAGGCAGGTGACCTGCGATTCATCCGGGCATCAGGCGGCGTGCGCGTATTCGTTGATCAGGCCGTCCAGGACGGGTTTTCGGCGGATCCGTGCGGTGCCCAGGTCGGTCACGGAGGGCGGGGAGCGTCGCGTCCGGCATCGGGAGACCTGTTGGCCGATGCCCTGATGTGGCCGGGCGCAGTTGTAGTGGAGCTGGTATTCGGCCAGGACGGCGCGCAGGTGGGCCTCGCTGAGGATCAGCAGCCGGTCGAGGACCTCGCGGCGCAAGGTGCCGAGGGGGCGTGCGCAGGTCGCGTTCATCCGGGGAGCCTGGACCTGACCGCCCGGCCGATGGCCCCGGAGTTTGTCAGCGACGCAGCTGGATCCACCGTGCCGCGACCTCGGGCGGGCCGGAGATCTCTAGTGCGCCGGGCTGCTGGCGGTTGGTCAGCCACAGCAGCAGGTCCGACCGGTTGGCCCGGATGGCGGTGTCCGCCTTGCGGTGGCCGGGGACGGCGACTACGCCGACTCGTTCGTCCAGATCGATCCACCACTCGCTGGCGCCGTCGATGGCGTGCAGGTGCAGGGATCCGGTCAGGCCGACGATATCTGGCTGGCTCAGGAGACCGGGCAGGAACTCGGTCAGGAACTCCTCGATGCCCGCGGCAGCGACGTGCCCGTCGAGTGGCGCGGGCAGCGATCTGGTGCCGAGGCTGGCTGCACGCTGAGCGTCCCAGCGGTGGATGGCTAGTTCCACGGCGAGGCGGCGCCGCCACCAGCTGACTCGCTGGTCGCCGCGGCTGGAGAAGGTCC
>JBOHCK010000222.1:0-10330 GCA_050698755.1 Streptosporangiaceae bacterium | reverse complement strand
CACCGCGCGGCTGAGCAGCCGCTGGGTCTTATCCGGCGCCCGGTCCCCGGCCTGCGCGGCGATCGTCCACCCGTTACGGCTGGGAATCTGGCTCATCACCGCGGCCGCGTACTTACCCGCCTGCAGCCACGCCTCTGTCCGCGCGAAACACGGCCGCAGCAATTCCAGCAGCTCAACCCGCTTCCGGCATGCCAGCGCGGCGCCTATCCTGGCCGCAGCAGCCGCCTTCGGTTTTGCTGTCCTCACAAACACATGATCGACAGGCGGCTGCGCTGCGCAAGTACACATTCACCCGGTCCGCGCCGGGTGACGTGCGCGGCTTTCTGCCAGGGCCGGCGCCGGGACTGGCGGGCTTCCCGGCGCCCCGTCATAGCAGCCCGCAGGAGGAGAGCCATGGCGGACCACAGTGCGCAACGACCGGAGGACGCGCGGTTCCTTTCGGGGCTGATCCTGGTGTCCGAGCAGCCAGAACGGCTGGCCGATTTCTACCGCGACGTGCTCGGGCTACCGCTCGCCGAAGAACGGCACGGCGATACCGCCCTGCACTGGGCGTGCGAACTCGGCGACGTCCACTTCGCCATCCACCCCGTGGCCGACTACGAAGGCGAGCCGACCGCCACCGGCGCCGTCAAGCTGGCCTTCATGATCTTCGACCTGGCCCGGCTCGTCCAATGGCTGCAGGCACGCGGCATCCCCCTCTGCTACCCGCCGGCCGAATTCGGGACCGAATCCCGCATCACCGCGATCCGCGACCCAGACGGAAACCTCATCGAACTCACCCAACTCGGCCCGGCCTGGCTCCACCATCTCAGGGAACATCGCGCAGCAGGCGGTGATCTCCTCCAAGCGTGGCAAAGCCGCCTGAACGGCTGAAGGTGACACCGGATGGCTCCCTCCGCGGTAGCCGGCTACGCCGAGCGCACCAGCTGAACATTTACCTGCGCAAGACCACGGCCCCGCTCAGGCGCAGGTCAAAGCCCGAATGGCTGCTGCCGTACTAGGCGCGGTCGGCGACAAGTACTGCATCAGGGCGCGGCGCTCGCCGGCCCGCCAGGTCCGTCGGACGTATGATCCAGGTATGGGCGACAGGAAGACGAACCTGACAGTTGCCGTCGATTCGGACCTTGCGGTTTACGCTGAGCGGCTCGTGCAATCCGGGAAGGCTCCGGACATCTCAGCTGTGGTCAACGACGCCCTTTCCGACAAGGTCGGGCGCGACGGCCTGGACCGCCTGAGGGAGACTGCGGCGCTGGCGGATCCAGCAAAGGTCGGCCGGATGCTCGCCCATATCGACGCCCAGGCTGCGGCGCTACCTGACAGGTGACCGAGAGCAGCGGAGCTGGCCCGGTTCCGAAGCCATGGGTGCTCGATATGAGTGTCCTGGTGGCCATTGCCTGCGCGGACGCGGAGGTGACGAACCTCGTCATCATTCTCGACGGCCGGGGACAGCCGCTCATCATCCCTGTGCTGGCTGTCGCCGCCGCGTCCGCAGACGCTCGCACGGAGGACGGGGACGTAGCCCTGCGCGGCCTGGAAAGGCTAGAGAACAGCCTTGTCGCTCCCCTCCAGAACACCGAGCAGGCCACGAGGATCGCGGCGTTCGCCGCCAAGGCGGAGTTGGATATGGGTGACGCTCATGTCGCAGCTGTCGCCCATGTTTCGGCGTGTCCGATCCTCACTCTGGAAGCCGATAAATGGCGGCAGCACGCGAGGGATCTGGGCGAGCCACTGGACATCATCGAGATCGCCGACCTGCCAGATTCAGCGGATGGCCAGGACGGCGGTTCGTTGGTGTAGCACCCTCGATAGGGGTGACATTACCGGGTTGACCACTTCGTAGCTGCTCGCGCTTTTCGGTGTTGCGTTTCGACTGGGGCATGTCTTCACCGAACAGAGCTGCGATCAAGGAGGGCTTGCTCACCGGCTCCGTATTCCTCTTGCAGGGCAGCCTCGTCACCGGTACGCGACCCCTTCGTCGGTCCCGCACAGGCGGGATCGCCTGTGCGGGGCGCCAACGCCACGTCGATAT
Organism: Streptosporangiaceae bacterium; assembly: GCA_050698755.1. GTDB lineage: Bacteria > Actinomycetota > Actinomycetes > Streptosporangiales > Streptosporangiaceae > Palsa-504. The sequence goes on along the minus strand of JBOHCK010000222.1, from coordinate 8,301 downwards.
TCCCAGGAACCATACCGTCGGTCTCTGCTAACCAAAATATTTCAGACACATGTACCAGTTAAGCTACGTGGGGCGGGTGGGGCTCGAACCCACGACCGGCGGATTATGAGAAGCCCGGCCCCGTGCGCCGGACGCGGTGCCTGCACGAATACCAGGCAGTTGTGCCGCCGATGACCCTGATTGCACCGTTTGCACGGGTGCCTCGGTCCACGAACCGGTCCACGCCTGGAGGCGGGCTGGGATGACTGCTGAGTACCCACAGGGTGACGAACCGTTGATTCCGATGCCCGCCTTGTCGCTCCCCGATCTGCGCCAGGCGGTCGCCACGGTCGCGCCATCCCGGCTGCCGGAGTTCTTCCAGGAAATCCAGGACGCCCTTCACCCAGGCTGGCGACGAGGACAGTGTCTTCCCCATCCGCCACTTCTACCAGCGCTGGGGCGCCGCCATCGCCATCGAGCGGGGGCCCTCGGTCGCCGCCCGGCTCCACGCCGCAGAACGAGCCCTCGCCGACCCCGACCCCGCTGTCCGGGACCAGGCAGTGCGGGAAGCCGGCGAGATCGTCCAGGCGGCCTACCGCTATGTCGCGGGTGGCTGACTGGCACTAGGAACTCGTCACCGATGACCTGCTCGACGGGCTGCCACCTGCCGCCCTGGCAGCGGTCCGTCGGGTACCCGAGGAACTGACCGTCCGCGAATCGATGATCTTCCTCGACGGGCGGGAGTTCACAGGCGAGCCGCCGGGGCTGCGCACCGTCCAGCGAGGCCCTTTGATGCTCGTCTACCTGACCGACGTCCGCGGCGAACGTGTGGTCATCATCCAGGTGAACTGGATCGGTTAACCCAAGCAGCCACAGACTCTCCTGGTCAGCACCGCTGGCCTCTGTGCGGCTGCATGCCACAGACTGAGCTTCGCCACTGGCGTCGTCAGCATCCTTTACCGGTGGAACCCTCTCTCAGGATCCCTTGGCGCAGGAGTCTGGAAGTCCTCGAACCGTTCCTCAAGATCGCCAGGCTTCGCGATGCTCCAGTTGCTGAGGTAGGCGATCTCGTAGTCCTTGTCCTGATAGAGGACATCATGGAGCAAGTCGAAGCCGAAGCGCGACTTAGGCATCCCGCCTATGAAAAACTCCAACTCAGGCGCTTCGTCAGCGACGATCCCAGCTGCGGCGTCGAGCACTAGATGCAAAGCGATCTCCTCCGCCATGTTATGCGGGTCTGGCTCATGGCTATCCGCGATGTCGCGGGCAATGTCCTCAAATGCCCGGGCGCACTTGCGGTAGAAGTCCCCGCTCTGCCACCAGGCGGCTTCGGGAATAGGCCACAAATCATCGTGCGGCTTGAGCGGGATCGCAGATGGGATGCCTTCGGCCAAGTCGTGGATCATGTCGCAGTAGTTCTCGGCCATCGCGTGGATCAGCGATGCAGTCCTCGGTGGCAGGTACACACCGCACTCGCACTCAAGGTCAGGGTCACCGGCCGCGCAGTTGAAGCTCTCCTGATAAGAATGATAACTTAAAGTATTTGCTTGGCTACGCTAGGGGGTTGCCGTCGTGGGACAGCTCGCCGATCGCCGGTTCATCGGACTGCTGGAGGCGGTGCCGGACGCGATGATATGCGTCGACGCGGACGGGCGGATCGTGGTGATCAACGCCCAGGCCGAGGGGCTGTTCGGCTACGCCAGGGACGAGCTGATCGGCCAGCCGGTCGAGATCCTGGTCCCGGACCAAGCTCGCAAGATGCATCAACTGCACCGAGCCGGGTACACAGCCGATCCGTGGCCGCGGCTGATGGGTGCGGGGATGGAGCTTGCCGCGCGGCGCCGGGATGGCAGCACGTTCCCGGCGGAGATCTCGCTGTCGGCGGTCGACACCGGCGATGGGATCGTGGTGGCCGCGGCGGTCCGGGATGTGACCGAGCGGCGGCTGGCGGCCGAGACCGCGTCTCGGCTGGCCTCGATCATCCAGTCCTCGCGCGACACGGTGATGGGCAAGACCCGCGATCAGCTGGTCTCAAATGGGCATCCCGGCGCCGAGCGGCTCAACGGCTACCCTGACCAGGGGCAGGTCCAGCCGGGTACCGAGCGGGCCGCGGGCCTGACCCACCAGCCGCCAGCCTTCGCCCGCGAGGAAGTCATCCAGCCGCGCGCGCTGAATCTCAGCGACATCGTCGCCAGCGTGGAACCGCTCCTGCTCCGCGCCCTAGGCGAGCACGTCGAGCTGATCACCGACCTGGCCAGCGATCTGCCGCTGGTGCTCGCCGACCCCGGCCGGATCGAGCAGGTCGTGGTCAACCTGGCCGTCAACGCCCGCGACGCGATGTCGGGTGGCGGGAAACTGACCATTCAGACCACCAGCGCCCAGATCGGAGAGCCCGCCGCCACCCTGATCGGTCTCCCCCACGGGCCTTATGTGATGCTCAAGGTGAGCGATACCGGCTGCGGCATCCCCAGGCACTTCCTGGACCGCGTCTTCGAGCCGTTCTTCTCCACCAAACCCGAGGGCGAGGGAACGGGCCTGGGGCTGGCCACGGTCTACGGTGTCATCACCCAGGCCGGCGGGAACGTGCGGATCTACTCCGAACCCGGCATGGGCACCACCCTGACGGCCTACCTGCCCGTGACTGCCGCCAACACTGCCACCGCCCCGGCGCAGGCCGCGCCTCAGGCCGGTAGCGGCGAGATCGTGCTTGTCGTCGAGGACGAGCCCGCGCTGCGCGAGGTGACCCGCCGCATCCTGGCTGACAACGGCTACCAGGTGACGGCCGTCGCAAGCGGTCCGCAGGCGCTGGTCGCCCTCACCCACCGGCTCGATCACATCGACGTGCTGCTCACCGACATCGTCATGCCGCAGATGCAAGGGAAAGAGCTGGCCGCCAAGATCCTCGCCCTCCACCCCGGCACGCGGGTGGTGTTCATGTCCGGCTACACCCAGGGCCTGCTCAGCGCCCAGGGCGTGCTCGAACCAGGCAACCAACTGATCGAGAAACCATTCTCGGAAGCGACCTTGCTCGCCAAGCTGCACGAGGTCCTGAGCGCACCACAGGACAACTCCGTCCGTGCGCGGGGGCCGCACGACGCGGAATCATCCAACCTGCGGAAATAGCCTGCGGCTACCCTTGACCGCGGAGGGGTTCCGCGGGCGTTGCGGCTGGTGGGCCCACGGGGCCTGGCGCGGTGAGGACGGCGCGGATGCTCTCCAGCAGGGTTTGTTCGGTGAAGGGCTTGCGGAGGAGCATGGCGCCTTCGGCCGGGGTGTTGCGGGGCCCGGGAACGTTCGGGCTGTAGCCGGACATGAAAAGCACGCCCGCTTCGGGGCGTATCTGGCGGATGCGCTGGGCCACCTCCGAGCCTGACATTTCCGGCATGACCTGGTCGGTCAGTAGGAGGTCGAATTCATGTTTGGACGCTAGCGCGAGGGCTTGAGCGCCTGTGCTGGCCGCGTGGACTTGGTATCCGCTGCGGCGCAGGATGCGGGCGGTGACTTCCAGGACGGCTGACTCGTCCTCGACGATGAGAATGGTTTCGCCGTTCCCCCGAGCGGGAGCGCTCGCCGCGGCTGCCGCGGGCTGCGCGGCCTTCCCCTCGGCGATGGGGAAGAAGGCGCGGATGCTGGTTCCAACGCCCAGCTGTGAGTCGACGCTGAGGTTGCCCCCGGCCGCGGTCACGATGCCGTGCACGGTGGCCAGCCCCAGCCCGGTTCCTTGCCCGGTCGGCTTGGTGGTGAAGAAGGGCTCGAAGATCCGCCGGACCACGTCCGGGCTCATGCCCACACCGGTATCGCTGACCGACAAGACGACGAAACGGCCGGGCCCCACCTTCGGGTGCAGCAGCGCTTCGTCGTCGCCGAGTTGGGCGAGGGTGGTCTCTATGGTGAGCCCTCCCCCGTCCGGCATGGCGTCGCGGGCGTTGACCACCAGGTTGACCAGGACTTGTTCGATCTGGCCGCGGTCTGCGTGGACGGCTGGCAGGCAGGCCCCCGGGTGTACGATCAGCTCGATGTTCTCGCCGATGCTGCGGGCCAGCAGGCCCTGCAGGTCGGCGGTGATGAGGCTGAGATCTAGGGCTTCGGGCCTGGGTTGCTCGCGACGCCCGAAGATCAGCAGCTGCCGGGTGAGAGCTGCGGCCCGCTCGGCGGCCGCGCGGATTTGCTCTACGTCGGCCCGCGCCGACTCGTTGCCGGCCGTCGCCTTGGCCACGAAAGCGGCGCAGTTAAGGATCACCGCGAGCAGGTTGTTGAAGTCGTGTGCGACTCCACCGGCCAGCTGGCCCAGGCTCTCGAGCCGCTCAGACTGGTGCAGGCGGTTTTCCAGCCGTTGCCGTGCGGCCTGGGCCTGCAGCCGATGCTGGATGGCCTGGTCTTTCAGCGCTTGCTCGTGGGCGGCTTCCAGCTCGCGGGTCCGCTCAGCCACCGTCGCCTCCAGCGAGGCGTTCAGCTGTTGCAGGCGAGTCACCAGCTGACGGTTTTCGCGGCGGAGCCGGGTGCGGTCCAGGCCGGCTTTCACGCTGCGCACGAACTCATCGGGCGGAACCGGCTTGGTCAGGTAGTCGTCGGCCACGCCGACAGCGGCGATCGCGTTGTCGGTGGAGGCGTACCCAGTGAGCAGGATCACCCCCAGATCCGGGTCGGCGGATTTCAGGCTGGCCGACAACGCGATCCCCGTGGTGTCGGGGAGCCGCTGATCGACCACGGCCAGGTCCGGGCGGCCATCACCGCAGCAGGCCTCGGCGGCCCGCCCCGATCCGAAGCCCTCAGCGACGATCCCGGCCAGGGCCAGGATGTCGATGACGGTCTGCCGCATCCCCGGGTCGTCGTCTACGACGTAGACCACCGGCGGCCCGACCGCCGGGACTGCATCCGCAGTGGCGCCAGTCATCTGCTCGCCTGGGATGCATCGCAGACCAGGCTGAGCAGCCGGCCCGTCTCAAACGGCTTGTGCACGATGGCGAAGGCCTTGGCATCGACCGCGGCGCGCAACCGATCTTCCAGGGCGTAGGCGGTCATCAAGATGACCTGCGGCGGCGGGTCACCCATGTCCTGCAGCACCGACACCCCATCGCGCCCGGGCATCTTCACATCCATCACCACCACGTCGAAGGACTCGGACTGGACGGCGGTGAACGCCGTCTCACCATCGGCGGCCAGGGCGACGCGGTACCCGTGGTACTCCAGGATGGCGGCCAGGGTTTCGCGCATCCCGGGCTCATCATCCACGACAAGCACGGCGACCGGGCTCATTGCGGCACGCTCACCATCGCGGCGGCCGGGACGGTGATCGTGAACGAGCTGCCCGCCGACGGGGTGCTCTCCACGGTGATCGTGCCGCCGTGAGCCTCGACCACCCGCTTGGTCACAGCCAGGCCAAGCCCGATCCCGCGCGCCTTGCCGGTGAAGAACGGGGTGAAGATGTTCTGGCAGGTTTCGTCGCTCATGCCGAGGCCGGTGTCGGTCACGGTGATTTGCGCCGAACCCCCCGCCGAGGCGGCCGACACGGTCAGGGCGCCGCCGTCGGGCATGGCTTCGTAGCCATTGGTGATCAGGTTGAGCAACGCCTGGCGGAGCTGATCCCGGTCGGCGGTGACGAACAGTTCCGGGTCGCTGTGCCCGGCCACCTGCACCCCGGCTGGGGGCGGCACCACGGACAGGGCCTCGGAAACCAGGTCAGCAACCTGCACGGAGGTCAGCATGGGCTCCCGGCCCGCCGAGTAATCCAGCAGGTCAGAGACGATGAGGGTAGCCGCGGAGGTCTCCCGCTTGGCGGTGGCCACGTGGCGGCGCATCATGTCGTTCTCTCCAGCCGCGACCTCCAGCAAATACAAGGCGTTCATGATGACAGCGAGCGGGTTGCGCAGCTCGTGGCCCACGGTGGAGGCCAGCTGCCCTACTGCCGCCAGCTTCTCCTGGCGCACCAACTGGGCCTGCGCGGCCTGTAGTTCGGCTAGGGCGGTCTTCAGGGAGGCCGTCTTCTCGTGCACCTGCGCCGCCGCATAAGCGCGCCTGCGGCCTTGGACCTCCACTACAGTCACGGTCAGCGCCACGGCCAGCCCGCCCATGACCAGGATGATCCACGGCGTGTCCTTGACCAGCGACCCCACCAGCGGGAAAGTGCTGGTGGTGACCAGCAGCCACGTGTCATGCCCGACGCGGAAAGGGTACTGGAGCCCGGCCAGCGGCAGGTGCTTCGTGGTTGCCACGATCAGCGCGGACGGATCAGGGCGAGCCGACAGGTACACCGCGATCTCCAGGTTGCCCCATGGCGACCCCGGAGACGGCCCGGTCGCGATCGCCTCTGACAGCGGCGCTTCCTCCCACACCACGGTTCCAGGCCCCGCGCCGCCGCCCAACGCCAAAACCAGCCATCGCTGCGCATCCAGCTGCACCAGGCCCGACACCATCCCCGCAGTTGACAGCGCCCGCCGGCCCAGCTGTGCCTGAGCGCCCGGGATCGCCTGGCCGACAGCCGGTGCGGCACCCGCCGCCGCGATTACCCGCATGCTGGCCCCCTGCCGGGCGGTGACCAGCACGCCCTGGCCGGGTCCGGTGATAGTCCGCGCCGCGCTGGTGAACAACTGCCGGTTACCAGGGCCTGATCCGGCGATACTCCCTAGCAGCTGGAGCGAGTCCTGCACGCTGGAGAACGCGCTGCCCAGCACGGCGGCCGCCTCACCTGTCCGCTCCTGCAGGATCAGCCGCTCCTGGTGCCGGATCACGTTCAGCGTGATCACACAAGACGCGACAACCGCCCCGCCCAGGATCAACAAGACCACCGCTGACGTCACGCGCAGCCGCCAGCGCCTCCGTAGGTCGCCGAAAGCGGGCGCGTGAACCGGGCCATCCGCCATAGGGTCCCCTCCACCTAGGCATGAATATCACAATCAGTATGCCTAGAATAACGAAGAGTAATCTCTTAGCCACGGGTGCCTCCCCGGGAAACTGGACCACGTTCCGAGACGTACTGATCGCCGCCCTGGAGAGCCAGCCCGGTCCCAGGGCACCCGGACCCCCGGAGCCGGCCCGATCTGCTGCCGAACCTGGTCAGCGGCCGAGGTCGTCGGCATGCCGGATGGCGAAAGCCGCCGCCTGCGCACGGCGCTGCATCCCCAGTTTGGTCAGCAGCGAGGACACGTAGTTCTTCACCGTCTTTTCCGCCAGGAACATGCGCTCGGCGATCTGCCGGTTGGTCAGGCCCTCGCCGATCAGGTCGAGTACCCGCTTCTCCTGATCGGATAGCGCCGCGACCGGATCCGAACTCGCTGCGCGCTCCCGCAGCCGTGCCATTACCAGGCGTGACGCGAACGGGTCGAGTACTGACTGGCCGGATGCCACCGCGCGCACGGCACTCACCAGGTCGGTGCCGCATGTCCGCTTCGATACGTAGCCGACCGCGCCCGCCATGATCGCGCCGAGCAACGCCTGGTCATCGCCGTAGGCGGTGAGCATAAGGCAGGCGGTCTGCGGCAGCGCGGAGCGGATTTCCCGGCAGACCGTGATTCCGTCGCCGTCCGGCAGCCGCACATCGAGCAGCGCAACGTCCGGCCGCTGCGCGCGCATCCGGGCCAGGGCCGCCAGCGCGGTTTCGGCCTCGCCGATCACCTCGATGTCCGGCTCGCTGTCGAGCAAGGCGCGTACGCCGCGCCGGAAGAGTTCGTGGTCATCAACTAGGAATACGCCGATTCTGCCCGGCTGCCGGATGGGTTCGCTCATCTGACCGTCTCCGTTCCGCCCCGTATCGGCAGGCGCTACGGCGAGCGGCGCGGTTTGCTGCCCGGACGTCGACCGCCAGCTAGGCCGATGTTACTGTAAGTAGTATTAAGACTATGCATCGTCATCAAGGCCAGGCCGGCCAGCGTCCCGCACCAGGTTGGACTGTCGCTGCCGTGGAGGTGACCATGGGTGAGAAAGAAGGGCAGCGCTCCGCCCATGGGGTCCCGGCTAGCGGCGCTGCCGACACCGGAACCGCCGCGCCGCGCGTGCTGCTCGACATTGTGCGCCGACTTCGTGCGCGCGAGCGAAGTCATCTGGCCAGCTTGCTGCATGACGGGCCGATCCAGGACCTCGCCGCGATGGCTCTCGAGCTGGGCGAGCTACGCCGGGCGCTGAGGGAGTCGCAGAGCGGCGCGTCTGATGCCATCGAACGGCGCGTCGATGCGATCGGCCGGGAGCTTGGCCGCCTTCAGGATCCCGGTGGTTAATTCGGGGCACGTCGGCCGATGAGTCCGGCTTGGGCCGTCTTGCGGGCCATGATGTTGCCCGCGGCCGCTGTTTGCCTGTCCTGTCCCTTGTCCCGGCCGCGGAATCGGGTAT
>JBOHCK010000221.1:0-10408 GCA_050698755.1 Streptosporangiaceae bacterium | reverse complement strand
CGCAGACCCAGGTCACCGGGCTGAACAACCGGGGCGTCACGGTCGGGTTCTGGGCCGACGCCCAGGGCGACAACTTCGGCTGGGTCAACGTCAACGGCTCCTTCCGCCAGGTGGACTACCCCACGGGAGACCCCGCCAGCCCGGCGGTTGACCAGCTGCTCGGCGTGAACGACCAAGACGTCGCGGTCGGCTTCTACACCGACGGCCAGGGCAACAACCACGGCTACGAGTACAACATCCTGACCGGCACCTACCGGTCCGTGGTCGACCCGCACCACCGGGGCGCCAGCCTGAGCGCCGCCGCGATCAACGACTCCGGCGACGTGGCCGGCTTCTACACCGCCGGCGACGGCAACACCGACGGGTTCCTGCTGACGCACGGCCGCTTCATCGACCTGGCCGTGCCCGGCGCGTCGTCCACCATGGCCCTCGGCGTGAACGGCCGCGACGAAGTGGTCGGCACCTACACCGACGGTTCGGGCAGCTCGGCCACGATGCACGGCTTCACCTGGACGCCGTGGACCGGGTTTACCACGGTCGACGACCCGCACGGCGTCGGCACCACCACCATCAACGGCATCAACGACCGCGGTGACCTGGTCGGCTTCTACGTCGACTCCGCCGGCAACACCGACGGTTTCCTCGCCACCCCGTAGGGCTGACGACGCCCCTGAGCTTGGCCGCCTGGCCTGGGTCGACCCCGGGCCAGGCGGCCAGCGCCATTTCCGGGTGGCACCACTTCCGGGCGGTTACCTGGGCGGAGTCGTCCAGGTCGAGGGGAGCGGGCCGCCGTACCAGGCCTCGATGATGCGGCGGGCGATGGACACCGGCGGCGGGAGGATGATCTCGCCGGCCTGGACGCTGGCCAGCAGGCCCTCGTGGCTGTACCAGTTCGCCTCCGCGAGCTCTTCCTGGTCGACGGAGATCTCCTGGCCCGCCGGGGCCTCGGCCCGGAAGCCGAGCATCAGGCTCTGCGGCATCGGCCAGGGCTGGCTGGCCAGGTACGTGACGTGGGTGACGGTGATCCCGGTCTCCTCGGCGACCTCGCGGATCACGGCCTGCTCCGCCGACTCACCCGGGTCCACGAAGCCGGCCAGGATCGAGACGCGCCGGCCGGGCCAGGCCGCGTTCCTGGCCAGCAGGCACCGGTCCTCGGGGTCGGTCACCAGCATGATCACCGCGGGATCGGTCCTGGGGAAGTGCTCGCTGCCGTCGACGGGGCAGCGTGTCGAGTGCCCGCCGGGATCGGGCACCGTGGCGGACCCGCAGACGGGGCAGTGCGTATGCCGGTCGTGCCAGTTGGCCAGCGCCACCGCGTGCGTGAGCAGTCCCGCATCGCGGTCGGACAGCAGCGCGCCAACCTCGCGGAGCGAGGCCTTCTTGATCCCCTGCCCGGCGTGCCGCTCGTACTTCGTCTGCCCGTCGTCCTGGGCACCCGGCAGTGGCCCGCTGACTCCGAAGTAGACCACCCCGTCCGGGTCCTGCCCGAGCAGGAACCGGGTTCCTGGCGGCGCCTCCTCCGGAGAGACGAAGATCAGCTCGACTCGGTCGCCGACCTCGCGCACGATGGCGTTACCCTCGTCGACCACGAGCAGGCGGCTGCGCGGGTCCTTCCAGGCCGCGTCGATCCAGTCCTTGTCCGTCCGCCGCGCCGTCACCCGGTCCACAGTCCCCCGGGCCAGCGCGAGCTCCCCCAGGGGAGCGGCGGAGGTCACCTGAGGTCCGGCCCGATGGCGGCCAGTTCCTCCCAGAGGTACGCCGAGGCCTCGGCGCCCCGCAGCAGCAGGGACATGTCCACCCGCTCGTTCGGGGCGTGCATGCGGTCGGAGGCCAGTCCTACGCCCACGAACACCAGCGGCCGGCCCAGGATGTCCGCCAGGTCGGCCTCGGGCCCGCTACCTCCTTCCTTGGTGAACAGCACCTCACGACCGAACGCCCGCTGCATGGCCCGGCGCCCGGCCTGCACGGCGGGTGAGGTGATCGGCGAGCGGCTCGGGCGGACCGCGGGCGCCACCGTCACCGTGGCCTGCAGGCCCGCTGGCGTGCGGGAGTGCACGTACTCGCCGAACGCCGCTAGCACGTCGGCCGGGTCCTGGTCCGCGACCAGGCGGAACGAGACCTTGGCGTGCGCGGCCCTCGGGATGATGGTCTTGAAGCCGGCTCCGATGTGGCCGCCCCACATCCCGTTGATCTCGGCGGTCGGGCGGCCCCAGATCCGCTCGAGCGTGCTGAAGCCGGCTTCGCCGGACGCGGCGCCGCTGTCACCGGCGTCGGCGAGCCACTGCTTCTCGTCGAACGGCAGCCGGGCGACCAGCTCCCTCTCCTCGTCGGACAATGGGAGCACGCGGTCGTAGAACCGGGGCAGCGTGACCCGGCCCTGCTCGTCGTGCAGGCCGGCCAGCAGGCTGGCCATGGCGTGCAGCGGGTTCGGGACCCCGCCGCCGAACGACCCGGAGTGCAGGTCCCGGCTCGGCCCGCTCAGCGTGACCTCGGCCTCCGCGAGGCCGCGCATCCCGGTGCAGATGGACGGCACGTCGGCGGCCCACATGGTGGTGTCGCTGATCACGATCACGTCGCAGGCCAGCCGGTCGCGCTTGCGTTCGAGCAGGTTAGCGAAGTGTTCGGAGCCGGACTCCTCCTCGCCCTCGACGATCAGCTTGATCGTCACCGGGGGCGCGCCCGAACCTTCGCCCCCGCGCGCGGCGAGGCAGGCACGGATGCCGAGCGAATGGAACAGCACCTGGCCCTTGTCGTCGGAGGCTCCCCGGGCCAGGAGCAGGCCGCCGCGCTCGACGGGCTCGAACGGCGGGCTGTCCCACTCCTCCAGCGGCTCGACCGGCTGGACGTCGTGGTGCCCGTAGACCAGGACCGTCGGGGCGCCCGGGTCCGCGGCGGGCCATTCGGCGAAGACGGCGGGCAGACCGCCCGTCTCCCAGACCTCCGCGACCGGGAATCCCGTGTTACGCAAGTGCACGGTGAGCCATTCGGCGCTGAGCCGTACGTCACCGTGCCGGTCGGGATCGGCCGAGATCGACGGGATCTCCAGCCACTGCTTCAGGTCGTCGAGGAACTCGCGCGCGTGGGACTCGACATAGTCGCGGACATCCATGCCTAGACGGTATCCCCGGGGAGCCGGGGTTACGGGGGCGGGGAGCCACCCAAGGGGGGCCTGGGGGGATGGGTCCCTCCCAAGGGTGGCCTGGGGGGATGGGTCCCTCCCAAGGGTGGCCTGGGGGGATGGGTCCCCCCAGGAGCGGGGGGGTCCCCGGGGGGGTCGTCCCCCCGGGAGGAGAAGCCGTCGCCACGGCCGCGCAGGCCCGCCGACGGGATGGAGACGGTCCGCCCCGAACGGGCGGTGACCCAGCCCACCCGGGCCGGTTCCTCGCCTGCGCCCTTGAGCGCCGCGATAGCCGCCTGCTGCTTGGCCGGCGCGACGACGATGCAGAACCCGGTGCCCATGTTGAACGTCGCGTACATGGTGGCCGCGGGCACCTCTCCGGCCTCGGCGATGAGCGTGAAGATGGGCGGCGGGGGCGGCAGGGCGTCGAGTTCGTAGGACACGTCGGCGGCCAGGCGGCCCAGGTTGAGCAGCCCGCCGCCGGAGACGTGCACCAGGCCCCGCGGGGTCACGCCCGCCTCCCACAGCGCCTCGACCGCCCGGACGTAGACGCGGGTCGGCTGCAGCAGCGCGTCGTCCAGGTGGCGGGCTGTCCCAGGCACGCGGTCGGCGAGGGTCATCCCGGCCAGGTCGAACAGGACGTGCCTGGCCAGTGAGTAGCCGTTGCTGTGCAGGCCCGAGCTCGGCAGGGCGAGGATGACGTCGCCCGGGCGGACCTGCGAGCCATCGACGGGCTCGCGGCCGGGGGGCAGCGCGCCGATCGCGGTGCCGACCAGGTCCAGCATCGGGCGCCCGCCGGCCGCGTCGGCGAGCATGGACCCGATCTGGGCGATCTCCCCGCCGGGGATCGCGATCCCGGCCAGGTCGGCGCCCAGGTACAGGCCGCGGGCGATCTCCTCAAGGACGCCCTCGTCGATCCGGTCGGTGGCCACGTAGTCGAGCAGCGCGAGCGGGACCGCGCCCACGCAGATCAGGTCGTTGACGTTGTTGGCCACGCAGTCGACGCCGATGGGCTCCCACCGGTTCGCCTCCCGGGCCAGCAGGATCTTGGTGCCCACACCATCGGTGGACATGGCCAGCAGCGGGCCGGGCGGGATGCGCAGCAGCGTGGCGAAGTAGCCGCTCTCCAGGCCCGAGATGCTGCCCACCAGCGGGGACCTGGCCCGGGTCCTGGCCAGCCAGGGGCGCATCGCGCGGGCGAAGACATCCTGCTCGCGCTCCTCGTCCACGCCCGCGGCGCGGTAGGTGGGTTCCGGGGTCGGCGTCTGGTCCTGATTCATGCTGCTCCTTCCGGATTGCCCATCGTAACCAGGAGAAGGGGGGTTGGGGGTGAGCTGGGGTCGAGGCAGACCGGGAGGGTCGGGTGCGCTGGCGATGAACGGGCCGGGGCGGGCACCATCGGCGTTCGGAATAATTGATCTTTCAAATACAGTTAGACTGGCCACAAGCTGAGGAGGGAATCATGCCAGCTGTCACCGTTGACGACATCCTGGTCCTGCCGCGGATCGCGGAACCCGGGCTGACGACCACCGAGCGGAAGGTGGCCTCGATCACCACCGCCCCGTCCGGCTTCGAGGGCGAGGGGTTTCCGGTCCGGCGCGCGTTCGCCGGGGTGGACCTGGCGCGGCTCGACCCGTTCGTGCACATGGACCAGATGGGCGAGGTCGACTACGGGCCTGGCGAGCCCAAGGGCACGCCGTGGCACCCGCACCGCGGGTTCGAGACCGTCACCTACATCATCGACGGGACGTTCCGCCACCAGGACTCCAACGGCGGCGGCGGGCTGATCACCGACGGCGACACGCAGTGGATGACCGCGGGCGGCGGGATCCTGCACATCGAGGCGCCGCCGGAGGAGCTGGTCATGACCGGCGGGCTGTTCCACGGCATCCAGCTCTGGGTCAACCTGCCGTCGCGGCTGAAAATGACGCCGCCGCGCTACCAGGACATCAGGGCGCGCCAGGTGGCGCTGTTGTCGTCCGCAGACGGCGGGGCTCTGCTGCGGGTGATCGCCGGGTCGTTCGGCGGGCACGACGGCCCCGGCATCACGCACACGCCGATCACCCTGGTGCACGCCACCGTCTCGGCCGGCGCGCAGGTACGGCTGCCGTGGCGGGCGGACTTCAACGCGCTCGCGTACGTCCTCGCCGGGAGCGGCACCGCCGGGGTGGAGAAGCGGCCGATCCGGATGGGTCAGCTGGCGGCGTTCGGGGACGGGGACGCGATCACGTTCGCGGCGGGCCCGAAGCACGACATGGACGTCCTGCTGCTCGGCGGGGAGCCGATCGGCGAGCCGGTGGCCGCCTACGGGCCGTTCGTCATGAACACCCGCGAGGAGCTGGTCCAGGCGTTCGAGGACTTCCAGGCCGGGCGGCTGGGGTCGATTCCCGCGGTGCCGGTCGAGCCACGGCCGGGGCACGACGTGCTCTGAGGCATTGCGCCGCGCACGGTGATGCGTGTGCGGTTCGTGGTGCCCGAGCGCGCCGTGTTGTGCCCAGCTAGGCAATTATCCCGCAAAAATCGGGGCATGGGGACGATGGCCGACGTCGCTCAGCTCCGCGCTAGCTTCAGAGCCAGGGTCGGGCACGCCGCCACCGTCCGGCGGGCCTCGAGGTCCAGCGCGGGGGGCACCGGGTCCGGGTCGACGATCGGGTAGCCCCACTCGTCCAAGTGGATGAGCTCGGGGAGCAGCTCGGCGCAGACACCGTGCCCGGTGCAGTTGATCGGGTTCACGCGCAGGGTTTCGGCCATGATCAGGTCCAGTCGTCTTCGGTCGTCGGCATGCCGTCGGGGAGCGGCAGGAACGGCCGGCGGTTGGTCGCCGAGCACTGCCCCCGCTCATGCAGGCCGATCTCCGGGGCGAACACGGTCAGGGCGCTGCGGACGAACCGCACGGTCCCATCCGGGTGGCCGCACGCGCCGCGCCCGGTGACCAGGCCGGCCCAGCGTTCGGCGTTCTGGCGGGTGGCCCGGCGCGGGCCCGGGCCCGCCAGCTCGGCGAGGGCCCCGGCGATGGCCGGAAGCCCGTTGAGGCAGGGCCCGCACTGGCCGGCCGACTCGGCGGCCAGGTAGCGGGTGACCCGGGCCGCCTCGGCCAGGCCGCACCGGTCGGCGGGCAGGGCCGCGATGACCCCGGCACCGAGGGTGGCACCGTGCCGGTGGAGCGCCTGGTTGTCCAGGGTGAGCGTGGCCGCGGCGCCGGCTGGCAGCCAGGTGCCGTGGAAGCCGCCGATCAGGACCGCCTGGACCTGAGTTGCGGGGTCGGCCCGGCTGGTCAGCAGGGTCCGTAGCGGCGTGCCGATCTCCGCCTCGACGACCTGGGTCTGACCGTCGGGCTGGTGGACGCTCGTGAGCATGGTGCCCGGTTCCTTCGCGGTGCCGAGCTCGCGGAACCAGCGCGGGCCGTACCGCGCGATCAGGGCGACGTGGGCCAGGGTCTCCACGTTCTGCACCAGCGTGGGGGCGCCCCCCAGGCCGCGCTCGGTGACCCGGGGCGGGACGAATGTGGGCAACGCGGGGCCGCCGCCCAGCCGGTTGACCAGCGCGGACTCCTGGCCGGCCAGGAACCGCGGCGGGGCCTCGGTGACCGTGACGGCGAGCCAGTCGGTCCCCGCCGCGTGCCGCTCGGCCAGGCTCTGCCTGATCGCGTGGCCGGTCCCCGGGTGCAGGTACAGGTGGGCCTCGGTGGCGCCGATCGCCTCCGCGACCAGCTGGATGCCGTCGAGCACCAGGTGCGGCGCGACCCGCAGGAGCAGGGCGTCCTTGCGGCTGGCGGGCTCGCTCTCCGCGGCGTTGGCCACGATCACCGCGCGGCCGCGGGCCGCCGCGACGATGGCCAGCTTGCGGTGCGTGGGGAACGCCGCGCCGCCCCGGCCGGTCAGGCCGGCCGCCTCCACGCTGCCGATCAGCAGCCCGCGACCGCCACGGTAGGGCGGCCGGCCGTGCCGGGCCAGGTGCGCGCGCAAGTCTTCGGGCACTCCAGGGACCTGCGGCAGCAGGCGGGGCAGCCCGGCCGGGCCGCGCCCGCTGGTGGCGGTCATGGCGTGCCCGGCAGGCTCGGTCATGGTCGTCACCGGGAGATCCTCTCGCGTGGGTGGTGTGATCCGTAGGCGGGCAGGTGCCGGCCCATGGCGGTGGCGACGCGCGCGGCCCGCGGAACCTGCCGCGCCGCGTGGGCCAGCCGCCAGATGATCGCGACGGCGACGATCAGCGCGCAGGCGATCCCGAGGTCGAGCATCCAGCCGTGCTGCAGGTCCCGGCTCGAGCCGATGCTGTGCGCGAGCGCGACCGGCCAGCTCGCGTACGCCAGCAGGTGGACGGCGCGCCACAGCGTCCGGTTGAGCCGGCCGCGGACCAGGCTGGTGATGATCATCGCGAGCATCAGGTCGAACGAGATGGCGCCGAGCCCGAGCCAGAACCGCTCGTAGGAGGAGGCGAACGGGATCACGCCGGCGCTGACCGGGATGCTGACGTAGCTGTCGAGCACCGCGGTCACCACGTGCACGGCGACGAAGGCCACGGTCAGCAGCGAGATGTTCCTGTGCAGGCTCGTGACCGCGAACCTGGGCAGGCCGGGCAGGCGGCCCTGCCTGTTGACCAGGATGCCGAGGACGAGGACGGCGGTCAGCAGCAGCAGCGCGACGATCCCCGTGGCGCGGCTGGCGTACCAGAAGGCGGTGGTCCCGCTCATGTCGGTTCATTCCCGTTCGGTAGTACGTGTTCGTCGTGCGTGTCGGGCGGCCAGCCCGCGACGGTGAGGACGACGCCCGTCGCGTCGACCAGGCGGGCGGGCAGGCCGAGCGCGGCCAGCCAGCCCAGCGCTCGCCGGCCGCGGATGACCGCGGCGGTGCTCGCGGCGTTGGCGTCCGCGCAGGTCCTCGCGGCGACCGAGACGGTCCGCCAGACGGGTTCGGCGGGCAGGCCGGTGCGCGGGTCGAGGATGTGGTGCAGCACGTCGCCGCCCCGCTGCCAGCGGCGCGCGCTGGTACTGCTGGTGGCCAGCCCGCCGTCGCGGATCGCGATCAGCGCGTAGGGGCCCTGCGGCGGGTCGTCGGGCGATCCGGTTACGTCTTGCACGCGGATGCGCCAGCCCGCCTCCGGGGGCGGGCCCGCGACCGCGATGTCGCCGCCCAGGCTGACCAGCACCCCGCAAGGCAGGCGCCCCGCGATCCGCGCCGCAGACCGGTCGGCCGCCCAGGCCTTCGCGGTCGCGCCGAGGTCGAGGGACACGCCCTCGGGCATGGTCAGCAGGCAACCCTCCAGGCGGACCTCGCGCCATCCCGGCACTTCCGCGACGGTGATCTTTGCGTCCGGTCCCGTACGCTGAATATTTTCGAAATCACGATCGTATCCGATCGCGGACATGGCCGCGCCGACCGTGGGGTCCACGTCGCCGTCGGTCAGGTCCGCCGCGCGCAACGCGACCGCGATCGCCTCGGCGAGCAGCGGGCTGACCTGCTGGGCCCGGCCGCCGCGCAGCGCGCAGATCTCCGAGTCCGCGCGGAACCGGCTGCAGGCCAGGTCGACGTCGGCGCAATCGGCTTCGAGCATGCTCCTGGCCTCGGCCAGGCACCGTTCGTCGGTCACCACCACGCGGACCTGCGTGCCGAGGGCGCGCCAGTCGGCGGCCGCCTCCATGCGGGGGGCATCCGCGCGAGGTGAGTCCGCGCCGGGTTGGGCCGGGTGCATCATGACCCGCCGGAGGTGGCCTGGCCGCTACCTGAGCTCGATGTCGGGCTGGAGCCCGAGCTGAAGCCGCTGGAACCGCTCGAGTTCGACGAGGACGAGCCCGACGAGCTGGAACCCGAGGAACTGGAGCCCGAGGAACTGGAGCCCGAGGAACTCGAGGAGCCCGATGAGCCCGAGGAGGCAGAACCGGACGAGCCCGAGGTGGACGATCCTGAGGAGGTCGAGGACGTACCAGAGGACGACGTGGCGGTCTTGTGCGTGGACCCCGGCAGGGTCAGGGCCACGGCGCCGGTCACGGCCACGCTGGCCAAGGTGACCGCGGTGGTCGTCGAGCGGACCTTGGCCCGCCCCTGTTCCCTGGCGGCCACGGCCCGGCGGATGCCGTCTCGGTGTGCTCTGCTCATGGGTCCCATTCTGCGTTCGGGGTTTCGGCGCTCCCTGGACGAAGCTTCTGGGTTCGCTATGAGGCAGGCGCCCCGTTCCTCGCCCTGCGCGCAGGCTACGCACGCAACATGAAGGACATCTGAAGAGCCCGCGGAGGTTAGGGTCGGGTGCATGGCGGACCCGCGTGAGCTGCTGCTGGCCGAGCGGGCCGAGGCGTTGCGGCAGGTGGCCGCCCTGGAGCGGGAGTTCGCGGGGATCGCAGAGGCCGCACGCTCGGCCGGGACCGATGACGAGCACGACCCCGAGGGCGCCACGCTCGCGTTCGAGCGGCAGCACGCGGCTGCGCTGCTCGAGGCGGCGCGGGAGCGGGTCGCCGGGATCGACGCGGCGCTGGACCGGCTGCGCGCCGGGCACTACGGCTTGTGCGCGCGCTGCGGGCAGCCGATCGGTGCGGAGCGGCTGGCGGCCCGCCCGGCGGCGCTGACCTGCATCCGCTGCGCCGCCAGCCGCTGAGGGCTCCTGCGCGGACCTGGAGTGAACGGTGCGGAGCTGCCACCATAGGCGCATGACCGAATCTGCCTCACCGACGGCGGCGTTCCGGGCCGCGCGCGACCTGCTCCTGCGGTACCGGGAGGACTACGAGGGGGCGCGGCGCGAGTTCACCTGGCCCGAGCTCGGCGAGTTCAACTGGGCGCTCGACTGGTTCGACGTCATCGCGGCCGAGCACCGCGACCGGACGGCCTTGCGCATCGTGGCCGAGGGCGAGGACACCGCGCTCACCTACGCGGAGCTGGCCGCCAGGTCGGCGCAGGTGGCCAGCTGGCTGCGCGGCCTGGGCGTGCGGCGGGGCGACCGGGTGCTGCTGATGCTCGGCAACGTGGCGCCGCTGTGGGAGATCGTCCTGGCCGTGATGAAGCTCGGGGCGGTGATGATCCCGTCGTCGACGCTGCTGCAGCCGGCCGACCTGGCCGACCGGATCCCGCGGGGCAAAGTCTGGCACGTGATCGCCGAGTCGGCCCTGACCGGGAAGTTCGCCGGCGTGCCCGGGGACTGGACCCGGGTCGCGGTCGGCCCGGGCGAGCCGGCCGGTGCGGGCTGGCACGCGTACTCGGACTCGTACTCCGCGCCGGCCTCGTTCACGCCAGAGGGCGTCACGCGGGCCGGCGATCCGCTGCTGCTCTACTTCACCTCGGGCACCACCGCGCAGCCGAAGCTGGT
>JBOHCK010000220.1:0-10418 GCA_050698755.1 Streptosporangiaceae bacterium | reverse complement strand
GCTTACTGCCGTGATCGGCGATTAGAGCAATCAGTCCGGTGATCCCGGCACCGATCGCGGCGCCCAACAACAGCCCTTGGTGCCCGCCGGTCGGGACCGCCACTGCAGGCGGGCGGGCGCTTGGCGGACGAGTACCGAGCCTGGCTTCGACCCGCTTGTCAATCTCGGCGCCAATCCGGTCGATCAAGCTCTCGGCTACGGCGTCGTCGTAGGCACTGCCCAATTCGCGATGCGCCGCAGCAGCAGCGGCAATGTCATTGCGGGTGGCCTGGTCCATGCGCTTACGATACATCTTGATCGTCGGCCGGGGCCACGATAGGGCCGTGTCGCTCAAGATGCACAGGCCGCGGGCTTGATGAGGGGCGCGTCCCGGGTGAACGGGCGGAACCCGACGCTGTAGTACAGCCCGCGTGGGCCCGGACCGCGGCCTCCGGCCCGGCCTCGGAGGCGTCGCGGAACCGGAACCCATCCGGGAGCGCCGGCTGCTCCACGTCGGCGAGATCCCGCTGATTGAGTTGAGTCCAGTGCCCGGTATCGCCGAGCGACGCAGGGTCGGTCTGGTATCCGTGCGCCTCCCATCGCTTCAGCGCGAACTCGTCGGCCATATGCGGCATCACCGTGCGCTCAAGGTTTGCCGCGACTCGGTCGTACCAGTCGATCACGTCGTCAACGAGCTCCGCCTGGTCGGGATGGACCTGGTATCCCAGGTAGGCGCTGGTGACCTCCTGTACCGACCCGTCGCTTCGCCGCACCTGGTGCGGCAGGTAGGCCCACCCCCAGGCAACCAGCTCGCCGCCGGAAAACCACAGGCGGCACGGCCAGGTCCCGCCGTCAGAGGCGTGCCCCTTACCCCAGATCCAGGCCAGTTCCCCGAACGTCGCATCGCTATTCACCAGATCGGGACGGACAGCGGTGACGCGCTGGGCCAGGCCCTGCATGAGCTGTACCTTCTCGGCGGTTACGAGATCGGAGTCGGGCATGGGGCCACTGTGTCAGGGCTCCGGCAAGCCGTCGAACTTATTTCCTGGGCCAGGCACCGTGTTAGTCGGCCAGCAGCAGGCGGTGCCAGGTGTCGGCGAGGAAGCGCTCGCACCGCTCCGGGGTCCAGCCGCGCTGGCCGACCAGCAGCTGGTACATCTCGGCGGAGTTGGTGGCCCAGACGATCTCGGCGGCCTGGTCGGGGTCCAGGCGCAGCGGGGCGGCGGCGGCCAGGTCGGCGACGAACAGCGCCACGTCCAGGATGGCCGCGCGGGTGCGGGCGGCCCGACGTACCGATCAACGCCGAGACCTACGCCCGCATCAAGGACGGGCTCGGCCCTGAGCGGCCGCCCGGCCTGATCACTCATCTCGCCTGTCGGATCGAGGGCGGGCTGCGGTACGTCGATGTCTGGCGGTCCAAGGACGACTTCGAGGCGTTCGCCGAGAACCGGCTGCACCCCGTCGTGCACCCGATCCTGCAGGACATGCTCGGCTTCGTCCCGCCCGAGCCCGATTACACGGTGCTCGACGTCATCGACGCCTGGACCGAACGGCACCCAGGCTGACCTTAGGATCCACGCGGCGGCCTTCATCGTGGCCGGGTGGCTGATACGAATGAGGCATGGCTGCTCGGGTGCTGCTTGTCCATAGCCCGCTGGCGGGGTGCGCAAGCTGGGACCTGGTGGCGGCTGACCTGGCCGGGTGGGGCTACGAGGTGGACGTCCCTGACCTGTCCGGCACTGTTGCGGCCGGGCCGCCCTATTGCTCGCGCCAGGCCGAGGTAATAGCGCGCAGCGCAGCCGGCCAGCCCGCGATCCTCGTCGGGCACAGTGGGGCGGGACCGCTGCTGGCTGCGGCGGGTGCCCTCATCGGCCAGGTAGGCGGCTACGTCTTCGTCGACGCGGGCCTGCCGATCCCGGGGCAGTCGTGGATGGAAACCGTACCGCCCGATCTGGCGGCCCAGGTGCGGGGTATGGCTGATGCCGGGGGCTGGCTGCCACCCTGGCCGCAGTGGTGGGGCGATGAGGTCATGGCCGAGCTCATCCGGGACCCATCGGCGCGGCGGCAGTTCGCGGCCGGCTGCCCCCGCCTGCCGCTGGCGATGTTCGAGGAAATCCACCCGCCGGCGCCGGCCTGGCCCGATGCTCCCGCTGCTTACCTGCTGCTGAGTGAGGCGTACCGGGACCAAGCGGCCATGGCGCGGGAACTTGGCTGGCCGGTGGCCGAACAGATGGCCCACCACCTGGCGCTCTTGACCGAGCCCGGCCGGGTCGCCGGATCGTTGCACGAGTTGATCGGCCTCGTTATGCAGGGCGAACGGGGCGCCAGCCGTTTATTCGGAAGCCTGGGCGCACGGAGCGGAAAGCGAAGTCTCGATGCCGCCGGAGCCGTGCAGGCGGGCGCTCCATTTCTCCTCGATATGGCCGAATCGCCAGATCGCCATGGCCGCCGCCCAGACCACGATGAACATGCCGACGATCACGAAGCCCGCCGTGTTGATGTTGAAGTGGTACATGAAGCCCCAGAAGCCGCTGGTCTGGCTGACCCCGTGGACTTCCAGCGGGATCAGGCTGAGGGTCTCGATCCCGCCGATGAAAAAGCAGATAGCCACGGACAGGCCAGTGATGGCCAGGTTGTAGTACACCTTGCGGACGGGGTTGAAGAACGCCCAGCCGTAGGCCAGGTTCATGAATATGCCGTCGGTGGTGTCCATGAGGCACATCCCGGCGGTGAACAGGACCGGCAGGGCGAGGATGGCCTGCCAGGGGATGTGCTCGGAGGCCAGCAGCGCGGTGGTCGTCAGCAGGGCGACCTCGGTGGCGGTGTCGAAGCCCAGCCCGAACACCACCCCGACCGGGTACAGCTGCCACTCCTTGTTGATGACCTTCATCCAGCGGCCGAAGAACCGGTAGAAGAACCCCCGGTTGTCCAGTTGCCGGTTCAGCTCCGCCTCGTCGTACTCCCCGCGTCGCATGGACCGGAAGACCCTGATGATCCCGGCCAGGATCACGAGGTTGAGCAGGCCGATCAGGAACAGGAAGGCCGCGGAGACCATCGTGCCGAAGGTGCCCCCGAACGTCTCCAGCGAGGAGCCGCTGTGCGTTACCGCAGGCAGCACCGTCTTCTCGGCGACGATGATTCCGACTCCGATCACCACCACGATGGTGGAGTGGCCAAGGGAGAAGAAGTAGCCGAACGAGAACGGGCGCGGCTGGCCGGTGCCCTGGCGCTCGGCCATCACCTTGCGGGTCGTGTTGTCGATCGCGGCGATGTGGTCGGCGTCGAACGCGTGCCGCAGGCCCAGGGTGTACGCGGTGACGCTCAGGCCGACGCCGAACAGCTTGTAGTGGGCCGGCAGCACGTAGGCGATGAAAACGAAGAACCCGAGCGCGTGGAGCATGATGATCGAGCCGTACATGCCGAGCACGCGCAGCCGCTCGGTCCGGCTCATCGTACGGAAGGACTGGCGGAAGATCTTGCGCATGGTCATGCCGCCTTGCGGGCCTGCGCTCGGAGCGGTCATGACCTCAACCCCCTCCGCCGCGCGCCGGTCCGCACCTGAGGGAACGCTAACCTAGTTGCAAAGAAGTCGCAAGTACTGGATTGTTGCAAATACTTCGCGGGGCGCGGCTCGGCTATACGAGGGTGGTGGGGTCGCGTTTGGCCATCTGGCGGGCGATGATCATGCGCTGGATCTCGCTGGTGCCTTCCCAGATCCGCTCGACGCGCAGCTCGCGGTAGAAGCGTTCGGCCACGTTCTCGCGCATGTAGCCGCGGCCGCCGAAAACCTGGACGGCGCGGTCGGCGACGCGGCCTGCCATCTCCGAGCAGTAGAGCTTGGCCATCGAGCACTGCGCGTGCGACACCTTCAGGTCGGTGCCGCGGTCGATTCCGCGCGCGGTCTCGTAGGCCATCGACCGGGCGGCGAACAGCTCGGTCAGGCTGTCGGCGAGCATCCCGGCCACTAGCCCGTGCTCGATGATCGGCTGGCCGCCCGAGCGGCGGGTTCGGGCGAACGCGGTCATCTCCGCGGTGAGCCGGTCGGCCGCGCCCAGGCAGCGCGCGGCGACCATCAGCCGCTCGAACCTGAACCACTCGAACGCGAACGTCATCCCGTCGCCTTCTGCCCCGACCAGGTTCGCCGCGGGGACGCGCACGTCCTCGAATGCGACGATCGGGTGATGGTGGCTGATCGTGTGCGCGTAGGCCGGGGTCCTGACTACGCGGACACCATGGGTCGGCAGGTCGACCAGGAACATCGCGTGCTCGCCGTCGTGCGGCCCGCCCACCAGCCTGGCCTGGAAGAAGGCGAAGTCCGCGGAGTTGTACGAGGTGACGTGCCACTTGACGCCGTTGAGCACGTACTGAGCGCCGTCCCGGTGCGCGGTGGCCTCGATCGCGTCGACGTCCGTTCCCGCGCCTTCCTCGGTGATCGCGTAGCACTCCTCCCGGTCCCCCGCGATCGCCGGGCGCACGTAGCGCTCGAGCTGGTCTGGCGTCGCGACCTCCGGCAGCCACGAGGGCGGGGTGGACGCGACCCAGCCGAGCGCGTTGGTGACCCGGCCCATCTGCTCCTGGACCAGCGCCTGCTGGAGCGTGGTGAAGCCGCCACCGCCGAGCTCGACGGGCATGTTGGTCGAGGCGAGGCCCAGCTCGCGGGCCCGCTTGGCGTGCCCGGCGGTCACGTCCGGAGGCAGTTCACCGCCGGCCAGCTCGGCCTGCTCCTCCAGAGGGATCAGCTCGTCCGCGAAGCCGCGGGCGCGGGCCTGAATCTGGCGATCTGCTTCCGAGAAGCCGTACATCCCGTGGAACCTCCAGGCTCGTGACCGGGCGCATTGTATTGACTGAATGTTCAGTCTAGGCCAGACTCGGTCGTGTGCCAACGGGTGTGATGGGTGGGCGGGAGGGCACCGAATGGGAACCGCGGACATCGTGATGGGTGGGCGGGTGTGCCGATGACAACCGCGGACGCTGTGGTGGTCGGCGGCGGGACGGTGGGCGCGTGGTGCGCGTACTTCCTCCGCCGGGCCGGCCTGGACCGGGTCGTCGTGCTGGAACGGGGCCTGCTCGGGCAGGGCGCGAGCAGCCGGGCGGCCGGCGTCGTCCGGATGCAGGGCGGGACCCCGGAGGCCGTGCGGCTCGGGCAGTGGTCGCGCCGGTTCTACCTGAGCCAGCGGGACGAGATCGGCACCGACTCGGGGTTCACCGAGCTGGGGTACCTGCTCCCCTGCTTCTCCGAGGCGGAGGTCGCCGCGGCGCGCGAGCGGATGGCCATGCAGTCCGGCCTCGGAGTTCCCGTGCGGTGGCTGGAGCCCGATGAGGTCGACGCGGCCAACCCGACGCTGGCGCCCGGGCAGACGCTCGGCGGCACGTTCTGCGCCGAAGACGGGTTCATCTCCCCGCCGCGCAACGTCGCCGCGTACACGGTCGCCCTGATCCGCACCGGGGTCGAGATCGCCGAGCGGGTGGAGTTCCTCGGCCTGAGCGGCCCGGACGGCCTGACCGTGGACACCAGCCACGGCCCGATCGTCGCGGGCCTGGTGGTCCTGACCGGAGGGCCGAAGCTCGCCGAGGTCGGCCGTCTGGTCGGCCTGTCCATCCCGGCCGGCGGGGTCAGGCACCAGGTCGCGGTGACCGAACGGCATCCTGACCTGGACCCGGCGCGGGTCCCGATGGTGTTCGACCTGCACGCGGGGCTCTACTGGCGGCCCGAGGAGGGCGGCCTGCTGTTCGGGATGAGCAACCCGGATGAGCCGCCGGGCGAGAACCGCGAGGTCGACGAGGACTACCTGGCCCGCATGCGCGCCCGGCTGGCGAAGCTGGTCCCGGTCATCGCCGGGCTCGGGCTGCGCCGGGTCTGGGCCGCCACCATCGACTACACCCCCGACCACCTGCCGATCATCGGCCCGGCACCCGGCCGGGACGGGGTCACCGTGGCCAGCGCCGGCGGCGCGGGCATGATGTGGGGTCCCGGAGTCGCCCGGGCTGCGGCCGACGTCGCGCTGACCGGGACGTCCGAGGTGGTCGACGTCTCGAACCTCGGACTTGACCGTTTCGACGAGGCTGGGCACAGCCGCCTGGCCACCGACCCCATCGCCCTCCCCTTCCCGGAAAGGATCATCACGTCATGACCACCGCCACCCCGTTCCTCGCCGCCGCGATCGACGCCAAGCTCGAGGACTGGGGCCCGCTCGCGGAGGCGACAGGCGAGCCCATGTACACATCGGGGACGACCCTGTGGGCCGGGGAAGGGGCCCAGGAAGCCGGGGTCTGGGAGTGCACGCCCGGGCCCTCCCGGTGGAGGCTGGAGAACAACGAGTTCGTGCACATCCTGTCCGGCCGGATGACCGTGACCCCCGACGGCGGCGAGCCCACCGACATCGGCCCCGGCGACACCGCCGTGTTCCCGCGCGGCTGGACCGGCACCTGGCAGATCCATGAGCCGATCAGGAAGCTGTACGTGCTGTTCTAGCTGGAGCCGCGCACGCCTCGCTCTGGGTTAGCCGGGAGTAGGCCGCCCGGCACCGGGCGGGCGCCATGGTAGGCAAATGTCCATCGCGCCGTAGGCATAGGTCCATTGACCGCCCTACCGGCGCGAGCAACGCTGAGAGCCATGGTCTGGCGGATCCACTTCACGGCCGGGGATCTCCAGCGGATCCAGGTCAGCCCCACCCTCGGCCCGCTGGCCGAGACGGTCATGGCGATGTCCCTGCTCCGGTGCCCCATAGCGCCCAGCGGGCTGTACAGCCGGTGGCGCAGCCAGGTCAAGGGCAGGGTCACCCCTCAGATGACGGCCCTGGCGAACCTGATGCCCGTCGGCTCCAAGGGAGTGGACCTATGCACGCTCACCGGCCCGGCGCCCACGTTTGAGCAGGGCCTCCAGGCGCTGATGGCCATGCCCGCCGACCACTACCTGGTCGAGGTCGAGTACGTCGCCATGCACCACAAGCTGCCCGAGGCCGCCTGGGCGGTCGCGGAGACGGCCGGTCAGGCCCGGTTCGAATTGGCGCAGGCGGCGCGGGCGGCGCACCGGGCGCTGGTCGCGCCGTACTGGAGGCGGATCCAGGCGTGCCTGCACGCCGAGCAGGTCGCCCGCAGCCGGGTGCTGGCCCTCGGCGGGCCCGAGCGGCTGCTGGCCTCGATCCAGGGCGAGCTGATCCGCTGGCGTCCGCCGGTCCTTGAGGTGCACATGTGCGGCGATGTCGACCTACACCTGGAAGGCCGCGGCCTCGTGCTGGTGCCTTCGGTGTTCGTCGGCGCCGTCCCCAGCCTGCACCAGAACCCCAACGACGTAATGGCGGCGCCCGTCCTGGTCCTGCCCGTGGCCGACGAACGGGTCCGCAACGGCCATCTGTGGGATGGCCCGAAGGACCGGACGATAGCGCTGGCCGCGCTGGTCGGTCGGAACCGGGCGGCGGTGCTGAGCGCCATCGCCGAGGGCGGCACGACCACCGAGGTGGCCAGCCGGGTGGGCATCTCGCTCGCGGCGGCCAGCCAGCACGCGTCTGTCCTCCGTAGCGCGGGCCTCATCATCACCCGCCGGCAGGGCAGTTCGGTCCTGCACGTGCTGACCCCGCTGGGCGCCGAACTCCTGCAAGCCGGCTAGTCGGCTAGCCGACTAGGGACAAGCCGCCTACAGGTCTAACCGGGTCGGCCTTGGCGAAGCTGGAACTACCGCACGCTCAGCTGACGCACGCTGGCTGGGGCAATCCTGATCGGGCTGCCAGGGGTGAAGCGGGCTGGCCACCGTCGGCCGGACAATGGCCAGCCCGCCTCGGATCGGACCACCGGCGTGTGGTTCCGCGTTCAGCATCACAGTGCCCGTCAACCTGCGGCAAAGCCTTTCGGCTGTGGCCGAAAAGGGGTCGGGAGACGGGCGATTGACAGCTGACACAGAAGTGCGTCAAGATCGGTAAACAACGGTCATCCAGGAGCCGTATGCTGCCGACTCAGCGCCGTCAGGCCATCCTCGCCGAAGTCCGCCAGGCGAAGGCGGTCTCCGCCGACGAACTGGCCAGGCAGTTCGGCGTCTCGCTGGAGACGATCAGGCGCGACCTGCGCGGGCTGCGGGATCAGGGCCTGCTCGAACGCGTCTACGGCGGCGCGCTGTCCGTCCGGTCCACCGAGGGCACCTTCGCCACCCGGAGCGCCCTGCACGCCGAGCGGAAGCGGGTCATCGCCCGGCTCGCCGCGACGCTGATCGGACCCGACGACACCATCGTCATCGACATCGGCACGACCGCGCTCGAGGTGGCCAGGGCGCTGCCCGCCGGGTTCCGCGGCCGGGTCCTGACCAACTCGGTGCCCGCCGCGATGGAACTCGCCGGACGGGAGGACGTCGAGTTGCTGCTGTCGGGCGGGCAGGTGCGGACCGGCGACGCGGCCTGCTTCGGCGCGCACGCCGAGGCGTTCTTCGCCGAGTTCTACGCCGACCTGGCGTTCCTCGGTTCCGGCGGGGTGCACCCCCGGGCCGGGCTCACCGACTATCACCCCCACGAAGTCATCAGCAGGCGCACGATCATCGAGCACTCGGCCGCCTCCTACGTCCTGGCCGATTCGAGCAAGCTCGGCACCATCGCCGTGCACCGGGTCTGCCCGCTGAGCCGCGTCACCGCGGTCCTGACCGATTACCAAGCCGACCCCGAGGTCGTCGAAGCCCTCGCCGGGGCCGGCTGCACCGTCTTGCTTGGGACCAACCCTGAGGAGTGAGTTACGTGAGCATCGAGACCGAAGACGAGGTGCTGGAACGGTTCGGCTACCGCCAGCAGTTCACCCGCTCGCTGCGCCACTTCGAGTCGTTCGCGGTGGCGTTCTCGTTCATTTCCATCACCACCGGGATCTTCACCACGTACGCGTTCGCCCTGGCCGTGGGCGGGACGCGGGCCATCTGGACCTGGCTCATCGTGATAGCCGGGCAGGCGCTCGTGGCCCTGGTCTACGGCGCTCTCTCGGTCCGCGTCCCCCTGTCCGGGTACTCCTACCAGTGGGCGTCCCGGCTGGCCAACACCGGCGTCGGGTGGTGGTTCGGCTGGATGTCGTTCGCATTCCTCACCATCGTGACCGTGTCGGTCGACTACGGCCTGGTCCAGGTGGCCTTCCAGCCGCTGATCGGCGAGACGTACACCCCGACCAGCGCGGCACTGGAGACGCTCGTCGTGCTGGCCCTCCAGGCGGCCTTGATCATCTACTCGACCAGGGCCACCACCCGGGTCAACAACACCGCGGTGGCCACCGAGATCATCGGGATCGCGGGCCTGACCGTCCTGCTCCTGATCGTGGCCGCGGTCAGGTCCATGGGGCACTGGTCCAACCTGGGCGCCACCGGGTCGGTCCCGCACCTCGGCTACTACGGGTACCTCGGGCCGTTCATGCTGGCCACGCTGCTCGGCGCGTACACGATCGTGGGCTTTGAGTCGGCGAGCAACCTGGCCGAGGAAACCCACGAGCCGCACAAGGTCATCCCGCGCGCGATGATCCAGTCCGTGCTGCTGTCCGGGATTGTCGGGTTCTTGTTCCTGGTCGTGCTGGCCTACGCGACGAACAAGGCGGCGTACGCCAGCGCCGCGCCGGTCGCCTCGATCGTGCACGACGTACTCGGCGGCGTGGTGCAGAAGATCTTCCTGGTCTTCGTCTGCGTATCGATCTTCGCCTGCGGCCTGGTCATCATGGTCACCAACGGCCGGCTGATCTTCTCGATGGCGCGGGACCGCCGGCTGCCCGGCCACCAGGTCCTCAGCCGGGTGCCGCGGGCGAGCGCGGGGCCGCCCTGGGCCACCATCTTGGCCGCGGTGCTCGGCGGCGTCATCACGCTGGTGCTGATCAACCACACCTCCGCGCTGGCCACCCTGTTCACCGCCTCGACGATCATGCCCGCGCTGCTGTACGCGGGTACCGTCCTGCTCTACGTGTTCACCAGGCCCCGGCGTGACCGGGGCGAGCACCACCGCCCGTTCGGGAAATGGGAAATACCGATTATCGCCGGGGCCCTGATCTGGCTGGCCTACGAGCTGATCATCCTGATCGGGCCTGCCGTATTCCGCGACGCGCAGTACTACGTGCTCGGCGCGCTCGGCGTGGGGCTGGTGGTCTACGTGGTGCAGCTCATCGTCGAGCCGCGGGCGATGCGCACCGAGCCCGGGCAGAGCCCGGACTAGGCGTGAACATCCTGGCCATCGACCAGGGCACCTCGGCCACCAAGGCGCTCCTGGTCGGGCCGGGCGGCGAGGTGCTCGGGCACGGCGAGGTGCCCGTCCGGACGCGCAGCGTGGACGGCGGTGGCGTGGAGGCCGACCCGGAGGAGTTGTTCGGGTCGGTGGTCGCGGCCGGCGGGGCGGCGCTGGCCGAGGCGGGTGCGCCTGCGCACGCGGTCGCGCTGGCCAACCAGGGCGAGACCGTGCTCGCCTGGGATCCCGCCACGGGCACGCCGCTCACCCCGGCGA
>JBOHCK010000219.1:0-10422 GCA_050698755.1 Streptosporangiaceae bacterium | reverse complement strand
GCAGCGCGGAGTAACTTCGCCGCGGCAGTACCACGGTCACGTGCGTGCCGGGGTCCGCCGTCTCCTGTTCGACCAGTTCGGCCGCGGCCTGGGTCAGCCTGCGGTCCGGGACGTCGATGAAGTCGAGAGGGATGCCGCGGTCGGCCCTGATCCACTTCTCCCTGAGCCTCTCGGCCTGGACGTTGTCGATGACGAAGTGCACGGCGCGGATCGTCGTCGGCCGCAAGCTCCGCGCGTACCGCAGCGCGGCCAGCGCAGCCAGGTCGAAGCTGTCGACGAAGACGAACACGGTCCGCCGGCTGTAGTGCGGCGGCGGAGGCGGCTGGTTCTCGCTGATCGTCTCGAGGACCCCGGCCTCCGCCCGGTACTCGCTGTTGAGCTTGATGAGCGCCGGGACCAGGATGACGAACAGGACGATGACCACCCAGGCGCCCTCGGTGAACTTCACGATCGCGAAGATGGCCACCACGATGACGGTGAGCACGCCAGCCGAGAAGTTGATGATCATCCGGCGCCGCCAGCCCGGCGTCCGGTGCCGGCTGTGGTACCTCGCCATGCCGAAGCCCGCCATGGAGAACGCGGTGAAGACGCCGATGGCGTACAGCGGGACCAGGCTGTTGACGTCGGCGTCCTTGATGATCAGCAGGGCGATGGAGACGATGGTCAGCAGGATGATCGCGTTCGAGAACACCAGCCGGTGCCCGCGCTTGAGCAGCCACCGCGGCAGGAACGAGTCTCCCGCCACGTAGCTGGTCAGGAACGGGAACCCGTTGAAGCTGGTGTTGCCGCCCGTGTACAGGATCAGCATGGTGGCGGCCTGGACCACGAAGAACATGAAGTGCCCGGCGTGCCCGAACACCGTGTTCGCTTCCTGCGCCAGCACGGTCGGGTAGCCGAGCGTGCGCGGGGTGGCGTGCGTGGCGTAGGCCAGCCAGGAGATCCCGGCCACCAGGGTGCCCAGGATGATGCCTTCCGCGATGAGCACCCTGCGGGCGTTGTTCCCCTCCGGGGGCCGGAACGCGCCGACCGCGTCCGAGACCGCCTCGATGCCGGTCAGCGAGGCGCCCCCGTTGGCGAACGCGCGCAGCAGGGTGAAGATCATGGCGCCGGTGAGCAGGCCGGCCGTCCCGGAGCCGATGGCGTAGGTCCCGTGCAGCGTGTGCGGGTTGACGGCGTGGAGGTTCCCCAGCGCGGCGCGGATCAGCCCGACGACGATCATCAGGATGACCGAGCCCGCGAACAGGTAGGTCGGGATCGCGAAGGCCCGCCCGGCCTCCTTGAGGCCGCGCAGGTTCCCGAAGGCCATGAGCAGGACCACGCCGACGGTGATCTCCAGCTTGTAGGGGCCCAGCGAGGGGAAGGCGGAGGCGACGGCGGCGGTGCCCGCGGCGGTCTGCACCGCCACCGTGACCACGTAGTCGATCAGCAGGGCGACGGCGCACACCTGCGCGATGCGCGGCCCGAAGTTCTCCCTCGCCACCACGTACGAGCCGCCCGGCCTGATGTAGACCATGACGACCTCGCGGTACGAGAGGACCACGAGGACCATGACGAAGAGGATGACCAGCGTCATCGGCAGGATGAGGGTAAACGCGGCCAGGCCCGCCAGCGGCAGCAGCGCGATGAGGATCTCCTCGGTGCCGTACGCCGAGGAGGAGATCCCGTCCGGCGACAGCACGCCGAGCGCGAGCGGCTTGGACAGCCGCTGCTCGCCGAGATCCTGATTAACCAGGGGCGGCCCTAGCAGTTTGCGTTTGGTCGAGTACCAGAAGGTATCGGGCAGGCCGCCGCTCCTTTCGAGCAGTGCTGCCGCCTTGCGCGTGGCCACCATCTGCGCCTTTCCTACGGCACACCGCTCTTGCGGGCGCCACAGACTTCATACCCCACGCCCGGCACTGGCGTAAACCGAGAGTGCCCCGAGTCGTCGTGGCCTACGTGGGAACTACTACCCGGTATACCGAGTTACATGAGGCTGTCATGACCACAACACCAGCCAGGCTACGCCTGTCGAGGCTGCTCAACCGGCCGGTAGCGGACCGTGCCTGCGAATCGATCGGGCGGCTGGCCGACGTCATCGTCCGGCTCCGCGGCTCCGACTACCCGCTCGTCACCGGGCTGGTCGCCACCGTCGGCGGGCGCGAGATCTTCGTGCCGATCGACCAGGTGGCCAGCTTTGACGGTGATCCGCTGCGGCTGTCGAGCGCGCTGCTCGACCTGCGCCACTTCGAGCGCCGCGAGGGTGAGGTACTGCTCCGGGCCGACGTACTGGGTCACAGGTTCATCGACGTGGCGAACGCGCGCCTCGTCCGTGCCGCCGACCTGGAGCTGTCCGTGGATAAGAAGGGAGCCGGGGAGGCGGACGGGGAATGGGTCCTGGCGGGAGTGGATACCCGGCGCCGCCCGCGCAGGCTGTTCGGGCTGCTCGGCCCGGAGAGCGGAGACACTGCCCGCCCCTTCCGCGACTGGCACGACTTCGAGTGGCTGATCGGCCACGCGGGCAGCGCGCTGCTGCGCGGCCCGTTCGGCCGCATCCGCAGGCTCAAGCCCGCGCAGATCGCCGACCTGCTGGAGAACGCCTCGAAGGAGGAGGAGACCGAGATCCTCGGCCAGGTGCACGCCGACCCGGAACTGGAAGCGGACGTCTTCGAGGAACTCGACGAGGACCTGGCCGCCCGCCTGCTCGGCGCGCGGACCGACGAGGAGATCGCCGCCGTGCTGACCAGGATGCGAGCCGACGACGCCGCGGACGCGATCGCCGAACTGCCGCAGCAGCGCCGCCAGCCCGTGCTCGACCTGCTGCCCGCCGGGCAGCGCGCCAAGGTGCTGACCTTGATGCGTTTCAACAGCACCAGCGCGGGCGGCCTGATGGGGATGGACTTCATCGCCGTGCCCGCCCGGGCCACGGTCGGCGACGCGCTGGCCAGGGTCCGTGAGTCGGCGCTGCTCCAGCCGGAGGCACTGACCAGCGTGCACGCCGTCGACGACTTCGGCGGCCTGCGCGGCGTGGCCAGGCTGGTCACCCTGGTCCAGTCCGATCCCGGTGTCGCCCTGATCGACGTGTCCGACACCGATCCGGTCCGGGTCGGCGCGGATATGGACATCACTGACGTGGCGGTGCTGATGACCGACTACAACCTCATCACGATCCCGGTCGTGGACGACGACCGCCGGCTGCTGGGCCTGATCACCGTCGACGACGTCCTCGAGGTCACGCTGCCGGAGGACTGGCGCCGCCGGGAAGCGGCCGAGCCGCCCGACGCCCGGCACGGGGACAACAGGTGATTTGACCGCGAGTGCCAGACTGATGGCATGGCCCAGGCGTCACCCCGTTTCCGCAAGCTCCTTGACCACTTCCCCGCTTACCAGCCCGGCCGGACGGCGGTCAGCACCACGGGGAAATCGCACAAGCTCTCGTCCAACGAGTGCCCGTACGGGCCGCTGCCCTCGGTCGTCGAGGTCATCGCCGAAGAGGCGCGATCGGTCAACAGGTACCCGGACAACGCCGCGCACGAGCTGACCGAGGCGATCGCGGCCAGATTCGGCGTACCCGCGCCGCACGTGGCGGTCGGGTGCGGCTCGGTGGGCGTCACCCAGCAGCTCCTGGAGGCGGTCGGGGAACCCGGCGCCGAGGTGCTCTACGCGTGGCGCTCCTTCGAGGCGTATCCCATCCTGGCCGACCTGGCCGGCGCCGCCTCGGTCCGCGTGCCGCTCCGGGACGAGACGCACGACCTGGCCGCGATGGCGGACGCGATCACCCCGCGCACCAGGCTGATCTTCGTCTGCAACCCCAACAACCCGACCGGCACGGTGGTCCACGCGCCCGAGATAGACGCGTTTCTCGACCGGGTGCCCGGTGACTGCCTGGTGGTCATCGACGAGGCCTACCGCGAGTACGTCAGGGACGACGCGGTGCCGGACGGCGTGGGCCTGTACAGGTACCGGCCGAACGTCGCGGTGCTGCGCACCTTCTCCAAGGCCTACGGCCTGGCCGGGTTGCGGGTCGGGTTCATGATCGCGGACGAGCCCGTCGCGCAGGCGGCCAGGAAGACGATGCTGCCCTTCAGCGTGAACCGCGTCGCGCAGGCCGCGGCGATCGCTTCGCTGGCCGCGGAGGACGAGCTGCTCGAGCGGGTGGAGCTGACCGTCAAGGAGCGGACCAGGGTGCGCGAGGCGCTCATCGCCGAGGGGTGGGACGTGCCCCCGACCGAGGCCAATTTCGTCTGGCTCAGGCTGGGCGAGCGGACCCCGGACTTCGCTGCCGCCTGCCAGGCAGCCGGAGTCGGGGTGCGGGCCTTCGGCGCCGAGGGCGCCCGGGTCAGCATCGGCGACCCCGAGTCCAACGACGCCTTCCTCGACGTGGCCGGCGCCTTCCCTGGCCGCAACTAGCCCGGCAACTGGCCCAGCGGCTAGGTCAGCACGGACCGATGTCGGCGCCGAGGGCGCTGAAGCGCTGCGCGATGGTGGAGTGGCCCCGGTCGATCGGGTAGCCGGGCGTGACCACGGTCTCGCCCTCGGCGGCCAGGCCGGCCAGGATCAGCGCGATGCCGGTGCGCAGGTCGTGCGCCACGACCCGGGCGCCCCGGAATGCGGTGGGGCCGTGCACGATGACGCGGGTGCCGTCGAGCTCGATCTGGGCGCCCATCTTGTTCAGCTCGCCCACCAGCGTGTAGCGACCGTCGAAGATCGTCTCGCGGATGTAGCTCGCGCCCTCGGCGAGGCAGGCCAGCGCCATGATCGGCGACTGCAGGTCGGTGGCGAACCCCGGGTACGGGCTGGTGATCACGTTGATCGGCCGCGGCGGGCGGTCCATGCGGACCGAGACCACCGCGCCCTTGGTGGCGAACTCCACGCCCATCTGCTCGAGCTTCCAGCGGACGACGCCGAAATGGTCGAGGGAGGCGCCGACCAGGTTCAGCTCGCCGCCGGTGATGGCCGCGGCCATCGCGAATACGCCCGCGTCGATCCGGTCCGCCATCACGGTGTGCTCGACCGCAGTGAGCTCGTCGACGCCGTGCACGGTGATGAAGCCGGTACCGCCGCCGGTGATCCGCGCGCCCATCTTGGTCAGGAACGCGATGACGTCGAGCACCTCGGGCTCTTGCGCGGTGTTGTCGATGACGGTCCGGCCCGGCGCCATTGACGCGGCCATGATCAGGTTCTCGGTCCCGGTGTGCGACGGCGTGTCGAGGTACAGGTGCGCGCCCTGCAGCTTGCTGGCCTTGATGTGGATAAACGTCTCGTTCTCGTCGACGACGGCCCCGAGCCTGGCGAACCCCCGGTAGTGGAAGTCCAGGTTCCTGCTCCCCAGGTTGCACCCGCCGATGCCCTCGATGACCGCCTCGCCGAACCTGTGCAGCAGCGCGGGCACGAACAGGACCGAGCTGCGGAACCTGCGGGCGATCTCGGCCGGCAGCACGTAGCTGGTCAGGTGGGAGGCGTCGACGACCAGAGTGCGCTCGGTCTCGTGGAACTCGACCACGGCGCCGACCGCCTGGGCCAGCTCGACGGCGCGGCGCACGTCCTCGATCGGCGGCACGTTGCGGAGCACGGTACGGCCGTTGGCGGTCAGCAGCGACGCCGCGATCATCTTCAGCGCCGCGTTCTTCGCGCCCTGTACGAAGACCGTGCCGTGCAGCGGGATGCCGCCCCGCACGCGGTAGCTCGTCTCGGGTCCGGAAGTCATGCGCGTCAGCTTAGCGTGGCGAGGCGCTCGAATACCGGGGCAAGTCGGGCTGTGTACCGCTCTGGGCGGAATACGAAGTCCAGTGTTTCCTGGCTGATCGGCTGCCCGCGCGAGGCCGCCTGCTTCCGCAGCGTTTCCCGGAACGGCGTGGCGCTGTCCCAGGTCTCCAGGGCCGCCGCCTGCACCAGGGCGTACGCGTCTTCGCGGCTCATCCCGGCGCTGACCAGCTCGAGCAGCGCCGCCGAGGAGTAGATCAGGCCCCCGGTGGCGTCCAGGTTGGCGCGCATCCGGGCCGCGTCGACGGTCAGCCCCGCGACCAGCCCGGTGGTCAGGTGCAGCACGTAGTCGGTGGCGATGGCGGCGTCGGGCAGCGCGATCCGCTCCACGCTCGAGTGCGAGATATCCCGCTCGTGCCAGAGCGGGATGCCCTCGGTCACCGGCGTCACGTACCCGCGGATCACCCGGGCCAGCCCGGCGATCCGCTCGGCGCGGATGGGGTTCTTCTTGTGCGGCATCGACGAGGAGCCCTTCTGGCCGTCGCTGAACGGCTCGGCCAGCTCGCGCACCTCGGTGCGCTGGCCGTGCCGGACCTCGAGCGCCACGGCCTCGCAGACCGTCGCGGCCAGGGCCAGCGCGCCGACCCACTCGGCGATGCCGTCGCGCATGACCACCTGGGTGGCCACGTCGGCGGGCCGGAGGCCGAGGGCGGGCATGACCTGCGCCTCGAGGGCGGGGTCGATGGTCGAGTAGGTGCCGACCGGACCGGACAGCGTGCCGACCGCCACCGCGTCCCTGGCCCGCACGATCCGGTCCCGGGCGCGCGCCATCCCGAACGCGAAGTCGGCCACCCGGTGCCCCCAGGTGTCGGGCTCGGCGTGGACGCCGTGCGTCCGCCCGGGGCGCAGCGTGTCCCGGTAGGCCAGCGCATGGTCCCTGAGCACCGCCACCAGAGCGGTGGCCTTCGCCACCAGGAGGTCGGTCGCCTCGGTGAGCTGGACCGCCAGCGCGGTGTCGAGCAGGTCGGAGGAGGTCATGCCGTAGTGGACGTACGCGGCGGCCGAGCGGGGGCTGGTGTTGTCCGCCCACGCGGTCAGGAACGCGATCACGTCGTGCCCGGTCACCGCCTCGATCGCCGCGACCGCCTCCGGCGTCGGCGGCGGGGCCGAGCGGACCGGTTCGACGGCGTCCGCGGGCACGGTGCCCGCCCTGGCCTGCGCCTCCAGGACGAGGACCTCGACCCGGCACCACAGCTCGTACTTGTGCGCCTCGCCCCAGACCCGCCCCATCTCGGGCAGCGTGTACCGCTCGATCACCCGTCCACCGTACCGGCCGGCGTGCGCGCCTCCCGGGAGGCGGTGGCCCGCCGCTCCACGACCAGCGCCGCCGCCACGATCGCGGCCAGCAGCGCGATCTCGGCGGCGACGCTGAGCCAGACCCCGATCCCCGAGACGGCCAGCGCCGCGGCCGCGGCCGCGGCCCGGTAGCGCTGCTCGCCGATCCGCAGCGCGTGCCGGAAGGCCACGTCGCCCGCCAGGTAGAGGGCCACCCCGCCCGCCAGGGCCAGGCACGCCGGGTAGGGGAGGGTCGATCCGGCGTGCCCGATGGCCCGCTTGACGCCGGCGGCCACCGCGACGATGCCGAGCAGCAGGGGGATGTAGGCGTAGAAGAACGCGGCCAGCGCCAGCCCGGGCCGGGCCGCCGGGTCGGCCCTGGTCATGGCCTGCTCGGCGCGCTCGTCGTCGCCGACCCCGAAGTACGACCACCACAGCGCGGCGGCCAGGGCCAGCCCCAGCGCGGCCGAGACGACGAGGGAGGTGGTGATGACCTGTCCCGCCGTCCCGACGCCGATCCCGATGTCGGCGACCGACTCGCCGAACACGATGATGACCAGCGCGCCGTGCCGCTCGGCGAAGTGATCGGGCCGGATGGCGAACCGCCCGCGGACCCGGACGAAGAGCGGGGAGAAGACCTGGACGGCCAGCGCGGCCGCCCACAGGCCGTAAGCGGGGCCGCCCCCGGCCAGCCCTGCGCCGATGATGAGCAGGGCCGAGAGCACGTTGAACGGCGCGACCCGCGCGATGTTCTTGTTGATCCGCTGGTACAGCCAGGTATGCACGCCGACCACGATCAGGTAGCCCACGCCGAACGCGACCCCGTCCCGGCCGAACGCGTGCGGGATGGCCAGGCCGACGATGAGGAACCCGCCCATCCCGACCAGCATCAGCAGGCGTTCGGGGGTCTCGACCGGAGTCCGCGCGTTGGACAGCCACACGTACCCGCCGTACATCCACCACAGCACGCCGAAGATCAGCAGCACGCGCGCCGCGCTCGCCGGCGTCGGGTCACGCGCCAGGATCCCGGTCAGCTGCGTGATGGCGAACACGAAGACCAGGTCGAAGAACAGCTCGAGCGTGCTGACCCGCAGCGGTTCCTCCCGCTGCGCCTCGCCGGGCGGGTCCGCGGCTGCTGGTTCCTGACCGGTCACAGTCGTGCACGAGAGGCGATGTCACTGCGGTACCAGCCGCCGCGCATCTCGATCGTGCCGGCTAGCTCGTAGGCCACGCGCCGCGCGGCGGCGACGTCGCTCCCGGACCCGACGACGTTGAGCACCCGGCCGCCGGCCGACACCAGGTCGCCGTCCGCGTCCAGGGCCGTCCCCGCGTGCAGGACGTACGCGCGGGTCGGCGTGGCCTCCCCGCTTCCCCCCGCATGGCCCGGGGCGGGCACCACCGCTCGTTCGGGATAAAGGATCTTCTCACCCCTGACCGGATGCTCCGGGTAGCCCTCGGCGGCGATCACCACGGTCACCGCCGCGCCCGGGTGCCAGCGCGGCGCGGGAGTGCCGGCCAGGTCCCCGGCGGCCGCGGCGTGCAGCAGCGGCGCGAGCGGGGTGGAACCCTGATCGAGCCGGTCCAGGACCACCTGCGTCTCCGGGTCGCCGAACCTGGCGTTGAACTCCACCACGCGGGGGCCCGCCGCGGTCAGGCACAGCCCCGCGTACAGCAGGCCCCGGTACGGCAGGCCGCGCAGGCGCAGCGTGTCCACGGCGGGCTGGATGACCGTGTCCAGCATGCGTCCGGCGAGGTCGGGAGGGGCCCAGGGGAGCGGGGCGTAGGCGCCCATCCCGCCGGTGTTCGGGCCGAGGTCGCCGTCGCGGGCGCGCTTGAAGTCCTGCGCGGGCAGGAGCGGGACGGCGGTCGTGCCGTCGGTGACCGCGAACAGTGACACTTCGGGGCCGTCGAGGAACTCCTCGATCACCACCGTGCCGCACGCACCGGCGTGCGCCCGGGCCGCGGCCACGTCAGTGGTGACGACCACGCCCTTGCCGGCCGCCAGGGCGTCGTCCTTGACTACGTAGGGCGGGCCGAACGCCGCGAGCGCCTCGTCCGCCTCGGCGCGGGTCGTGCAGGTCCGCGACGCCGCGGTCGGGATGCCTGCGGCCGCCATGACCTGCTTGGCGAACGACTTCGACCCCTCGATCAGCGCGGCGCCCGCGTCCGGCCCGAAGCACGCGAAGCCGTCCTCGCGCAGCGCGTCGGCCGCCCCCGCGACCAGCGGCGCCTCCGGGCCGATCACCACCAGGTCCGGGCTGAGCTTGCGGGTCAGCCGCAGGATCGCGTCGGGATCCTGGGCCGTATCCGGGTAGGTTTCCGCGAGGGCCGCGATGCCCGGGTTGCCCGGGGCCGCGTGCAGGCTTTCCGTCTCGCGGGAAAGCGCGCGGATGATCGCGTGCTCGCGGCCCCCCGACCCGATGACGAGAATGCGCACGCCGCGAGCCTACGCTCCGGGGAGCAGGGGGCGGAGCTGGAGCGTCTGGTCGCGGCGCGGGCCCACGCCGACCGCGCTGACCGGCGCGCCGATCATCTTCTCGACCGCCGAGACGTAGTTCCGCGCGTTCGCGGGCAGCCCGGCGAAGGTCTTGGCCTTGGAAACGTCCTCCGCCCACCCGTCGAAGTACTCATAGACCGGCACGGCGTGGTGGAACTCGGTCTGGGTCATCGGGATCTCCTCGTGCCTGGTCCCGTCCACCTCGTACGCCACGCAGACCGGCACCTGGTCCAGGCCCGACAGCACGTCCAGCTTGGTCAGGAAGAAGTCGGTGATCCCGTTCACCCGCGTGGCGTACCTGGCGATGACCGCGTCGAACCAGCCGGTGCGGCGCGGGCGGCCGGTGGTCACGCCGTACTCCGCGCCGGTCTTGCGGAGCCACTCGCCGGTGGCGTCACGGAGTTCGGTGGGGAAGGGGCCCTCGCCGACGCGGGTCGTGTACGCCTTGACCACGCCGATGACCTTGGCGATCCTGGTGGGCCCGATGCCCGAGCCCGCGCAGGCGCCGCCGGCGGTCGGGGAGGACGAGGTGACGAACGGGTACGTGCCGTGGTCCACGTCGAGCATGGTGGCCTGGGCGCCCTCGAGCAGGACGACCTTCCCGTCGTCCAGGGCCCGGCCCAGGACGAGCCCGGTGTCGGCCACGTAGGGCCGGAGCCGGTCGGCGTACCGCAGGTACTCCGCAGCGACGGCCTGCGGGTCGATGCCGCGCCGGTTGTAGACCTTGGACAGGATCTGGTTCTTCTCCCGCAGCACGAGCTCGAGTTTCTGGCCCAGGATGCCGGGGTCGAACAGGTCCTGGACGCGGATCCCGACCCGGGCCATCTTGTCGCCGTAGGCCGGGCCGATGCCGCGGCCCGTGGTCCCGATCCGCGCGCTGCCCAGGTAACGCTCGGTCACCCGGTCCAGGG
>JBOHCK010000218.1:0-10498 GCA_050698755.1 Streptosporangiaceae bacterium | reverse complement strand
GGTCCGGGCAGGTCGGCGATGCCCGTCCCTGCGTTAACCACGTAGGCGGTAGGCACCGATGGCGAAAGGCGCTTAATCGATGAATCGATGAATTGATGAATCGGCATGTCTTTAAATTAATGAATCGACATCTCGCTAAGTCAATGAATCCACGATAATGAATGGTTAAATATTGGTCCCTGAATCGGTA
Source organism: Streptosporangiaceae bacterium (assembly GCA_050698755.1). Lineage (GTDB taxonomy): Bacteria > Actinomycetota > Actinomycetes > Streptosporangiales > Streptosporangiaceae > Palsa-504. Next base: position 10,308 of record JBOHCK010000218.1, on the reverse strand, counting down.
TATTATCACAAGCGGCGCGGTGTTCAGTTTTGCGGAGGACGGTCTTTCTTCGGCAGTTTGCTGACGATGGCGGCGTAAGAGGCCTCGATGGCCTCGACGAGCTCATCGTCCGGTATGGCGCCGCCGATGCGCAGGGTGTTCCAGCCTGACCGGCCGATGTACGCCATCACCGAGGCGTCATCCGGGTACCGCAGCAGCCACTCGTCGGCCGCCTCCCGGGAGGGCCCGCACTTGACGCCCACCGAGGCGGTCACGCCGGACCCGAAGAACGCGAAGATCCTGGCGCCGACCTTGACCGTGACGTCGCCCTCCCAGGGCTCGTCCTGCCAGGCTCCCGGTTTGGCCAGGCAGTAGGCAAGCAGCTGTTCCCAGGTCATCGCGCCCTCTCACCGGTTTCGCCCGCTCAGGAACGCCACATTAGCGCACGCTGCCAATCCAGTCATTTAATAGACCGCAATATCGCAAGGAATGCCGACCAGCCCTGACTCGGGATGCCCGGGGGGAGATACCACCGTCGTTCAGGGAAAAGGGTCGTGAATTTACGGTTTTGGCGGCCAGCCCCCTGGGCTGGCAGAATGCTGAAGTGACGCACGGCGGCCCGGTCGGCTTCGACCTCGACATGACGCTGATCGACTCCCGGCCCGCGATCATGGCCGCGTTCGCCGAACTCGCCAGGGAAACCTCGACCGCCATCGACCTGACCGCGGTGGACGGCCGGCTGGGCATCAAGCTCGAGGACGAGGTGACGTTCTGGTTCCCGCCCGGCCAGCAGGCCGAGGCGGTCGCCTGCTACCGGCGGCACTACGTGCGCCTGGCTCCCGCGCTGACGACGATCATGCCCGGCGCGCACGAGGCGGTGGCGGCGGTCCGTGCGGCAGGGGAGCGCGTGGTGATCATCACGGCCAAGCACCCGGTCTCCGTGGAGCCGAGCCTGCGCGCCGTCGGGCTGGCCCCCGACGAGGTGTTCACCCACGTGCACGGGCCCGAGAAGGCGGCCGTCCTGCGGAGCCTGCACGCCGCCGCCTACGTCGGCGACAGCCCGCCGGACATGGCAGCGGCCGTGCAGGCCGGCGCGCGTGCGGTCGGCGTCACTACCGGCTCGTTCTCCCGTGATGAGCTGGCCGGCGCCGGCGCCGACGTGGTGCTCGGCTCGCTGACGACCTTCCCCGACTGGTACCGGGCGCCCGCGCGCTAGCCGTCGGAGATCGCCGCCGCCACCTGGTAGGGCAGGTGCCGCGGGTAGACCAGCAGGGCCCGGGCCACCTGGCGGATCCGCAGCCGCAGCGGCGTCAGCACCTGCTCGCAGTACCGCCAGGCGCCGAGCTCGTCGTCGCCGAACCTGGCGCGGATGTCACGCCGGAACCGCATCGCGTCGCCGCCGTCGCCGCGCCAGGTGGCCAGCCATGCGCGTAGCTGATCGTCAGCGGTCAGCATGGACCAGTCTCGCAGGCGTTCGGCGATCTGGCCTGCCGCGTCGATGACGAAGGCCCGCTCGCCGCCGCCCTGGATACCGTGGACCCGGCCCTGGCTGGTGCCGCCGTGGCGGATGCTGGCCGAGCTGAACCGCGCCCCGACCGCCAGCGCGGCCACGGCGTGCCCGGCTTCGTGCCAAGCGGTCCGGACCGCCGCCGTCCGGGCGGGCGCGAAGCTTGCCGCGGCGCCGAGGTCGTACCGCTGCCTGATCCACCGCTCGTGCACGATCGACTCGTCGTCGTAGCGGACGAGCCTGCTCAGCTCGGCCCGGATCTCGGCCAGGTGCCTGGACTCGGCGGGCGTCATCGCGGCCAGCCGAGGATGGCCCTGATGGCCGTAACGGCCTGCGCCGCCGCCCCAGGCGGCCCGGTGTCCACCTCGACCAGCGGCCCGCCCAGCCGCAGCGGCGTTACGGTGGCCGCCAGCGCGGCAATGTGGGCGGCGGCACCGGCCCCGGCGGGGTTGATCACGTCACGGTGAATGCGATGGCGCCCGGCACCGATCCGGGCCGCCGCCCGGGCGCCCGCCAGCTCGGGATCGCAGCGGCAGAACACCTCCGCCGCCCCGGCGAACTCGGCCACCGCCCGCTCCCGCCGGGCCCCGCGCCACCAGCCTTCGGCAATCGCGTCGGGGAATCCGGCGGCCAACCGGAACACCACCTCGGCCGCCGCATCACCTACCCGATTGGACCAGTCCTCGTCGCCCAGCCCGAGGATGTCCGCCAGCGCCTCTTTGATCGGATCGAGTGACAGCACGCAGAACCGCAGGTCGGCGCCCAGCTCGCGGGCGATCGTGGACTTGCCGGTGCCAGGCGCACCGGACACCACGATCAGGGTCACGAGTAGCGCGAGGCGATCTCGTACGGCCGGGGCTGCCTGGTCAGCCACTGCCAGAACGTCCGGTGCGGTGGCCGCGCGATGAAATGGCCGCTGCGGACCTTCCCCGACACCTCGACTCGCAGCAGTTCCGGTATGTCGGGACCCCACGGGGCGTGGACCTTGACGTGGCCGCTGCGCACCACCACGTCGTCGGTGTCCACCACGATGCCCGGCTTGGTGACCAGGGTGAGGTGCCCGCTGCGTACCTCGGCGTCGATCCGCAGCGTGGGCTGCGTGATGACCGCGTCCCTGAAGTCCAGCAAGACGTGCCCGCTGGTGACCTTCACCTCCAGCCGCTGTGGCACCACCCAGCGGCCTTCCCGCTTGGTGTGAGCGCTTCCGCAGTCGATGCGCGCGACGTCCTTGGCGCGCAGGGCGGACGCGCTGACGACGGACCCGGCCGCGGGCAGGTCGGTGACCAGCTTGGCCAGCTCACCGTAGGTCCGCGCCGTCATGGCCAGCTCGAGCCGCTCGTCGAGTTCCTCCGCGGACAGCCGCCCGTCCCCCGCGGATATCCGCAGCAGCTCGACCACCCGGTCCCGGTCCTCATGCGAGGCGCGCAGCTCGCTCCGGGCCACCTCATGGCCGGGTTCGGAATCCGTCATGGGAGTACCTTAAGCCCGGGGTCGGCCGAGCACCACGGGCCCGCCACCCCGGCGGCGGGCCCAGGTCCTTGACGACGGCCGCCGCCTGCGATGGGCTCGGATCGTGGCTGTGCCATCCACCGCATCCGGCCCGCGCGCATCGGCCACGCGGCTCCCGCTGGGGCCGGGTGTCTACCGCTTCCGTGACGCGACGGGAGGGGTCTTGTACGTCGGCCGCGCCGTCAGCCTGCGCCGCCGGGTCACCTCGTACTGGGGTGACCTCGGCGACCGGGGCCACCTGGCCGCGATGGTGACTCGCATCGCGCGGGTGGAGGCGGTGCCGTGCGCTTCCGCCCACGAGGCGGCGTGGCTGGAGCGGAACCTGCTGGGGCGCCGCAAGCCGCCCTGGAACCGCAGCCCGAGCGGTGGCCAGGAGTCCGAGGTCTGGATCCGGCTCAGCGAGTCCGCGCCCGGGCCCGGCGTGATGGTGGTGTACCAACCCCGGACGGGTGATCGGGCCCGGCACTTCGGCCCGTACCTGGGCGGGCAGAAGGCCCGCGACGCCGTGTCCGGGCTCGGCCGGATCCTGCCGCTCGGCTATGCGATGGACCGGCCCGCGGCGACCGAACGCGAGCTGGCCCGCGCCCTCGGCGCCTCGCCCGGCGCGCGGGCCGATCTGGTGCGGGCCATGACCGCCGTGCTGGACCGGGATCCGGCCGCCGTGGCGGCGCTACGCGCGGAGCTGATCAGGCGCCGCGACGTCGCCGCCGCCGGGCTGGCGTTCGAATTCGCCGGCCGGCTGCAGGGCGAGCTGGAGGCCCTGGACTGGATCACCGCCGAGCAGAAGGTCACCCAGGCCGAGCCCTCCGACTTCGACGTGCACGGCTGGGCGGGCGGAGTGCTGGTCCGCTTCGAGGTCCGCTGCGGCCGGCTGTGCGGCTGGACCCAGCGCGCCTGCGGTGCTGCCACCGCCCGGCGTCACCTCGCCCGAGCCCCGTCCCCGGCCGGAGAACCGGCCGGGGCGTGCGGTCCCGCCTGGCTAGACTTCGCCCGCCGGACGGCCGAGCTGGCCGCCCTCCTGCGCTGAGTGCGGCCCGGCGGCGGCCCGGCGAGGCCCGGCCCACCCCCGGCCGGAGCGGGCCCGGGCCGTCAGGCCGTGCGCTGGGTGAAGCTGTACCAGTTGCCCGAGTCGTCGCGCATGATCGCCTCGACGCCGTACGGGCGCTCGGCGGGCGGCTGCGTGAAGTCGACGCCGCGCCCGGCGAGCAGGTCGTGATCGGCCTGGCAGTCGGACGTGGCCATCACCCCGGGCGAGAGCGCGCCCTTCGCGACCAGCGCCCGGACCTGCTGGCCGGTCTCCTCATCGAGCATGGAGTTCAGCGGGTCCATGAGCAGCAGCTCCTGGCCCGGGTTGCCGGGCGGGCGCACGGTCAGCCAGCGCATGCCGCCCTCCAGCTTGATGTCGTTGGTGACCGTGAAGCCGAGCTTGTCAGCGTAGAACTCCTTGGCCGAATCCTGGTCGAGTACCCAGACCGAGACGATGGAGATGCCGTTGATCATGAGGTCTCACTGGTTTGTGTCATGTCCGCGACTGTAGGGCGTGCCGGGTGGCGGCGGCTTCTCGGGAAGTGACGCGTTAGCCGGGAGCCCGGTGCGCCACATGAGCACGAAGCAGCCGGGGATGGGCGCGGGCCCGCCGCGGCTGGCGGCCTCCCGGCGGTACGCGGTGGGGGACATGCCGACCAGTTCGGTGAACCGGGCGCTGAACGTGCCCAGGCTGGTGAACCCGACCAGGTAGCAGATCTCGGTCACGGTCAGGTTGGCCGAGCGGAGCAGCTCGCACGCGCGCTCCACCCGGCGCCTGGTCCGGTACCGGCCCGGGGTCTCGCCGTAGGCGGCCCGGAACACGCGGATGAAGTGCTCGCGCGAGTAACCGGCCCCGGCGGCCAGCGCCGGTATGCCGATCGGCTCGGCGTAGTCCCGGTCGATCCGGTCCCTGGCCCGCCGCAGCATCCGCAGCGAGGTCACGTCGGCGGGCTTCATCGTCCCTGGTTCCACACGATGGGAACTTCTCGCCCTTCCTTCTCGTGAAGTAGGTGAACCATCCACTCATTCCTATAATCCCAGGTGATGACGGACAGCCTCGCGGTGCAGGTTCGCGGCCTGCGGATGAGCTTCGGCGCTACCGAGGTCTTGCACGGCGTCGACTTCGATGTCGCGTCAGGCGAGGTGTTCTGCCTGCTCGGCCCGAACGGGGCCGGCAAGACCACCACCTTGGAGATCCTGGAGGGCTTCAGGGCGCCGAGCGCGGGCACGGTCCGCGTCCTCGGGCTCGACCCGGCGGCGCAGCCGGGCAGGCTCCGCGAGCGGGCCGGGATGGTCCTCCAGGAATGCGGCTTCCCCCGCCAGGCCCGCGTAGGCGAGCTGATCGAGATCTGGCGCAGGTACTACCCGAACCCGCGCCCGCTCGCCGACCTGCTCGAGGTCGTGGAGCTCACCCCGGTACGGAACACCCAGGTCCGCCGGCTCTCGGCGGGCCAGCGCCGGCGGCTCGACTTCGCGCTCGCGCTGGCCGGCGGTCCGGACATCGTCTTCCTCGACGAGCCGACCACCGGGTTCGACCCCGAGGCCCGCCTACGCTGCTGGGCGGCGATCGAGAACCTCCGCGGGCTGGGCAAGACGATCCTGCTCACCACGCACTACCTGGACGAGGCGGAGCGGCTGGCCGACCGGATCGCCATCCTGCGGGCGGGCCGGATCGAGCTGTGCGGGACGACGCAGGAGGTGGCCGCGCGGGCCGGCCTGGCCACCCGGATCTCGTTCATCACGCCGCCTGCCGTGCGCCTCGGCCAGGTGGCCCCGCCGGACGGGATCGACATGGCCGCGCGGGGACCGCTGTCGGTCTGCCATACGCCGAACGCCGCTATGACCCTGCGCCAACTCCTCGGCTGGGCCCTGGAGAACCGCCTCGGCGACCTGGACGGGCTCACCGTGACCGCCCCCAGCCTCGAAGACACCTACCTGCAGCTCACCGGGGCCACGCCCAACGGGGATCAGGGTTGACCAGATCGGTTCGCCTGGCCGCCCGGCAGGCGCTGCTCGAGCAGCGCAGCTTCTGGCGCAGCGCCGAGTACGCGCTGTTCACCTTCATCTTCCCGCTGATGATCCTGCTCCTGATCGGGGCGGCCAACGTCGGCTCGCACCTGCCGGGCACGGACATCAAGAACACCACGGTCTTCGTACCCGGCATCCTGGCCTTCGGGGTGATCGTCGCCGCCTACGTGAACCTCGGGTCCAAGGTCGCGGTCCTACGCCACGACGGCGTGCTCAAGCGGATCAGGACGACACCGCTGCCGTCCGCGGCCTACCTCGGCGGCCTGCTGGCGAGCACCGTCGCGACCACGATCCTCATCACCGCGTGCACCGGCCTGATCGGCTGGCTCGCCTTCGGCGCTGGACCCCGCGCGGGCGGCCTGCTGACCCTGGCCGGCGGCCTGGCCCTGGGCATCGTGTGCTTCGCCACCCTGGGCCTGGCCATCAGCTCGGTCATCACCAGCGCGGAATCCGCTGGGCCGGTCGCGTACGCCACCTTCCTGCCGATCGCGATCATCTCGGGCGTGTTCGACCCGACGTTCAGCGGCCTGCCGGCCTGGCTCTCGCGCACGGTGGCCGCGTTCCCGGTCAAGGCCCTGGCCCAGGTGCTCCAGAACGCCTACGCCGTGCGCCCCTTTCCGGCCTGGGACCTGCTGAACCTCGCCCTGTGGACCGCCGCGGGCGCCGCCTTCACGGCCTGGCGCTTCCGCTGGCACACCTAGGAGCCACGGCAACAAAAGCTCGTCACTCGATCCGGTTCGTGATCGAGGTGCCGAGTTCGATGGTCCGGCTCACCGTGCACAGGCGGTCGTGCGACTTCTGGACGGCGTCCGGCAGTACCGCCCTGGCCCGGTCGCCAGCCTCGCCGTCGGGGAACGAGACTCGGAAGGTGATCACCAGGTCGGTGAGGTGATTGCCGCGCTCGTCGCGGACCTTCTCCGCGTCGACGAGGACCTCGAAGTGGTCGGGCTCGGCGCGGCGTGACGTCAGGAAGTCCACGTCGGCCCCTGTGCAGCCGCCCATCGCGACGAGCAGCAGCTCAACCGGGGTGAAGTCGGTGTCGGTGTCGCCCTCGCTGCTCACGCTGATCTGGCCGCCGCGGGCGTTGATCGCCGTGTACCTGCCGGTCTGGACGCGTTCGAGCCGTACGCTTCGATGCGCGGAATCAGTGGTCATGCGGCCCACCCTGCCACACGCCGCGGGCCGCCCGGCCGGCAGGCCGCGTGGCACAATGGCCGGGTAACGGGGACCGGTCGGGGCGGAGCTAGCGCGGGGACATGACCTGACATGGACGAGAGCGGCCCGTCGTGGACGGCCCGCCGGGTGGCGGCGCACCGGCTGGACTTCACCCGGGTCCCGGCTCCCTACGGCGATGCGGCCGCGGACGAGGCGCTGGCCGGGGACGTGGCCGGCGACCTCCGGATCACCGAAGGCCGCATGCACGAGTACCTGGCCGCCCGCACGGCGTTCTTCGACCGGATCGTGGTGGGTGCCCTGGACGCGGGCATACGGCAGGTCGTGATCGGCGGCGCCGGGTACGACGGCCGGGCCCTGCGGTACGCCAAGCCGGGCGTCCGCTGGTTCGAGGTGGATCATCCCGCGACCCAGGCCGACAAGCTGGAACGGCTGGACCGGCTGGGCCTCGCGGCCGCGCACGTTCGGTTCGTGGCGGCCGACTTCGCCGCGGACCCGGTAACGGACCGGCTGCTCGCGGCCGGGCTCGACGCGAGCGCGCCCGGCCTGTTCCTGCTCGAAGGGGTCGCCGTCTACCTGGAACCGGCGGTGGTCGACCGGGTCCTTGACCAGTTCCGGCAGGTTGCTCATCCGGGCAGCCGCCTGGCCATCAGTGTGTCCCTGTCCGGCGAGTATGACCGCGGCGGCCGGGCCGACTTCCGGGCGTCCGTGGCCGCCATGGGGGAGCCGGCCAGGTCCGGCTTCGCGGCCGACGAGGCCGACGGGATCCTCGCCCGCGCGGGATGGCTGGTCACGGACGGTGCCAGCAACGAGGCGGCCGGCCGACATCGGCGGCTGCGCTCGGCCGGCCTGCTCACGGCCACCGCGGGCCCGAGAACGCCGCCGAGCACAGCGAACCGGAAACCCCAAACACCCCGCCGTTCCCTCCAGAAAAGCAGATCCCCGGCCAGCCCCGTCCCGCCGAGCGCAGACTCCCTCTCGCTATCGGCCCTGCTGTCCCAGGCCCTCGTGGCGTTCATCATCGAATGCGACAACGAAGCCGAACACCGGATCCCGCATCGCACGACGGACTACGGGGCGTCCGCCCAGGGGTACGGCGCATGGCTGGTGTCGATGGTCATGTATGAGAACTGCCTGAAGTTCGTCGGCGAGGAGCCGATCACCGTCGCCGAACTCGAGCGCCTGGCCCGCACGGGCACCAACCTGGACGGCATGCGCCGCTGGAGCTACATCACCATCGACGGCACGGCCAAGAAGATCCACAAGGGTCGCCCGGGCCCGGACGCCGTCCTGCGCGCCACCCCCAGGGGTCTGCAAGCACGGGAAGTATGGGCGCCGATAGCCGGCCTGACCGAACCGCGCTGGCGTGAGCGCTTCGGTGCTGACCAGGTCGGCCGCCTCAAAGCCGCCCTGCTAGCGGTGGTCACCCAGCTCGACCCCGGCCTGCCCGATTGCCTCCCGATCCTGGGCGCGAACCTGACCAGCCACGCCCCGGACCCGGCGCTCCCGCCGAGGCCCACCCCCGTCGACCTGCAGACCCTGCCCATGCCTGCCCTGCTGTCCCGGGTCCTGCTGTCGTTCGCCCTCGACTACGAGCGCGAATCGGCCCTCTCGCTCGCGGTCAGCGCGAACCTACTGCGTATCCTCAGCGAAGAAGGCAGGCGACCCCGCGACCTTCCCGGCCTGACCGGCATCTCGAAGGAAGCCGTCAGCTGGGCGCTCGGCATCCTGATCAGGGCGCGCCTGGCCGCCGAAGACCCGGACCCGGCCGCGAGCCGGGGAAAGATCGCGCGCCTGACCCCCAAAGGGACCGCCGCCAAGCGCGCCTACCGTGACCTGCTCGGCACCACCGAGGAACGCTGGCGCGGCCGCTTCGGCGCGGACCCCATCGCCGCCCTCAGGCAGCCGCTGGAGGCGCTGGCGGCCGCAAAAGACGGCCGCCCGCCGCCGCTGTTCGGAGGGCTCGAGCCCTACCCCGACGGATGGCGGGCCAGGGTCCGGCCGCCCGCCGTCCTGCCGTATTACCCGATGGTTTTGCATCGCGGCGGCTACCCCGACGGCAGCTGACCGAATAGCCTTTATTGCCCTACGCAATTGCGGAAACAGGATGAACCCGGGCCCGGCGGGCGACGTGTACTCGTATGGGGTGGTAGCCAAAGGCGGTGGGCACACGAGGCGCACGAGGGTGGCGGGCAGGCATCGCCGCCGCAGACCGATCAGCCCGGTGGAGTTGCGGCTGCGGGTCGCGGGAGCGTTGCTGCTGGCCGCGTCCGCGAGCATCCACCTGTACCTCTACCTGACCGGATACCGGTCGATCCCCACCATCGGCTGGCTGTTCCTCATGCAGTTCATCGCGGGGTACATCCTCACCGTCGCGGTCCTGGTGACCCATAGCCGGATCGCCGCCGCGGCCAGCGCGGCGTTCGCGCTGTCCACGATCAGCGCCTACCTGCTGGCGATCTGGGGCGGGCTGTTCGGGTTCAGGGAGATCCGCACGAGGGCCGGGATCGCCGCCGGGCTCATCGAGGTCGCCGCGTTCGGCGTCCTGATCATGGCCTCGATCGCCGCCGATCCCATCCGAGAGGCCGATGAGTCGGTCAGTTCGATGGTCCGCCTGCTGGCGCGGGTGCAGGCGGCCGTGTCGATGGTGATCGGAGGGATCGGCGTCGCCTCGGTCCTCGCCCTGACCCTGCTCGGCATCGGGCTGGCCAACGCGGGCGGGCCCGCCTCGGCCTCCGTCGGCGCCACCAAGGCGGTCCTGAAGACCACGGACATCGGCGGTGTCACCGTGCTCACCAACGCCGAGGGCCTGACGCTGTACCTGTTCGTCCCCGACACCCCGACGATGTCCAAGTGCACCGGGTCGTGCACGGCGTACTGGCCGCCGGTCTTCGGCAGGCCCCAGGCCGGGCCGGGCGTGACGGGCACGCTCGGCACGATCAGGAGGCCGGGCGGCTCCCTGCAGGCGACCTACGACGGACATCCCCTGTACACCTACATCGGCGACAGCAGCCCGGGCCAGGCCACCGGCAACAAACTCGACCTCAACGGCGGCTATTGGTTCGAGGTCCCGGTATCCGGCTAGA
>JBOHCK010000217.1:0-10508 GCA_050698755.1 Streptosporangiaceae bacterium | reverse complement strand
TGGCCTGCCATGATCAGCGGCACGATGGCGTGAGGGCCGGCGCGTGCCGGCCGGGGCCCCCAAGGCCGGAGGCCGGCGCAAGGGTCGGCCCACGGCGCGCGCAGCGCGCCGTCTTGATCCAGTACGGATAACCTCTACCACCCCGCCGCTGAGCTCCAGGGACGCCATCGCCGCGCTGCTCGGCGCATCGGCGCGTCAGACGGAGGTAAGCAAGCGATTGTGAGAAATCGCCTGCTAATGACAGGTCGCGAGAGGCGAACGCCAAAGCCAAAAACCATCATTGACCTGGGTATTCTTATGGAGCGGGTGACGAGAATCGAACTCGCACTATCAGCTTGGGAAGCTGACGTTCTACCATTGAACTACACCCGCGCGCACCTGCAGTTGTCCGTCGTGGCGGTCACGATACCGGCCTGCGCTGTGTTCGCCCAGACATCGTACCGGACCCGGTAGGTTGCCAGCGTGCTCCTCTCCGATCGTGACATCAAGACCGAGATCGAGTCCGGGCGGGTCAAGCTCGACCCGTATGAACCCGAGCTGATCCAGCCGTCCAGCATCGACGTCCGGCTGGACCGGTACTTCCGCGTCTTCGAGAACCACCGCTACCCGCACATCGACCCGGCCGTCGAACAGCCGGACCTGACCAGGCTGGTCGAGACCGAGGGCGATGACCCCTTTGTCCTGCACCCCAACGAGTTCGTCCTGGCGTCGACCTTCGAGGTGATCACGCTGCCCGACGACGTCGCGGGCCGGCTGGAGGGCAAGTCGAGTCTCGGCAGGCTGGGCCTGCTCACTCACTCGACAGCGGGCTGGATTGACCCGGGGTTTTCCGGGCACGTGACGCTCGAGCTCTCCAACGTCGCGACGTTGCCCATCAAGCTGTGGCCGGGCATGAAGATAGGCCAGCTGTGCTTGTTCCGGACCAGTTCCCCGGCCGAGTACCCGTACGGCTCGACCGTCTACGGCTCCAGGTACCAGGACCAGCGCGGGCCCACGCCGTCCCGCTCGTACCTGAACTTCTACCGCACCAAGGTCTAGGACGCGCCCGGCCCGTCCCCGGCGGGCGCGGGCGGGCTGACCGACTTGGCCAGGAGCTGCGCCACGTCCACGACCTCGAGGGTTTCCTTGGCCTCGCCCGAGGCCTTCTTCGCGCTTACCGCATCGCCGAGCATGACCAGGCAGTACGGGCAGGCCGTGGAGATGGTGTCCGGGTTCAGGGCGAGGGCTTCCTCGATGCGCTCGATGTTGATCCGCTTGCCGATCCGCTCTTCCATCCACATCCGCGCCCCGCCGGCGCCGCAGCAGAAGCCGCGGTTTTTGCACCGGTGCATCTCGGTAGCCTCGATGCCGGGCACCGCGTCGAGGATGTCGCGGGGCGGCGTGAACACCTTGTTGTGCCGGCCGAGGAAGCACGGGTCGTGGTAGGTCAGCTTCTCGTCCACGCGCCCGACCGGCTTGAGCTTGCCCTCGGCGACCAGGCGGGCCAGGAGCTGGGTGTGGTGTATGACCTCGTAGTTTCCGCCGAGCTGCGGATACTCGTTCGCGAGGGTGTTGAAGCAGTGCGGGCAGCTGGCCACGATCGTGCGCGCCCCCGCCTCGTTCAGCGTCTCGATGTTCTGCTGGGCCAGCATCGAGAACACGAACTCGTTGCCCATCCGCCGCGCCGGGTCGCCGGTGCAGGTCTCGGCCGGGCCGAGCACCGCGAACTTCACTTCCGCGGCATGCAGTAGCGAGGCGATCGCCTTGGTCGTCTTCTTGGCCCGGTCCTCGAGCGCTCCGGCGCAGCCGACCCAGAACAGGTACTCGACGTCGGCGGGGATCTTCCCGTCCACCACGGGCACCTCGAAGTCGAGCTCGCCCATCCACTCGGCGCGCCGGGACTCGCCCATCCCCCACGGGTCGCCCTTGTTCTCCAGGTTCTTGAGCATGCCCGCGGCCTCGACCGGGAACGCCGACTCGATCAGCACCTGGTAGCGCCGCATCCCGTCGATGTGGTCGATGTGCTCGATATCCACCGGGCACTCCTCGACGCACGCGCCGCAGTTCGTGCACGACCAGATCACGTCCGGGTCAATCACGCCGCCGTCCTTGCCGACCAGTGGGCGCTCGGCCTCGGCCTTGACCGCATCGGGGAGCTTGTCCCGCTCGGCATCGGAGGTGGCCAGCAGGTACGGCGCCTTGGCGAAGGCGTGGTCGCGCAGGTCGAGGATGACCTGCTTGGGGGACAGCGGCTTGCCGGTGGCCCAGGCCGGGCACTGCGACTGGCACCGCCCGCACTCGGTGCAGGTGGCCATGTCCAGCAGGCCCTTCCAGGTGAAGTCCTCGATCTTGCCCAGGCCGAACACGTCGGTGTCCGGGTCCGCCTCCTCGAAGTCAAGGACCTTGCCGCCCGACCGCATCGGCTCGAGCGGCCCGAGGGCGTTCGGCCGGCGCGAGAACAGGACGTTCACCGGGGCCAGCACGATGTGCAGGTGCTTGGAGTACACCACGATGACCGCGAACGCCATGATGACCCCGAGCTGGGCGAGAATAAACACCGCCTCGAGCACGCTGTTCACCCCGGTGCCCAGGGGATGCAGCCAGTGCCCGACGATCTGGCTCGCGAACGCGCCGTGTGCGTAGGGGAAGAAGCCGGTGTCGATCTGCGCGCCCCTGTACAGCAGCAAGGTGGCGATGACCAGGAAGATCATGCTGAGGACCAGCCACGCGGCGCGGGTGTGCGAACCGAAGAACCGGGAGGCGCGGCCCTCCCGGTGCGGGTTGTTCCGCACCCTGATCACCGTGAACGTGACGATCCCCGCGAGCACCCCGACGCTGAACAGGTCCTCGATGAAGCCGATGGCCGGCCAGTGCCCGATCCAGATGATCGCGAACGTCCGGCTGAACAGGTCGCCGTAGGCCTCGATGATCGTCAGAAACAGGACGATGAAGCCCCAGAAGGTCAGGGCGTGCGCCACGCCCGGCACCGACCACTTCAGCAGTTTGCGCTGCCCGATTACCTCGGTAGCCTGCGTGGACAGGTCGCGGCCGAGGTGGGCGCGCGCGGAGGCGATACGCTCGGGGGCAGGCTGCCCGCTGGTCGCCAGCCGCTTCAGCCACCACAGCCGCCGCCCGGCGACCGCGAGCGCCACCGCGGTCAGGACCAGGCCGACCGTCATCCGCAGGACCACGCCAACCTCCCGGGTATCCGAAAGCACAAGCGTAGGGCAAAAATCCCCTCTGACCGGGAATGGATGGCGGCCGAGCTAAGTTGAGCCTAAGTGACTCAAGTCATTTGACGGCGGGAGCCCTCGCTGGCAAGCTTGGGCACGGACTACTCAACTTCAACACACACACACAAGGACTGCTCATGGCACGTGCGGTAGGGATTGACCTGGGGACGACCAACTCTGTCGTCGCCATTCTTGAGGGCGGAGAGCCTACGGTCATCGCCAACGCCGAGGGCTCACGGACGACTCCCTCGGTCGTGGCCTTCGCCAAGAACGCCGAGGTACTCGTCGGTGAGGTCGCCAAGCGGCAGGCCGTCACCAACGTGGACAGGACCGTCCGTTCGGTCAAGCGGCAGATGGGTACCGACTGGTCGATCAACATCGACGGCAAGAAGTTCACCCCCCAGCAGATCAGCGCGTTCATCCTGCAGAAGCTGAAGAGGGACGCGGAGGCCTACCTCGGCGAGAAGATCACCGATGCGGTGATCACCGTCCCGGCGTACTTCAACGACGCCCAGCGCCAGGCCACCAAGGAGGCCGGGCAGATCGCGGGGCTGAACGTGCTCCGGATCATCAACGAGCCCACCGCCGCCGCGCTGGCCTACCACCTGGACAAGGAGGGTGAGGCCACCATCCTGGTCTTCGACCTGGGTGGCGGCACGTTCGACGTGTCCCTGCTCGAGGTCGGCGAGGGCGTCGTGGAGGTCAAGGCGACCAACGGCGACAACCACCTGGGCGGCGACGACTGGGACCAGCGCGTCGTGGACTGGCTGGTCAAGGACTTCAAGAACGGGTACGGGATCGACCTGTCCAAGGACAAGATGGCGCTGCAGCGGCTGCGCGAGGCCGCGGAGAAGGCCAAGATCGAGCTCTCCCAGTCGGCGGAGTCGCAGATCAACCTGCCGTACATCTCCCACTCGGCGGACGGCCCGCTGCACCTGGACGCCAAGCTGACCCGCGCGGAGTTCCAGCGGATGACCTCCGACCTGCTCGACCGCTGCAAGAACCCGTTCCAGCAGGTCATCAAGGACGCCGGGATCAAGCTCGACGACCTGCACCACGTGGTGCTCGTCGGCGGGTCCACCCGGATGCCCGCGGTGGTCGATCTGGTCAAGTCGCTGACCGACGGCAAGGAGCCGAACAAGGGCGTTAACCCGGACGAGGTCGTCGCGGTGGGCGCCTGCCTGCAGGCCGGCGTGCTCAAGGGCGAGGTCAAGGACGTGCTGCTGCTCGACGTGACCCCGCTGTCGCTGGGCATCGAGACCAAGGGCGGCATCTTCACCAAGCTGATCGAGCGGAACACCACGATCCCGACCAAGCGGTCGGAGATCTTCACCACGGCCGAGGACAACCAGCCTTCGGTGCAGATTCAGGTGTTCCAGGGCGAGCGCGAGATCGCCGCGTACAACAAGAAGCTCGGCATGTTCGAGCTGGCCGGCATCGCGCCCGCGCCCCGCGGCGTGCCGCAGATCGAGGTCGCGTTCGACATCGACGCCAACGGCATCGTGAACGTGAACGCCAAGGACCTGGGCACCGGCAAGCAGCAGTCCGTCACGATCACCGGCGGTTCGGCGCTACCCAAGGACGACATCGAGAAGATGGTCAGGGACGCCGAGCAGTACGCCGAGGAGGACCGCAAGCGCCGCGAGGAGGCCGAGATCCGCAACCAGGCCGACACGCTGGTCTACAGCACCGAGAAGTTCCTCGGCGAGAACGAGGACAAGGTGCCCGAGGACATCAAGTCCGAGGTGCGGTCGGCGATCGCTGAGGTCAAGAAGGCGCTGGAGAGCAACGACACCGACGCCATCCGCACGGCCAGCGAGAACGCCGCCAAGGTCAGCCAGAAGATGGGCACCGCCATCTACCAGCAGGCCCAGGCGGCCCAGGCCAGCGCGCAGTCCGGCTCGGCCGACAGCGACAGCCAGACCCCCGACGACGATGAGGTCGTCGAGGCCGAGATCGTCGACGACGGGAACGCGGGCGAGGGCGGAGCGGCCTGATGCCAGCATCCGAGGAGACGGGCTCCGGGCCGGTCGTCCACGATAACCGGAGGATCGACCCGGTAACCGGTCAGGTCCGGGGAAGGCACGCGGCTTCAAAGCCGGCCGGCACCAAGGGTGCCGGCCGGCCGGCCAGGGCCGCCAGCGACGAGCCTGAGGCGGCCGAGGACGACCTCGAGGCCACAGAGGCCGCAGTTGCCTCTGCAGCCGCAGCGGTCGCTGAGGCCGACGAGGCCGTAGAGGCCGTAGATGACGTTGACGAAGTTATCGAAGGGATCGTGGAGGACGTGATCGTCGCCGACCGGCAGGACGCCGTCGCCGACGCGGAGGCGCGGCTGGCGGAGCGAACCGCCGACCTGCAACGCCTGCAGGCCGAGTACGCCAACTACCGCAAGAGGGTCGACCGGGACCGCGCCGCCGTGCGCGAGCAGGCCGTGGCCGCCACGCTGGCTGGCCTGCTCCCGGTGCTGGATGCGATCAGCCAGGCCCGGGACCACGGCGAGCTGTCCGGCGGGTTCAAGTCGGTCGCCGACACACTGCAGGTGGCGCTGGGCAGGCTCGGCCTGGTGTCTTACGGGGAGAAGGGCGACCCGTTCGACCCCAAGATCCACGAGGCCCTGACCAGTAGCTATTCACCTGACGTCGCCGAGGACACGTGCGTCGAGATCCTGCAGCCCGGTTACAAGGTGGGCGACAGGATCCTGCGGCCGGCCCGGGTCGCGGTCGCGGAGCCAGCGACCGGCCCGGACGGCATCAGTAACGAGGCCGAGTGGCCGACAGGCGAGGAAGGTAACTAGAGAAGCCAGCGAGGCGGGATGAGCACGAAGGACTTCCTCGAGAAGGATTACTACAAGACCCTGGGGGTCGCCAAGACCGCCAAGCCGGCCGAGATCAAGACCGCGTACCGCAAGCTGGCCCGCAAGTACCATCCGGACGCGAACAAGGGCGACTCCTCGGCCGAGGAGCGCTTCAAGGAGATATCCGAGGCGTACTCGGTGCTGTCGGATGAGAAGCGGCGCAAGGAGTACGACGATGCGCGCTCCATGTTCCCCGGCGGCTTCCGGGTGCCGACCGGGAACCGGACGAGCACTGGCGGCTTCGGCTTCGACCTGAACGACATCTTCAGCGGCGCCGGGGACGCCGGAGGGCGCATCGGCGACCTGTTCGGCGGGGTGTTCGGCGGCGGTGGCCGCACCACCGCGCAGAACAGGCCGCGCCGGGGGGCCGACGTCGAGACCGAGACGACGCTGAGCTTCGCCGACTCGATCGACGGCGCCACGGTGGCGCTGCGGCTGGTCGGCGAGGGAGCTTGCCCCACCTGCCGCGGCACGGGAGCCAAGGCGGGCACGGTGCCCAAGGTCTGCCCGACCTGCAACGGGACCGGCCAGTCGGCCAGGAATCTCGGTTCGTTCGGGACTATCGAGCCGTGCAAGGAGTGCCATGGCCGCGGCCTGGTAGTGGACGACCCCTGCCCGGACTGCTCGGGAAGCGGCCGGGCGATGAGCTCGCGCACCATCCAGACGCGGATCCCGGCGGGTGTCGCCGACGGCCAGCGGATCAAGATCCCCGCCAAGGGCGCGCCCGGCGAGCGGGGCGGTCCGGCCGGTGACCTGTACGTCCGCGTGCACGTGAATCCGCACCCGGTGTTCGGCCGGGACGGTGACAACCTCAAGGTGACCGTGCCGGTGACGTTCGCCGAGCTGGCCCTCGGCGCGGAGGTCAAGGTGCCCGCGCACCGCGGCGCGCCGGTGACCGTGCGGATCCCGGCGGGCACCCCGAACGGGCGGACCTTCAGGGTCCAGGGCAAGGGGGTGCGCCGTAAGGACGGCACCACCGGCAGCCTGCTCGTCACGGTCGAGGTGATGGTGCCGAAGGACCTGAACGGCAAGGCCCGCAGCGCTATCGAAGACCTGCGCGAGGCCACCGCAGGCCAGGACCCGCGGGAGGAACTCCTCGAGCGGGCGAAGGGGGCCTGAGGGGAGGGGACATGAGCAGCCAGTACGAAATGTCGGATGACCTGCCGGTCTACGTCATCTCGGTGGCCGCCGAGCTGTCCGGCATGCACCCGCAGACGCTGCGCGCCTACGACCGGCTCGGCCTCGTGTCACCGGGACGGAGCGCCGGCCGAGGCCGGCGCTACTCGATGAGGGACATCCTGGCGCTGCGCGAGATCCAGCGGCTGTCGCAGGACGAGGGGGTCAACCTGGCCGGGGTCAAGCTGATCCTGGACCAGCTCAGGGAGCTGGAGCAGGCGCGCAGGCTGGTCGCGGAGCTGCACGCCGAGGTCGCGCAGCTCCGCCTGGAACTGGAGTCCACCCGGGCCGTGGCGGCCCGGCTGGCCGAGCTGCGCCGGAGCGGGGCCGACACCAGGTCGGGGCTCGTGCCCGTGCGCGGCGCGCGGGTCGCGATATGGGAACCGGCGCCTGGCCAGCCCCGGCCGGATAAGTGACTGAAACATCAAGTAACCGGGCCGTCCAGGACTGGGCTGCCCGTTGGAGATAAGCAATGGCTGATGACAAGCTGACCCACAAGAGCCAGGACGCACTGTCGGTCGCGATACGGCGCGCCGCGGCGGACGGGAGCCCGCAGGTCGATCCCGTGCACCTGCTGCTCGCCCTGCTCGAGCAGACGGACGGCCTGGCCGTCCAGTTGCTCCGGCACATCGGCGTCGACCCGACGCTGATCGCGAAGCGGGCGGAAGAGCGCCTGGCCCAGCTGCCGCGCATGCACGGGACCACGGCCAGCGCCCCGGAGATGTCCCGCCCGATGCTCTCGGCGGTCGCCACGGCGACCCGCCGGGCCAAGGAACTGGGCGACGAGTACATCTCCACCGAGCACCTGCTCGTGGGGCTGGCCGCGGACGGCGGAGACGCCAAGAACATCCTGGTCGCCAACGGCGCCACCGCCGACGCGCTGCTCGAGGCGTTCAGCCAGATCCGCGGCAGCGCGCGGGTGACCACCCAGGACCCGGAAGGCACCTTCAAGGCGCTCGAGAAGTACGGGATCGACCTGACCCAGCAGGCCAGGGACGGCAAGCTGGACCCGGTCGTCGGCCGGGACACCGAGATCAGGCGCGTCGTCCAGGTCCTGTCCCGCCGGACGAAGAACAACCCGGTGCTGATCGGGGAGCCTGGCGTGGGCAAGACCGCCGTCGTCGAGGGTCTCGCGCAGAGGATCGTGACCGGCGACGTCCCCGAATCGCTGCGCGGCAAGCGCCTGATCGCCCTCGACCTGGGCGCCATGGTGGCCGGGGCGAAGTACCGCGGGGAGTTCGAGGAGCGCCTCAAGGCCGTGCTGAACGAGATCAGGCAGAGCGAGGGCCGGGTCATCACGTTCATCGACGAGCTGCACACCGTGGTCGGCGCGGGCGCCGCCGAAGGCGCCATGGACGCAGGCAACATGCTCAAGCCGATGCTGGCCCGCGGCGAGCTGCGGATGGTGGGCGCCACCACGCTGGACGAGTACCGGGAGCGGATCGAGAAGGACCCGGCGTTCGAGCGGCGGTTCCAGCAGGTCTTCGTCGGCGAGCCTTCCGTGGAGGAGACGATCGCGATCCTGCGCGGGCTGAAGGGCCGCTACGAGGCGCACCACCAGGTCCAGATCTCCGATGCGGCGCTGGTCGCCGCCGCCGTCCTGTCCGACAGGTACATCACGGCGCGCTTCCTGCCCGACAAGGCGATCGACCTGATCGACGAGTCCGCCTCCAGGCTCCGGATGGAAATCGATTCCCAGCCGGTCGAGATCGACGAACTCCGTCGGGCCGTCGACCGGATGAAGATGGAAGAGGTCTCCCTGGCCAAGGAGTCGGACCCGGCGAGCAAGGAGCGCCTCGAGCGGCTGCGCGCGAGCATGGCCGACAGCCAGGAGCAGCTCGACACGCTCGTCGCGCGCTGGGAGCGGGAGAAGGGCGGCCTGAACCGGGTCGGCGAGCTCAAGAAGCGCCTCGATGATCTCTGGGTCCAGGTCGAGCGGGCGAAGCTGGCCAATGACCTGGACGAGTGGGCACGCCTGGAGAACGGGGAGATCAAGACCGTCGAGGCCGAGCTGGAGCGGGCGAGCACCAACGCTCGTTCGGCTAATACTGAAGACGGGACCGGAGCGGCGGGAGACCCGGCTACGGCGCCCATGGTGAAGGAGGAGGTCGGCCCGGATGACGTCGCGGACGTGGTGTCATCGTGGACCGGCATCCCCGCCGGGCGGCTGCTCGAGGGGGAAACGGCCAAGCTGCTGCGGATGGAGGCCGAGCTCGGCAAGCGGGTGATCGGCCAGGCGCGGGCCGTCCAGGCCGTCTCCGACGCCGTGCGCCGGGCCCGGGCGGGAGTGTCCGACCCGGACCGGCCGACCGGCTCGTTCCTGTTCCTCGGCCCGACCGGCGTCGGCAAGACGGAGCTGGCCAAGGCGCTCGCGGAGTTCCTGTTCGACGACGAGCGCGCCATGATCCGCATCGACATGAGCGAGTACTCCGAGAAGCACTCGGTCGCGCGGCTGATCGGCGCCCCGCCGGGCTACGTCGGCTACGAGGAGGGCGGCCAGCTCACCGAGCGGGTGCGGCGCAGGCCCTACTGCGTGGTGCTGCTCGACGAGGTGGAGAAGGCGCACCCGGAGATCTTCGACGTCCTGCTCCAGGTGCTCGACGACGGCAGGCTGACCGACGGCCAGGGCCGCACGGTGGACTTCAGGAACACGATCCTGGTGCTGACCTCCAACCTCGGTTCCCAGTTCATCGCCGACCCGGCGTTCGGTGACGAGACGGCCAAGCGGGCGGCGGTGCTGGCCGCGGTCAGGACCGCATTCAAGCCCGAGTTCCTGAACCGGCTCGACGACGTGATCGTCTTCGACGCGCTGTCGAACGCGGAGCTCACGCAGATCGTGGACCTGCAGGTCGAGCTGCTGGCCGAGCGGCTGGCCGGACGACGGCTGACCCTGACCGTGACCCCGGCCGCGCGGGAATGGCTGGCCATGACCGGCTTCGACCCGGTGTACGGGGCCAGGCCGCTGCGCAGGCTCGTCCAGTCGGCCGTGGGTGACCAGCTCGCCCGCGCGCTGCTGGCCGCCGAGATCGTCGACGGCGACGAGGTGCGCGTCGACGTGGGCGCGAACCGGGGCGCGCTGACGGTCGCCCGGGTCTAGGCCCGCGTCCTGAGGGCCACTGAGGATCATGAGGTTCAGGTCCCGGCGGCGGGGCCGTCCCGCAGGCCGCGCGCGATGCTGTCGAGCATCTTGTCGTAGTCGTCCTCGGGCAGGCCCAGGTCGACCCGGAGCCGGTACCGGAGGCGGAGCAGCAGCGGCAGCTCGTCGC
>JBOHCK010000216.1:0-10604 GCA_050698755.1 Streptosporangiaceae bacterium | reverse complement strand
ACACCCCCGGCTGTACGGCCGAGGCGTGCGCGTTCCGCGACAGTCACGAGGCCTTCACCGACGCCGGCGCCGATGTGATCGGGATCAGCTCCGACTCCACGGGTCGGCACGCCTCCTTCGCGGGCCGGCACCAGCTTCCGTTCACTCTGCTCAGCGATCAGGGCGGCCGGGTCCGCAAGGACTACGGGGTGCCCGCCGTGCTCGGCCTGCTGCCAGGCCGGGTGACCTACGTGATCGATCGCACCGGCACGATCCGGCACGTCTTCAACTCGATGACCAACATCGGCCAGCACGTCAGCGACGCGCTGGACATGGTCAAGCGGCTGCAGGCGGAGCCGGCCGCCTGAGCAGCGCGGCCGGCTCCGCCGGAAGGCCAAGCCGATCAGGTACGGGCGATGCTCGCGGAAAGGCGCAAATAAGCGCATCGTCCGATTACCTGTAGCGACCGGGAAATGATAGCCTTCCAGTGACATTCGGGTGACATTCGGTAACCTGTGGATGAGCTGTTAATAATGCGGTGGATAACCGTCGATACATGCGGGTAACCCGCCGTTTTCTGTGGACACCATGTGGATAAAAAAACTCGCGAGGATTTTCAGGAAAACCCTTGCGCCGTACCCCGCAGAGGCGGTAGAAATCTCTCACTGCCGGAAACGGGAGCCACTCGGAGGAAACTCCGGGAACGTGGGAGGAACCGGGAAACCGGGAACGCTCGCGGGTACCTGGCCCTGGCGGAAGGTCCGTCGTGACGCCGAGATCAGGCAACTGGTTGACGTGCTACTTCGCGACCGAGCGGCCCGCGGTGACGCGGAGGCCAGGCAACTGGTTGACGTGCTACTTCACGGCCAGGCAGGGCCCCCTCCATCTCATACATGGAGGGGGCCTTGTTCTATTCTGCGCAGCCGCACGCCTTTTCAGGCCAGCGTGATAACGCGCCGCCACGCCCGGTCGCAGTAAGCTGGTCATCACCATGCCGAAAGGAGCAGCGCATTGCCTATCACTGCACCGCCAGCGCCTAACGCCGCGCCTGCGCGGCTTAAGATTCGCAAGAATATCAATGCGCTAAGCGGCCAGGAACTCACCGATCTGCGTCAGGCGATCAAGGAATCCATTGCGCTGAAAGATAAGCGGAGCTACGAGTATTTCGCGGGCTGGCACGGCGTGACACTCGGCTGGTGTCAGCATCACAACCCGCTGTTCCTGCCGTGGCACCGGGCCTACCTGTACTGGCTGGAGCTAGCCCTGCAGTCGCAGGTTCCCGGCGTGACCCTGCCGTGGTGGGACACGGGGACCGCCGCATCCATTCCCGAGGCCTACTCGGTGGCGCAGGCGGACGGCGGCGAGAACATCCTCGCGAAGGCCCCGATCAACGTTTTCGGCGCCGCGCACCAATCGGGCTGGCCCACCGAGACCTCCCGTTCTCCCGGCGAGGTACCGCAATCACCGACTCCGCCATTTGCGCAGGAATGGGCCAACGCGATGAAGGCGGACAACTACACCGACTTCAGCCGGCTGATCTGGACCTTGCACGACAACGTCCACGTGTGGGTCGGCGGCACCATGGGCCAGCTCGACTGGGCCGCCTTCGACCCCTTGTTCTTCGCCCACCACGCCAACATCGACCGGGCGTGGCGGATCTGGCAGTCGGCCCACCCGGGCGGCGATCCCCCGGCTGACATCCTCGGCCAGTCCCTGCAGACCGATCCGGCCATCACCGTCCGAGCGGTGCTTGACGTGACCCGGCTGGGGTACGAGTACGCTGGCACGCAATCGACCGTTCCCGGGAGCGCATGATGCAGCGCTGGACCTCCCAGGCTCTGGCCCTGTCGCGGACCAACTGGAAGCGGGCCGACCTCGAGTTCGAAGGCGTCGAGCATGACGGTGCGTCCTTCGTGATGCACGTGTTCCTCAACAACCCCGACGCGGACGACGCGACGCCGCACACGGCCGAGGAGCGGTACGCCGGGTACGTGACTGTCTTCGCGCACGGCGATTGCTGGGGCGACGTCGGCCACTGTGACATCCCTGAGCCGGTCAGCGCGTTCGACCGGCGCCCGCCGCACGCGCTGATCCCGTTCAACGCCACGCTGGAGGTCACCGAGGCGCTCAGCGCCCTGCCCGAGGACACGAGCGAGTTCACGGTGACCGCGCTGGCGTTCAACAAGAACAACGACGAGTCCGGCGTGCTCCGGTTCAAGGAACTGACGCTGCTCACTTACGAGTAACCGGCGGTGACGGCGCCGCGCGGACGGACCGGCGTGTCCCCGTATGCCGCTGGCCGCCATCGGCGCAGGGTAACCGGCCGCCTGGGCGATCCCATCCCAGAAAGCGGGGGCAGATGGACAGTTCGCGGAGCCAGGGTTTCGCCCCGGCCTCCATTCCCGAGAGTTACGAAAGGTTCATGCTCCGCCAGCTTTTCGAGCCGTGGGCCGCGGAGCTAATCGGGCGGGCAGAGCTGCGGTCAGGGTGGTCCGTGCTGGATGTGGCGAGCGGCCCGGGCCCCGTGGCGCGGCTGGCCGCAGCGGCGGTGGGTCCCGCGGGCCGGGTGGTAGCCAGCGATATCAGCGCGCCGATGCTCGCGCTGGCCGCGGCCAGGCCGACACCTGACGGGTGGGCCTCCATCGAGTTTCTCCAGTGTCCGGCGTCGGCGATTGACGCGCCTGATGATCATTTCGACGCAGTGCTGTGCCAGCACGGGCTGCAGTTCTTCACCGATCGTGAGGCCGCGCTCCGTGAGATGCGGCGGGTCGCCCGGCCGGACGGCATCGTCGTCATATCGACCTGGGCGGCCGAGCGCCCGCTTGGCCTGTTCGGGCCGATGGGCGAGACGCTGGCGGAACTGGGCCTGACGGAGCCGTACCCGCGGGCCTTCGATCCGGACAGCTACCGCCTGGGCGGCGCCGAGCTTGGCGAGTTGCTGCGGGCCTGCGGTCTGAGCGACGTCCGGGTCGAGACGGTCGAGCGGGACGCCACCTGGGACAGCCAGGAACAGGCGGCCGACACGCTGCTCGGCACGCCCTTCGGCCCGCTCGTTTCTGCGTTGCCCGCCGACGCCCAAGAACGGGTGCGCGCGCGCCTGATCAGCAAGCTGGGCCGGTCCGGCCGCGGCGTTACCGTGCGAACGGCGAGCAACATCGCCCGCGGCCTCGCGTGACAAGCTGGCGGACCTGGGTCCGGGATCGGGCGTGCTTGACCTGGCGCCTTCGTCGTGCTCGCATGGCCTTCGCGGTGTGCGCGCACGGTCATCCCGGCGTCGCAGATGGTGGTCCTTTCTCCGCGCTCCGGTCGGTGGTCAGTGCACCGCCGCGGGCGGCGGCGGGCGCCAGTGCTTCCAGCCCCGGTGGACGGTGACCAGCCGGGACGGTCCCGGCGCGACCACCACCATCTGCTCTCGCGGCTGCAGGGCCAGCCCGGCCGGAACCGGTTCCCACCACGGCTCGTGGCCGAACAGCCGACTGAACAACTCCACCTGGCCCCCGCCCAGCCGGCGGGGGCGGAGGATGAGCTCGGCGGGTGCGGGCTGGTCCGGCCGCTGCCACCGGAAGTCCCCGGAGATCCGCAGCGCAGAGCCCGTGTTGGGCAGCGCGGCGTGCGGGGTGAGGCAGTGGAAGATGATCACGTCGCCGGGCTCGTAGCTGGTGGTGGCCCAGCCTGGCTCGGACGCGGACAGCGGGCGCGGCGGCCGGGGCGGGCCGAGGTGACCGCCGGGCTGCACGGCCAGGCCCCCGATCCTGACCGGGATGTCCATCAGCGGGATCCAGCTGGTGAGCATGTCCTGGACGCCGGCCACCCCGTAGTCGTAATGGATGTAGCGGCCGCGCGGGCGGGCTTCCGGTCGCTCGGGGTAGACGGCGCGCAGTACCTTGACCGGATAGGAGAACGCCCCGGCGCTGAGCACGCTCCGGACCACCGCGCGCAGCGCGGGGAAGTAGGGAACACGGTTGAACGTGGCGCTCGTCGTGGCCTTACGGAACGCCGGATCCCCGAGCGCCTCCAACGAGTTGACCACGCGAGGCTCGATCGAGGGTACGGCGCGGTCATCGACCCAGCCGCCGGCCCGCAGCGTAGCCAGCACCGCCTGCCCGGCCTCTCGGATCTCGCCGGCCGGAAGCAGGCCGCGGAAGAACAGGTACCCGTCGTCGGCTAGCCGCCTGCGCAAGCCCGCCTGATCGTTCACCAGGGACGCGGAATCGGCCAGCTCATCCACACGCACACGATAGCCCCGGTCGGCGAGCGCACGGTTTCGGTCGCGGTGCCCCGGGCGCGGCCCATCGGGGGTGAAGGCTTGGGCGGCTGAGGCGGCTAGTCCGCCAGCCGGAACGCGAGCTGGGTCGCCCACTTGCTCATGTCAGGCTCCTCGCTGGGGTCGGTCAGGTAGATCTCTAGCCTGCTGCCCCACCGGTCGCCCTTCTCGTCCGGCGGCATGTCCCAGGTCAGGCCCTGATCGGCCGCCCAGTCCAGCAGGGTTTCCGTGACCCCCGCGAGCTCGCTCGGGTGACCCACGTGGGTGAGCGTCGCGTATCGCCCGCCCGGCAGGGTGCCTGCGGTCACCCGGCCGTCGCCGGCCAGCGGCTGCGGCACAGTGACGCCTGCTTCGATCTCCAGCTCGCGATCCATATCGATCACGTTGTACTTCCAGAACGGCGCCCCGGCCGGCGCGGCGCCCCGCTCCGCCAGCCAGCGGAATACTTCGCCGTTCAGCGGGGGCACCACGGCGCCGATCGCCGCCATTGTGACGCTTACCGGGATGGCCATATACGGCCGGGCGGGCCATTCGACGATTTCCGGTGCTGCTGACATGGATCATCCTCCCGTGGCATAGATGGGCTGCTGCAGCTCCGTGACCCACTGATCAGGGTCAGCGGACCATTCCAAGGTCACCTCGCGGACGTAGCCGACCGAACGGTACCCGTTGGCGTCGATCCACCGCGCGAGGGCCTGCCCGGTCGACAGCACATCGTCCATCGACCCGTGGTGAATGATGGCCGCCGCGCGGTCGACCCCCGCCAGATCCACCACCGCGAACGCGTGCTCCCCGTCGGAACCCGGAGACCCTGGAGGCCCGGCGGCGACCGGCACGGCCGCGTGCACGACGACGGCGCCGTCGCCAGCGGGCGCGTCCGATCGCGTCGTAATGCCTGAGCATCCTGACCGAGACGCGGCCGTGCCTGGCGAACTCACCGATACTGAACATGACTTACCCCGGTCTACAGCCTGACACAGTGTCAGAGTCAACCAGGCGGTCGCGAAATCCGTATTGGGTTCGGTGGCTACCGGACCACGAGGGCGAGCACGCCGCCCAGGCAGGCCAGGCCCAGAACGATCCAGGTCACGTAGTCGTTCACCACGCCGCTCTGGAAGCGCCGGATCGGCGTGGTCAGCCCGGCGCCCGGCTCGTAACCGCGGCGCAGGAGCGGCAGCCTGCGCCAGTAGAGGGCCAGCAAGGCCAGGGCCGCCGCCCCGGCCGCCGAGCCGGTGCCGGTCAGCACGTCGGCCAGCGTGAGGCCGGCGGGTTCCGCGGCCGCGAGGGCGACGGGGTGGGCGATGTGCGCGCCCGCCAGCACGGTGGCGTTATACCCGGCCTGGTCCTCGAACCTGATGGCCGCCGCCTCGACAGCCGGGCCGAGGCGCGTGATCAATCCCACGGCCGCCGCCGCGGCCACGAGCACGGCCGGCGGGATGATCATGGTCAGCGGGGTCCGCTGCCGGCCCGAGTCCGTCTCGCCGGTCTCCTCGGCCGCCATCGCGGCCATTTCCCGATCTTCACTGGGCGCGTCGCCCAGGCCGTAGAACACGCCTCCGGCGACGCGGAGGACCGCCGCGCCGGCCAGCACGGTGCAGATGACGAACACCGGCGTGACCCACCCCAGGCCGTGTGCCGCGGCGCTCGCGTCGATCCAGCCGCCGCCGAGGAAGGTCGCGAACGGCGGGAGGTCGGCCAGCCCCAGGCCGGCCAGCGTGAAGACCAGGCCGGTGATCCGCAGATGACGGCCCCGCCCGTGCAGCCACGTCTCGTTAACCGAGCCCAAGCGGTGCAAGATGACGCCGGTGCACAGGAACAGGGCGGCCTTGACCAGGCCGTGGGCGATGACGAACACGGCGGTCCCGGCCAGGCCGAGCGGCGTCAGCAGGGCGAACCCGGCCAGGAACACGCCGGCGTGGCTGATGGTCGAGAACGCCAGCATCCGCTTGATGTGCCGTTCGCGGAAGCAGAACAGGGCGCCCACCACGGCCGTCAGGACGCCCAGCGCCAGGAAGACGTGCGAGATCGCGGCGCGGTGCCCCAGCGCCTGGCCGAACATCGACCAGTACACCCTCGCGATCCCGTACAGGCCGAGTTCCACCATCACGCCGGAGAACAGGACGCAGACCGGCGTGGGGGCCACCGCGTGCGCGTCCGCGAGCCAGAAGTGGAAGGGCACGATCGCGCTTTTGATCAGCAGGCCCGAGATGATGAGGAGGAACGCCACGACGACCAGCCCGCTGGGCGGGTGACGGTCGAGGTACGCGCCGATCTGCGCCATGTTCAGCGCGCCGGTGCGCCCGTAGATGACAGCGATGCCCGACAGCGACAGGTACGCGCCGACGCTGTTGGTGATCGCGAAGTTGAGCGCGCCCTGGATCGGCCCGCGCTCCTCCGGCCGGTAGGCGGTCAGCGCGTAGGCCGAGACACCCATCAGCTCGAACCAGACGAACAGGTCGAAGATGTCCCCGGTCAGGCAGAAGCCGACGAGGCCGGCCAGGAAGGTCAGCATCAGGACGTGGTAGTGAGTGGCCACCTGCTTGAAGTACCGCCAGGAGAACGTCATGGCGGCCGTCACCAGCACCGCGGCCAGGCTGGCCAGGCCCGCGCTGAGCGACCCCACCTCGAAGTCGATGCCGATCGCGATGCCGTGCGTAGGCCGGAACCCGGCGAACCAGTAGACCTGGTCTCCCCCGGCGGTCCGCACCAGGATCAGCACCAGCATGATCGCCACCGAGGCCGCGACGAGGATCGCCACGGCGTCGAGGGCGCGCCGCCGGCCGGAAAACAGCGGCCCTGCGGCCGTGATCGCGGCCGCCGCCAGCAGCGGCACGACCACGACGAGCGCGAGGAGCTGGTCCACCCGCGGCTACCCCTTCATCGACGCCAGTTCCTGCGGGTCCAGCGTGCCGAAGCGCTTGTGGGCCTGGATCGCGAAGGACAGCAGGAGGGCGGTCACGGCGGCCTCGACCACGACGTCGGTGAGGGCGAGCGCCTGGACCACCGGGTCGACCGCGGGAGTGTGCGGCGTGATGTCGAAGTAGTAGGGCGCTACCGCGCCGGTCACGTACCCGACGCCGAGCAGCAGCACGTACGTCGATGACTGGACGACGATGAGGCAGATGATCTGGTGGACGAGGTGGCGGCTGGTCACCAGGCCGTACAGGCCCACCGCCAGGATCCAGGCCACGACGACGAACGGGAAGTACTGCATCATCGGTCCCCCTGCCGGATCAGGAGTGTCTGGTCGAGCAGTTCGCCGACGATCAGGATGAACGCGGCAGCGACTTCGAGGCCGACGAAGAAGCTGATCAGCGCGATGGTCCCGGATGAGCTGACGGCGCCGGGGTACTGCCCGAGCGGCAGGTAATCCGACAGGAAGGCCAGGCCCATGCCCACCGCGGCCAGGCCGACCGCGGCGAAGCCGCCCGCCCCCACGGCCTCGACCGCGTCGGTCAGGGCCACGGGACTGAACCGCCTGAAGACCAGGAACTCACCGGACAGGTAGATCAGGATGAACGCGGTGGCCAGGATCACCCCGCCCTGGAAGCCGCCGGACGGATTGGTCTGGGCGTGCGAGGCCAGCCACCAGCCCACGACCACCACAGGCCCGGTGAACAACAGGGCCACCATCCGGACGGCGCCGCTGGTGGACGGCACGTCGCGATCCGCAGCCTCGTCAAGCGGGGGGCGGTCCCGCTCGCCGCGCAGGCGGCGCAGTACGGTGGCGATTCCGGCCGCCGCGGCGAACAAGATGAACTCCTCGCCCACCGTGTCGAAGCCCCGGTAAGCGAAGTTGACCGCGGACACGGTGCCGGTGGCGTTGGTCTGCTTTATCGCCAGGCGGTTGATAATGGTCCCGTAGGGGCCCGGATAGCGGCCGAAGCCGGGCAGGCCGCGCAGCCCCCAGAGGTAGAAGGCGACCAGGCCGGCCGCTCCGGCCAGGAACATCCACTTGCGCTGGGTTGGCGTCATAGGCCTGCCGTCATTCCTCGCGCTTCCTGACCTTGGCCAAGGCGAGCAGCAGCACGACGGGCAGCGCCACCGCGCCGACGGTGAGCTCGGACAGCGTCACGTCCGGGGCCTGGAAGACCATGAACAGCACGGCCAGCAGGACGCCGTAGACGCTCAGCGCAAGGACCTGGTGGAACGGCCTGCGGATCAGCACCACCGCGGTCGCGCCGACGCCGACCAGGACGAGGACCGTCACCTGCAGGGCGTCCATGAAGCCGACGGGGACCGTGTACGGCGTGGTGACGGCAAGATTCATTGCTCCTTCTCCCCCACGGGCGCCTTGGCGCGCCGGTCCTGGCGCCAGTCACCCTTCTCCCTGATCCGGATCGCGCGGACCGTCGCATGGGAGAGGAACGGCCCGGCGATGACCATGAACAGCAGGGCCAGCAGCGTCTCGCCGGTGTTCTCGTCCAGGCCCGCCTGGACGCCGATCGCCAGGGCCACCAGCGCCGGGGCGACCAGGGCGGCCGGGGTCACGAAGTGCAGTTTCCTGTACGGACCCCGCATGGCCAGGACGCCGACGGAGGCGCCGAGCACGACCAGGACGGCCAGGCCGAGCAGGATGTCGGAGAAAACTTCCCTGATGATCACAGCCAGCGCTCCATGGCCCGCACGTAGACCAGCCCGCTGCCGTACATGAGCACCGCGAGCAGGACCGCCAATTCGAATTCACTCGACCGCCTGAACGCCTGCGCGAGCAGCGCGAGCACCATCACGATCACGGCGGTGACGAACTCGAAGGCGACGACGCTTTCCGCGAGTTCGCCGCGGCACAGCACGATCCCGGCGGGGATGAGCGCGATCAGCATCGCGATCGCCGCCGCGACGAACGCCATCACCACGTCATCGACCCGCCCGTCCGGCGACCAGCCGGTGGACCACCATGACCTCGCGTTCGCGGTCGAGGCCGAGGACGAAGGTGTTCGGCGCGAGGCTGGTCCCGCCCACCAGGAGAGTCCTGCGGGTGACACCTTCGGGCGAGTCGTCCCCGAAGCGGGCCGGCAACTCGAGGAACGCACTGGGCGGCTGCTCGCCGTGGGCCAGCCGCCGCCACAACGCGGCGTAGACGGTAACCGTGTCACGCGCCACCTGGCCGGGCAGGCGCAGGGCGGGCACGATCCACCGGATCCGCATCCGGAACCGCGACGCGGCCTGGTAGGTGACGACCTCGGCGAGAAACGCCGCCAGCGCGGCAGCGCCCGCTCCGGCCAGTAGCTCGTCGGTGTTGACCGAATCGTCGAGCATCACCCAGAGCGCCATCATCAGGACCCACCACACGAGCCAGGATCCGACCCGGCGAGCGGCCGAGGAGTCGTCGCGCCGCCGCTCCCGCGGTTCGCCCGCCAGCGGACCGGTCATCGCGTGTACGCCCGGTTCATGAGTCTCGGCGCTACCCGGGCTAGGCCGGAAGAAACCTGCCGGTCGTTTGGGCCCCCGCGGTCGTTTAGGCCCCCGCCGTCGTTTGGGCCCTCTCGCTCAGGGAAGGTGCGGTGCTCGGCAGAACTCAGCTCTGGAGGTGAGCCATGAGGATCGGTGCGGGCCTAGCTCTCATCGCGATTGGAGCCATCCTCAGATTCGCGATCGCGACCAGTACTACGCACGGCGTCGCCGTTCACACCATCGGTGACATCTTGATGCTGGTCGGCGTCCTCGGCGTGGTGCTGGTGATGGCGGTATGGGCGCCCTGGGGGGCTCGCAACCGCCGCGTGGTCTACCGCACTGAGGTACCACCTGACGAGGTACCCCCGACTCGGGTACCGCTTGACGAGGTACCCCCGCCTCGCGCCTACCGGTACGAGGACGACTACCGGCGCTGAACCTTACCGTTCAGGCGCCCAGGAAGGAGCTGCGCATGAGCGTGGCAAAGAAGGCCAAGGGCAAGGCCCAGGCGGCCAAGGGCAAGGTCAAGAAGACCACAGGCAAAGTCATCGGCGACCCGGTGCTGGAAGGCAAGGGCAAGGCCGACCAGGTCAAGGGCGACCTGAAGCAGGCCGGCCAGAAGGTCAAGGACGCGGCCAAGAAGTAACTCGCCCTCCCGGCCAGCGCCCGGCGCCCAGCAAGGCGCCGGGCGCGCGGTCATCGGGGGCGCGCCCGGCTAGCTAGCCGGGTCCGCGCTGCCCCGGGAGAGGCATCATGACCACCGCACCAGGCCCAGCCACCGTCGTCGTGGGCATCGACGAAGCCGCGGCGGTGCTTCCGTGCTGCCCGGAACCGTGAGCCAGTACGTGCTGCGCAAGGCGCCCGGCCCGGTCCTCATCGTCCCAGACGCGGACCCAAGGCTGCTGCCCTCGTAAAGTCCGAAGGACGATGAGCGGCCCGAGCGCGCACCACCGTCGTTCGGTATGAA
>JBOHCK010000215.1:0-10616 GCA_050698755.1 Streptosporangiaceae bacterium | reverse complement strand
TGTACAGCACCGGGATGCCGAGGAACTTCACGTTGGCCGGCGAGGACCTGTACAGGTCCGGGCGGCGCAGCGGCAGCGCGATGGCCGCCACGCCGACGATGACCACCGCCAGGCAGCCGGCCAGCACAATCAGCCCGAGCACGAGCTGGAACGCGTTGGAGTACACGCTCCAGACCACCAGCCCCGCGATGATCACGTTCACCACCAGGATGGCCGTGATCGGCGAGTGCGTGCGCTCGTTGACGTCGGCAAGCTTCTCCGGCATCAGCCGGTCGAAGGACCAGGCGAAAAACGACCTGATCGGCATGAACGTGTTCGCGATCATCGACGGCAGGCTCCAGAACAGGAAGCAGCCCAGGATGATCACGGTGATGACCGGGACGTTCACCGACAGCGCGGCCAGGAACGGGTAGAACGGCCCGGACGGGATGCCGTACGCCTTCGGGGCCGCGTTGGCCGCGAACACGAAGTTGTAGCCGGCCACGCGGAACAGCAGCGCCACCCCGATGATCAGCAGAACAACATCGAACACCAACGCACCGTTCATGACGGTCAGCTGCCTGCGCCGGTTGGAGGCGCTCTTCAGCTCCCCGGACATGTACACCGACCAGAAGTTCCACATCAGGAAGCCCTGGATGGAGAACAAGGTGGGCACGGTGGCGCTCACGTTCCCCAGGTTCGGCCCCACGTGCTGCGCGCTGGCCCCGTTGATGACCTGGGCCACGGTCCCGCCGCCGAAGCTGTGGTTCAGCTTGTCGAAGTTGGCGTCGAAGCCGCTCCGGCTGGCCACGGCCAGCGCGATGAAGGCCACGATGATGCCTACCATGGCGATCAGGAACGCGCCGTTCTGCCAGCGGAACGTGGCCTTGGTCCCGAAGGCCAGGATCACGGTCTGCAGCAGGACCATGAACAGCGCCGCGCAGATCATCCAGGCGTGGTTGGTCTCGAACGAGGATCCCCAGCTGATCAGGGTGTTGTTGTGGGCCAGGCTGCCGCCCGCGACCAGGGCCGGGCCCAGCGCGAACACCGAGAAGAACTTGGCGAAGTACGCCGCGCCGAGCAGGCCGCCCATGATCATGCACAGGTTGGAGATCAGCGCGAGCGGCGGGGACAGGACCCGGCTGACCCAGACGTAGTCCCCGCCGACCCGCGGCATGCTCGCGCCGAGCAGCGCGAACATGATCAGCACCGGGATGTTGATGAGCCCCGCGATGACCAGCACCCCGATGGGATTGGCGCCGGGGAACGCCACCAGCGTGAAGAAGATCGACCAGGCCAGGGTGGACCCGATCGGGGCCGAGATGACGGCATTGAAGATCGTGGCGTCGAGGGCCGAGGCGGTGCGTACCAGCCCGGTGCTGTTGCGAACGAACAGTCGGCTGGTCGATCCGGTTGTCGCCATGGACCCCTCCCGGGCAGGCTCTCTTGTTAAAGCAGCTGGAAAACGCGGCTTGACACGCCGTCCGAGCGCTGCTTAAGTCGAACACAAGCGATTAACACCCGTCAAGACTTCGGACATAACCAGTCACCTGGTAAACAGCTAAGAACAAGCAAGGGGACAGGCGAGGCAGCGCGATGCTGGCGGTCGAGCGGCGCATCAAGGTCCTGGAGCGGGTGGCCGCTGATCAGGCGGTCGAGGTCAGCAGCCTGGCCCGCGAGTTCGGCGTGTCCGAGATGACGATCCGCCGGGACCTGCGCCGCCTGGACCGCGACGGGTTCGTCCGCCGGACCTACGGCGGGGCCACCACCAGGGTCATCCGCGCCGTGGGCGCCTTCGAGGTCGGCCAGAACGCCCGGATGCTCCACCACGCCGAGGAGAAGCGCCAGATCGCCCTGCGCGCCGCGCAGCTGACCGAAGACGCCCGGGTCATGTACATCGGCGTCGGCTCGACGGTCGAGCAATTCGCCCGCCTGACCAGGCCCCGCGACGACCTGCTGGTCATCACGCCGTCGCTGGTCGTGGCCAGCCTGCTCGGCACCCGCCGGGTACAGGTGATCATCGTCGGCGGCCTGGTCCGCCAGGACGAGCTGAACTGCGTCGGCCCGTCGGCCGTGGAGTGCGCGCAGCGCTACAACACCGACGTCGCGGTGATCGGGGCCGCGGGCGTGTCCGCCCGGTTCGGCGTGACCGACCTGGACGACGGCGAGGCCGGCGTCAACCGGGCTGCGCTGGAGCGGACCCGGCAGATCGTCGTCCTGGCCGACGGCTCGAAGTTCGGCGACGTGGCGCTGAGCACGGTCGCGCCGATCAAGGACGTCTCGGTGATCGTCACCGACGCCACCGCGGACACCACCGAACTGGAACTGATCGAGCGCGTCGGCGTCGAAGTGATCAAGGTGCCAGCCCCATGAACAGAGCTCCATGAACAGAGCGCCGTGAACGAGGCATCATGAGCGGCCTGCTCAACGCCATGTTCGACACGGACAAGCCCGTCATCGCCATGATGCACGCCGGCGCCCTGCCCGGCCGCCCCCGCCACGACGCGGAAAAAGGGATGCACAACATCCTGGACGCGCTGGCCCGCGACCTGGACATGCTCCAGCGCGCGGGCGTGGACGGGCTGCTGTTCTGCAACGAGGCGGATCTGCCGTACCAGCTGCAGACCGGCCCCGAGGTCGCGGCCGCCATGGCCGCGCTGATCGGCGAACTGAAGGCAGAAATCAACCGCCCGTTCGGCATAGATATTGTCTGGGATCCGGTGGCGAGCCTGGCCGTGGCCCGCGCCACCGGGGCGTCCTTCGTCCGCGAGGTGGTCACCGGGGTCTACGAGAGCGACCTGGGCGTCATGCAGCCCGGCTTCGGGACGATCAAGGCCGGTCAGCGGAGGATCGGCGCCGAGGCGGTCAAGATCTTCGCCACTATCACCCCGGAGTTCGCCAGCCCGCTGGGCCGCCGCACCGTCGCCGAACGAGCCCGTAGCGCCGCCTTCCTGGGCGTCGACGCCCTGCTCGTCACCGGCCCGATCACCGGCCTGCCCACCGACCTGGGCGAACTCCGCGGGGTCAAGGCAGCCGTCGCGCAGACGCCCGTGCTGGCCAGCACCGGAGTTACCGTCGATACCGTGCACGAGACCCTAGCGGCGGCGGACGGCGTGATCGTCGGCACGCACCTCAAGCGCGACGGCGTGACCTGGAACCCGGTCGAGGAGGCCCGCGCGACCGCGTTCATGGCCGCCGCGACCAGAGCCAGAACCAAGATGGTGGTCTAGCCAATGTCCAAGACGCTCGTCTACTTCGTCTCCGACCTGCACGGATCGAGCCTGTGCTTCCGTAAGTTCGTCAACTCGACCAAGGTCTACAAGCCCAACGTGCTGATTCTGGGCGGAGACGTGGCCGGCAAGGCCATCCAGTCGATCGTGAAAGCCCCCGGCGGCCGGCATGAGTGCAACTTCATCGGCGCTCACTACGAGATCAGCGACGAGGCGGAACTGGTAGACCTCGAGCGCGTCATCGCCGACCACGGCTACTACCCCTACCGGGCCGAGCCCGGGGAACTCGAGGCCATGGAGGCCGAAGGGACCCTGGACAACCTGTTCAACCGCCTGATGCGCGAGCGCCTGACCGAGTGGCTGGACATCGCCGACACCCGCCTGCGCCCGCAGGGCGTCCCGCTGTTCATGATGCTGGGCAACGACGACCCGCCCGAGCTCGCCGAACTGCTCGACCAGGCGCCCTGGGGCGTGCACGCCGAGGGCAAGGTCGTGCACCTGGACGACGAGCACGAGATGATCAGCTGGGGTTACGCGAACACCACGCCCTGGCACACCTACCGGGAGCAGGACGAGCAGCAGCTGGCCGAGGCGTACCAGGCAATGGCCGCCCAGCTCGAACGCCCCGAACGCGCCGTGTTCAACCTGCACCCCCCGCCGTACGCCACCCAGCTGGACGATGCGCCCGCGCTCGACGACGAGCTCCGGGTCCAGGCCACCCTAGGCCAGATCCAGTACAAGGCGGTCGGCAGCACGGCGGTCAAGGACATCGAGACTCAGTACCAGCCGCTGCTCGGCCTGCACGGCCACATCCACGAGTCCTCCGGCATCCGCCGCGTCGGCCCGCGCAAGTCCATGGTCATCAACCCGGGCAGCGACTACTCCACCGGCGCCCTCAACGGCGCGCTGATCACCTTGAACCGGGACAAGGCCGGCGCCCAGTTGGTCCGCGGCTAGCCCATGACCGGTCCATCGGCAGGCCGATCTACCGGCGGTGCGCTGGTCGCCATCGACATCGGCACCTCGGGCGCCCGCGCGTCGGCGTTCGACCTGGCCGGCGCGCCGCTCGGCGAGGTCCGCCGCTCCTACCCGACCGAACTGCCCGGGGAGGGCCTGGCCGAGCAGGACGCGGGCCGCTGGCGGTCCGCCGCGCTGTCCGCCCTGACCGCGCTGGTCCGCGAGCTCAAACCCGGCATCGCCGCCATCGGCCTGACCGGCCAGTGCCCGAGTGTCGTGCCGCTCGACCAGGGACTGCGGCCGTTGCGCCCCGGCATCATCTACCGCGACAACCGGGCCACCGCGGAAGCGGAACAGATCCGCGAGCGCTTCGGCGAGGAAAATCTGCACGCGCTAACCGGCCACCTGCCGGCCGCGTTCCACGTCGCGGCCAAGATCTTGTGGATCCGCGCCCACGAGCCCGGCGTGTTCGCCGCGACGAGGCTTTTCGCGCAGCCCTCGGATTACGTTGGCCTGGCCCTGACCGGCGAGGCCGGCACCGATTGGTCCACCGCCGCTGCCACCGCCCTGCTCGACCTGCGCCACCGCTGCTGGGCCAGCGAGCTCCTGACCGGACTCGACCTTGATCCCGGCCTGCTGCCGAAAGTGCGTCCCTCCTGGTCGGTCGTAGGCGGCCTCCGCCCTTCCCTGGCTCGCCGGCTGCGAATCAACCCGGACACCCCCGTCATCGCCGGCGCTGGGGACAGCATCGCGTGCGCGATCGGGGCCGGCGTGACCGCCCCGGGCCCGGTGAGCGAGATGGCCGGCAGCTCCAGCTGCTTCAATTCGGTCGTCCCCGAGCCACTCGCCGACCCCGGCATCACCCACTACCCGAGCGCCGTCGACGACCACGGGTACGTGACCGAGGTCGGCCTCAACACCACCGGCGAGGCCCTGGACTGGCTGGCTCAGCTCTTCTACGACCGGGCTCCGCGCCGCGACGACTTCCCCCGGATCTCCCGCGCCGCGGCGGCCAGCCCGCCGGGCGCGGACGGCTTGCTGTTCGCGCCGGTCCTCGGCGACGGCGAACGGGATGACCCCAGCCTGCGCGGCACCGCGGCCGGCCTGTCGCTTCGCCACGACCGCCGCGCCTGGGCCCGGGCCACCCTGGAGGGCGTCGCGTTCGGGGTCAGGGACCGCCTGGAGACCCTGGCCCGCGCCTCCATCAAAGCCACCGAGCTGCGGGTCTCCGGCGGCGGCGCGCGGATCGCGCTGTGGAACCAGATCAAGGCCGACGTCACCGGCACCCCCGTCATCTGCATTCCCGGCGACTCCACCGCGGCCGGGACCGCGGCCCTGGCCGGCCTCGGCGCCGGCGTGTACGCCGACACGGCGCAGGCCGTCAAGGCCGCCTACCGCCCCGGCCCGGCCGCCGACCCCGACCCCCGCCATCGCGGCCTGTACGACGAGCTGTACGGCCGCTACCTGGCCCTGACCGAGGCAAAGGAGGCCAGAGATGAGCACTGAGATGCGCACTGAGATGCGCGCCAGGCTGGGCATCAACAACTGCTTCGCGGTCAAGCGCTGGCCGGAGCCCGCCGACTGGGCCCCGATCGTCGCCGACCTCGGCCTGGACACGGTCGAGCTGTCCCTTGACTTGCTGACCGGCCCGGACACCCCGGCCGGCCGCGACCGGATGGCCGAGCGGACCCGCGCCGTCCTGGACCGATACGGCCTGCGCGCCGACACGGTATTCACCGGCCTGGCCGCCTACTCCCTCAACCTGTTCCTGCACCCCGACCCCGAGCAACGCGCCGCCGCCCGCCGGTGGTACCACGACGCGATCGACCTGACCGCTCAGCTCGGCGCCACCGCCGTCGGCGGCCACGTCGGCGCCCTCAGCGTCCCCGACGGGTCCGATCCGGCCCGCCGCGCCGAGCGCTGGGCCGGCCTCCGTGAGCACCTGGCCGAACTGGCCGCCTACGCACACCAGTGCGGCCTGGACCATCTGCTGGTGGAGAACCTGGTCACGGACCGTGAACCGTCGAGGATGGCTCTCATCGAAGATCTTTGTACCGAACGAACGGTGGCTCACGCTCCCGTCAAGCTCTGCCTGGACCTGGGCCATCCGTTCGCGTCCGGAGCCGCAGGCCCGGACGGGAATCCCTACGCCTGGCTGAAGCACTTCGGGCCCCGTGTTCCCGAGGTCCAGCTCCAGCAGACCGACGGCCTCGGCGACCGGCACTGGCCATTCACCGATGCGCACAAGGCCGACGGCCGCGTCGACCCCGGCCTGGTCCTGGACACCCTGGCCGGCGCCGGCGCGCAGGACGTGCTGCTGATCCTGGAGGTGATTCCGGCCTTCGAAGCCGACGACCAGCAGGTGATCAGCGACCTGCGGGCCTCGGCGGACGTCTGGGCCCGGGCACTGAGCGAGCGGGGCCTGCGGTGATAGCCCGCGCCGGTGAGGTGGAGCTGTCCTACGAGATCGCCGACCCTGCTTATCAACACGGGGGCCAGCAGACCCTGGTCCTGATCAACGGCGTCGGCGATCCCCTGGAAGGGTGGGTCAACCAGACGGAGGAGTTCCTGGCTGCGGGCCTGCGCGTGGTCAGCTTCGACAACCGCGGCGTGGGCCGGTCCAGCCAGCCGCCCGGCCCCTATACCAGCGCCCAGATGGCGGCCGACCTGCACGAGGTGGTGACCGCGGCCGGCCTGGACCGCTTCCACCTGTGCGGGGTGTCGATGGGCGGCGTCATCGCCCAGGAGTACGCGCTCGCCCATCCCGGCCCGCTGCGGTCGCTGATCCTGGCCAACACGTTCGCCGCCGCCGACCCGTTCACCCGCGCCGCGTTCCTGTCCTGGTCCGACGTGGCGCAGGCCGCGGGCATGCCGATGATGATGCGGGCGCAGGCGCCCTGGATCTTCAGCCCGGACTTCTACACAAGGCACCCCGGACGGGTCGCCGAGCTGATCGCGGAGGCGCAGACGGGCACCCAGCCCGCCGTCGCCTTCGCGGCCCAGATGGCCGCGCTGGTCAGCCACGACGCTCAGGACCGGCTCCCGGCTCTGCGGGCGCCCACGCTGGTCGTGGCCGCGGCCGACGACATCATCATCCGGCCCGCACTGTCCCGGCAACTGTTCGAGCTGCTGCCCGACGCCGTCTGGAGCGAGGTTCCGGGAGGTCACGCCGCGTTCTGGGAGGATCCCGGGCCGTGGAATCACGCCGTCATAGAGTTCGTCAAGGTACATAGCTAAAGGGGCTGCGTCATGTCGGTATCGCTGGAGCGCAGATTCGGAACCACCAAGCCCGTCATCGCGATGGTGCACTTCCCTGGGCTGCCCGGACGGCCGCGGCACGACACGGCCGGCGGCCGCGCCCACCTCCTGGACGTGGTTGGACGCGACCTGGAAGCGCTGCAGGACGCGGGCGTCGATGCGGTGCTGTTCTGCAACGAGGCCGACATCCCCTACCAGCTCACCGTGGGCCCGGAGATCCCGGCCGCCATGGCCGCCGTCATCGGCGAGCTGCACCCCTCGATCCGGGTCCCGTTCGGGGTCAACATCCTGTGGGACGCCAAGGCCAGCGTGGCCCTGGCCCGCGCCACCGGGGCCACTTTCATCCGCGAGGTCCTGACCGGCGTGTACGAAAGCGACTTGGGCCTGATCGCGCCCGCCCTAGGTGAGCTGGCCGGCTACCAGGCCGCGATCGGAGCCGCGGACGTGGCCCTGTTCGACAACAT
This sequence comes from Streptosporangiaceae bacterium, assembly GCA_050698755.1. Taxonomy (GTDB): domain Bacteria; phylum Actinomycetota; class Actinomycetes; order Streptosporangiales; family Streptosporangiaceae; genus Palsa-504. The sequence continues at coordinate 2,728 of JBOHCK010000215.1, read as the reverse complement.
CACGCCCGAGTTCAGCAGCTCGATCGGCTCGCGGACGGTGGCCGAGCGGGCCCGCAGCGCCAGCTTCCTGGGCGTGGACGCCCTCCTGGTCAGCGGCCCGCAGGCCGGGGCGCCGATGAACATGAGCGACCTGCGCGCGGCCAAGGCGGCCGCGCCGCAGACCCCGGTCTTCGCCAACACCGGGGTCCAGGCCGACCGGCTGGCCGAGATCCTGCCCGTGGCCGACGGCGTCATCGTCGGCACCAGCCTCAAGGTCGACGGCATCACCTGGAACCCGGTGGATCCGGCCCGGGCCCGCCGGTTCACCGAGACCGCCGCCAAGGTACGCGACTCGCTCCCCGCCTGATTGCTGGCCAGTTGAGGGTTGGCGCGGTCGTCCTGGACATGGATGGCCTGCTCATCGACACCGAACCGGTCTGGCGCAGCGCCGAGAAACAGGTGTTCGCCGAGCTCGGCGTGGAGCTGAGCCAGGCCGACCTGCTCGACACCACCGGGGTGAGGATCGACGAACTGGTCCGCGACTTCCTGCCCCCTGGGCCGGGCCCTAGCCCCGCCGAAGTCGCGGATCGGATCACCGACGCGGTCGTGGATCAGGTGCGCCACGCGGGCGAGCCGATGCCCGGCGTCCCCGAGGCGATCGCCCTGTTCCGGCGGTCGGGCCTCCGGCTGGCCATCGCCTCCTCCTCCCCGGCCCGGCTGATCGACGCGGTCTGCGCCCGGCTGGGCCTGGATATCGGCATCCGCTGCTCGGCCCTGGACGAGCCGCACGGCAAGCCGGCCCCCGACGTGTACCTGGCCGCGGCGCGCCGCCTGGCGCTCAGCCCGGCCCGCTGCCTGGCGGTCGAGGACTCTCCCGCCGGAGTGGTGGCGGCCAAGGAGGCGGGCATGAGCTGCCTGGCCGTGCCCGACCCGCTGCTGGCCGGCGATTCCCGCTACCGCCGCGCCGACCTGGTCCTGCGCTCACTGACCGAGCTGGACGAGCCGGTGCTGCGCGCGCTCACGCGGTGATCTGCCTCGGGCTAGCTGCCCAGGCCGATGTCGCCGGGGAGGACAACAGGCTCGGGGGCGGGGTCGTCCAGGCCGTGGCCGGCGTGCGCGGCGCGGATGATCTCGACCACTTCGTCGGCGTCGTCGGCCAGGCTGAGCAGGCCGAACTCCACCGGGCCGATGTTGGCATGGGCCAGCATCGTGTTCTCCAGCCAGGACAGCAGGCCGGCCCAGTAGGCGCGGCCGACCAGCACGATCGGGAACTTGGTGATCTTGCCGGTGGCGACCAGGGTCAGCGCCTCGAACAGTTCGTCCATCGTGCCGAAACCGCCGGGCAGCACGACGAAGGCCTGCGAGTACTTGATGAATACCGTCTTGCGCACGAAGAAGTAGCGGAACTCGAGGCCGACCTCGACGTAGTCGTTCAGGCCCATCTCGGTGGGCAGTTCGATGCCCAGGCCGACAGAGAGGCCGCCGCCCTCGACCGCGCCCTTGTTGGCCGCCTCCATGATCCCGGGGCCGCCGCCGGTGATGATCGCGTAGCCGGCCTTGACCAGGCCGCAGGCGATCTGCTCGGCGATCAGGTACTCGCGGGCATCGCGGCGGGTGCGCGCGGAGCCGAAGATCGAGACCGCGGGACCGAGCTCAGCCAGCAGGCCGAACCCCTCCACGAACTCCGCCTGGATCCGCATCACCCGCCACGGATCGGTGTGCACCCAGTCGGCGCGCCCGCGCCGGTCGAGCAGCCGCTGATCGGTCGTGGTCGCCGGTATCTGCTTGCCGCGCAGCGTGACAGGGCCCTGGCGACGGATCCTGCGGTGCGGCTCTGAATTTACGCTCATTGTGCACCTAGGGTAATCGTGCCAGGCAACTCAGGTATTTATGCCGTGATCGCGGAGGATGGCGTTCAGGGCGGCCTTGTCGTGGCGGCGGCCTGGGGGCATCCGCTTGAGGACCAGGACGCACGGCATGCCGAACTCGCCGCCGGGGAACCGGCGCGGGCGCATGCCGGCCACGCACACCGACCAGGGGGGCGCCTCGCCGCGGGGCAGTTCCTCGCCGGTCTCGGTGTCGATGACGTGCATCGTGGGACCCAGGAGGGTACCGGGGCCGAGGACGGCGCCGGTGCGGACCCGCGCGCCCTCCACCACCATGGCGCGCGAGCCGATCATCGCATCGTCCTCGACCACGACGGGCACCGCGTTCGGCGGCTCTAGCACGCCGCCGATGCCCGCGCCGCCGGAGAGGTGCACGTTCTTGCCGATCTGGGCGCCCGAGCCGACCGTCGCCCAGGTGTCCACCATGGTCCCGGTATCCACGTAGGCGCCGATGTTCACGAACGACGGCATCAGCACGGTGCCCGGCGCGACGTAGGCGCCCCAACGGACGATCGCGCCCGGCAGCACACGGACGCCGTCAAGGTGCCTGGTGAGCGGCACCCTGTCGTCGTAGCGGAAGTCGCCCACCTGGGAACTTTCCATCGGCAGCAGGCGGAACGCGAGCAGGATCGCCTGCTTGGCCCGCTCGTCCACGACGACTTCGTCGGTCGCCGGGTCGATGCTCGCGACCCGGGCGCGGCCGGCGTCGATCTCGTCCACCGCGGCGACGACGATCTCCCGGGCCTCGGTGTCCCGCGGCGACAGCTCGTCGCGCCGCGCCCACAGCTCGTCGATCACGTCGGGAAGCGTCGACCGGTGGGCGGGGGCGGCGGTCGCCCCGTCGGGGCCGGGGGGTACGGGGG
>JBOHCK010000214.1:0-10619 GCA_050698755.1 Streptosporangiaceae bacterium | reverse complement strand
TGGAAAGCTAGGGCGTCCCGCCCGGCGCTTGCGCCGGAATCAGCTGGTTATCTTGTGCCCGGTTATCACCCGAAGCCCTGGCGGGTTGCTCTCTATGCCGAACGACGATCCGACCTGAGCCTCGACACCGTATTGCCGCAAGAGCGCGGGGATCCGGGTCGTGTCGATGAGCACGTTCTCGTGGTGTTCGCTGTCACGCCGCCAGGAACCGTCGGGATTGGGCAAGAACAGCGGTCGATGGTCACGAACCGGTCGGCCCGGGCAGCGTCGCAGTACAACTCGGTGCCCAAGAACCCATCGCCCCGGGTAAACAGCTCAGCCCAGGCGCCTTCGGCGGCGTAGGCCTCGGTGAACGCCGCCGCCTGCTCACCAGGCACCTCGTACTCCCACACCCGCACGAACACGCCAGCATTCGACCACAGAATTAACCGCCTACGCGACCCGGCCCATAAGGGAACTCTTAATCCGCGGTCGCCAGGCCAGCGACCAGGGCATACCCTCGGTAGGAGGCAAGCCTGCCCGCGATAGGAGGGTGCCAGCAGATGGGTGCTTACACCGACGAGGTCCTCGGCGTGCTCCGCGAGGTGTGGACTGCCCAGGCGCAGAACACCGAGGATATCGAGGCGGCCTGCGGCAACACCAAGTCCTGCCAGCGGATGGCCGACGTGGGCTTCGACGGCCTGGCCGATGAGACCGACGGCGACCTGCGCCTGGCCTGGCGGACCCAGCTCGCCCGCGAGGGGAAGCTGAACCCTGACGCCACCAGCGTGCGTGACCTCGTCCTCTGAATGGAAAACCCCGAGACCGTCGGCCAGCTGACCGAGATCTTGCGTCAGGGCGGGTACCTGGCGGACCGCGGGCTGGCCACCGCGTTGTTCGTGGCGATGTCGCTGAACCGCCCCATCCTGCTCGAAGGTGAGGTCGGGGTCGGCAAGACCGAGGTGGCCAAGGTCATGGCCGCGGTGTTCGGCCGCAGGCTCATCAGGCTGCAGTGCTACGAGGGCATCGATACCAACCAGGCGCTGTACGAGTGGGATTACGCCCGGCAGATGCTGCACATCCGGGCGCTCTCCGAACATCAGGTCACCGACTCCGACGCGGTCGATAAGCTCTTCGGCCCGAGGTTCCTGCTGGAAAGGCCGCTGCTCGAGGCGATCCGGGCGGGCGACAGGGCCGTGCTGCTTATCGACGAGATCGACCGGGCGGACGACGAGTTCGAGGCCTTCCTGCTCGAGCTGCTCTCCGACTTCCAGATCAGCATCCCCGAGATCGGCACGGTCAAGGCCGACAGTCCGCCGCTGGTGGTGCTCACCTCCAACCGCACGAGGGAGTTGCACGACGCGCTGAAGCGGCGCTGCCTGTACCACTGGATCGGATACCCTGCCGCGAACCGCGAGGTCGAGATCGTCCTGATCCGCGAACCGGGCATCTCCGCGGCGCTGGCCCGCAAGGTGGTCGCCGCGGTCCAGCGGCTTCGCGAGCTCGATCTGGCCAAGCCGCCCGGCGTGGCCGAGACCATCGACTGGGCCCGCACCCTGGACTTCCTCGGCGAATCGGATCTGGATGCCCGCGCCGCGCAGGACACGCTCGGCGCGGTGGTGAAGGACCGGGACGACCTGGAGGTAGTCCTGGACAACCTGCAGGAGATCACCTCAGGTGCCCGGGGCTTCTGAGGCCGAGCCCGTCCCGATCGTCGGGCTGCTGGTCAGGTTCGCCGGGGAGTTGCGCGCGGCCGGGCTAGCCGTGGGGTCGGGGGACGTACAGCTCTACTGCGCGGCCCTGAAGGGGCTGGATCCGTCCGACCTGGTCGACCTTTACTGGGCTGGGCGCGCCACGCTGGTCAACCGGCATGACGACATCGCCACCTACGACGGAGTGTTCCGCCGGTTCTTCCTGGCCGACGGCCAGGACGCGGACGAGCTGACCCTAGTGCTGCGCGCCTCGGCGGCGGCGCAGGGCGCGCTGGCCATCCCGTCCACCGAGCCCGGCGGAGAGGAGCGCGAGGACGACGCCGTCCTCGGCTGGATGGCGTCGGACGTCGAGGCGCTCAAGCGCAAGTCGTTTGCCGCCTGCACACCGGAGGAACTCGCCGCCCTGCGCCGGATCATGGCCAGGATCAAGCTGACCCCGCCGCGCCGCCGGACCAGGCGCACCTCCGCCGCCCGGGCCGGCACCCGGCCCGACCCCCGGCGGACCATCAGGGAATCCCTGCGCATGCACGGAGAGCCGGCCCGGCTGTACTGGCGGCGGCGCAAGGTCCGGATGCGGCCGCTGATCCTGATCCTGGACATCTCGGGCTCGATGGCGGACTACTCGCGCAGCCTGCTCCAGTTTGCCCACTCGGCCGCGCGTTCGGCCGGGCGGGTCGAGGTGTTCTGCTTCGGCACCCGGCTGACCCGGGTGACCGGGGCGATGGAATGCCGCAGCCCGGACGAGGCCCTGGAACGGGCCGCGCGGGCCGCGTTCGACTGGGACGGCGGGACCAGGATCGGTGACAGCCTGGACGCCTTCGTCCGGACCTGGGGACGTCGCGGCCTGTGCCGGGGCGGGATCGTGGTGATCTGCTCCGATGGCCTGGACCGCGGGGATCCAGCCGTGCTCGCCGCCGCGATGGAGCGGCTGTCCAGGCTCAGCCACCGGCTGGTCTGGCTGAACCCGCACAAGCGTGACGAGCCCGGCTGGCGCCCGAGCACGCTCGGCATGATGGTCGCCGCCCCGCATATCGACCTGCTGCTGTCCGGCCACGACCTGAGCAGCCTGGAGAAGCTCGCCACGCTGCTGCCGGGACTGAATTAGGCACTGACGCCCGGCCGGACTTGTTACGTTTGGTGCTCTTGGCCCGTCCCGGTCCGTAACGTTCAGGCGGAGGCCGTGAGGATGCAGAGAGCTAAGCGCATTGCCGTCCTGACCACAGCGTGCGTGCAAGCCGCGGTGGCGAGCGCCACGGCCTTCACGGTGGTAGCCACTGAATAGTCGGCTGGCAATCGGAATGCTACGACGCCGGCGGAGGATCGCTCGGGTATTACAGCGGCAGGCAGGCCGGGAACATCGGTCCTGCTTCAGAGGGCACAGAACTGGTCCAGGTCGGGACCGCCAACAACGCCTATAAGTGCACCGTGATCGTCGGCCTCACCGCCGTGCTGAGTGGCTCAGACGGCATGACCATGGAGCTGCAATACACGTCGCTGGCGCCTTCACCCACGGCCTCCGCCACGCCATCGCCGTCGCGTCGCGTCCCGGGCTGGTCAAGGGCTACGCCGGGAAATGCGTTGATGACGCCAAGAACAGCCGGAGCAAGGGCGCCAAGGCGGTCATCTGGAGTTGCTCCGCCAATGACCACGCGGAGCAGTGGACGGTGGTGGGAGGTCAGCTCAGGCTCAACGGCCTGTGCCTGAGTTCCAGGGGCGACGCCGCGAACGGCACCGCGGTCATCCTGTACACGTGCAACCAGTCGTGGGGGGAGATCCGGGGGCACCTGAAGGACGGTGAGGTCGCGAACAAGGAGCAGGACTGGGCGCTGTGCCTGACCGATCCGAAGTACGCGAAGAAGAGCGGCACGCAGCTGATCTTGGCCACCTGCCGCAACACGTCCAATCAGCACTGGAGTGTGCCCTAGCCGCCGCGTGCCATAACGTGGACGTACCGAGAAGGAGGTAGCGGTGGAAGGAGACCCGCAGCCAGGGGACCCGCAGGGTCCCGGGCCGGATCACGCTGACGCGCCGCCGGAGCCGGAAGACGCCGGACCGGACGGTGCCCGGCCAGCCGCTGAGCGCGGATTCGATGCCGAACCTGATCAGGGCATCGCGCACGCTGAGTTCCCTGAAACCTCCTCCCTGACGGCTGACCAATGGCCAGCGGCAAACGAGACAGCGCCCGATGCAGCGCCCGCCCCCCCGATGCAGGGCCGGCCGCGCGCGGGAATCCTGGTGGCCGTGGGCATCGTCTTCCTCGTGGCGGCGATCGCGGTGACCTTCGTCCTGATCAAGTTGAACACCAAGACGGCGCCGCCGCCCACCTCGTCAGGATCGAGCGGCCAAGTGGGGGCGGCATCGGCCGCGATACTAGGCCAGGTCACCTCCGTGCCCGCGAGCGCGCTGAACGCAGTAGGGGACGGCGGCGGCGTAGTCACGGAGAAACCCATCGCCGTCAGCGGGGCGCCGCTGGCCTCCAACGGCAAGCCCGAGATGTTCTACCTGGGCTCCGAGTTCTGCCCCTTCTGCGCGGCCGAGCGCTGGGCGATGATCGTGGCGCTGGGCCGGTTCGGTACGTTCAGCGGGCTCGCCACCATCCGCTCGGCCACCGCGGACGGCGCCGGCGACCCCGAGCCTTATCCGAATACGGCGACCTGGACGTTCGCCAAGGCCAGCTACTCCAGCCCGTACCTGGCCTTCACGCCGGTCGAGAACCTCAGCAATATCCCGGACCCGTCTACCGGCGGGTATACCACCCTGGAGACGCCCACCGCGGCCCAAAAAGCGCTGGTGGCCAAGTACGACGCCCCGCCTTACGTCCCCTCCGAGGATGCCGGCGCGATACCGTTCATTGATTTCGGCAACAAGTACGCGATCTTCGGGGCGAGCTATAGCCCGCAGGTGCTCGCCGGGCTGAGCTGGAGTCAGATCGCCGCCAACCTGAGCAACCCGAACAGCCAGGTTGCCAACGGTATCGACGGGACGGCGAACTACCTCACAGCTGCGATATGCGCGATGACCGGTAACCAGCCCGCCAGCGCGTGCACCGCGACCGTCCGATCCCTGGAAACTCAGCTCGGGTCGTGAGCTAAGGAGTGTGCCCGTGAGGTGGAGCGTGGGGCTCGAGGCCGAGGGTGATCGCGTGCTGAGCCGTGAGCAGGTGGTCGAACTGGCCGATGCGGTCGCCGGGAGCGGGGGCATCGCTACCGGGATCGGGACCAGCCGGTACGGCGTCCAGGTCATCGTGGAAGCTGCTAGCCGTGACGAGGCGATCGCCAAGGCGGCCGAGGAGTTCGCGCAGGCCGCGGCGAAGGCCGGCCTGCCGCCGGCCCCCGTGGTGCGGACCGAGGCGATCAGCGAGGACGAAGAAGCGCAGTCATGATCAGGCTCGGATCGCTGGCCGGGTACCCGTTCGAGGGACCCCGCGTGCTGGCCGGCTGGACGCCGCCCGCAGCGGCGGCCGTCTACGCGATCGTGTACAAGCCGGAGCCGGACGCTAAGCCCGATCGGTACGCGGTGATCTACGTGGACCATTCCGAGGACCTCTCGGCCGAGCGGTTCCCGTTCCAGCACCCGCGAGCGCACTGCTGGATCAGGCGCGCGGGCTCGAGGTGGAAGGTCTACGTCTGCACCTACGAGGTACCGGGCGGCACCAGGGCGCACCGGGAGCAGATCGCCAGGGAACTCACCGCGATCTACCACCCGCGGTGCAACGACCAGCAGTACGAGCAGGCCTGGAAGGACCAGTGGATCGGCGAGACGACGTCATCCTCCCCCAGCCTGGCTAAGGATCCGGTCCGGCCCGAGGCGAACCTCGGCTAGCTCACGATCCCGAGCGGAAGCCGACCGCGTCTAGCAGGCGCGAGCGACGCGTCCCCGACGCGGGCCGGGCAGGCTCGGGCACCTCGGGTGCCTCGGGCCTGGGCGTCACATCGGTCACGATCTCCTCGGCCATCCCGTATAGCAGGGGAAGCGCCCCGGCTACCACGCCGCCGGTCTCGTTGATGTGCTCCACCCCGGGCCGGATGAGCTTGGCGTGCCCGACGATGGTCCTGACGATCTCGGCGCACTCCTCGAGGTTCCCGGCGATGCGCGTGAGCAGCGTGCCGACCCAGAACAGGTAGAACGCCAGGCCCGCGATCAGCAGGACGACGTCGATGACCGTGAACACGACGAGCCCGGTCATGACTTCACCTTCCCGAGGACGCGACCGAGGAACAGGTGGTGCTGCAGGCCCTCGGCGAGTACCGCCTCGACGCCGCCGGCCACCTGCGGGATCAGCACGGTATCGGCGGTTTTGGCCGCCGCCGCCTTCAGCGTGTCGCGCACCGCTACGACCCGGCGGTCAATGGTCCGCACGAGCACGATCAGCAGGGTCAGCAGGGCCGCCACGGCGACGACCACCACGAGGCCGAGGATGTTCGCCGTCAGCCACAGGTTGTGCTCCGTGGAGGACATGGCCAGGTTGTGCATCGCTACCCTCCCAGCCGGGCGCGGCCGCGCTGCAGGCCGCCGATGATGATGGTGGCGTGCTCGATGGTGGTGCGCAGCGCGCCGAGCGGAGCGGTGTTATGCACCGCCTCGGTCAGCGCGTCGTTGATCTTGGGTGCCTCGTTGCCGATCGACCGGGCGAGTAGCAGGATCGGCACGACGAGCGCCACCACGACCAGCACGATGACGATGCCGATCGTGTACCCCACCACCCAGCCGGTGGTACTGGTCCCCGCGGCGAGGATATGCATTCTCATGGACGGCTCCTTCGCCGGGTCTCAGACCGTTTCACAGAAGTCGCGCACCGGCTTCAGGCTTGCGTTGACCGCGGTGAGCCTTTCCGGCACCGTGCTGGTGAGCTGCGCGACGGCCCCGACTCCCCCGGTGGTCGTGACGAGCGTCGCGCGGATCGCCCGCAGGTGGAAGATGACGCGGAGCAGGCCTACCGCGGTGATCGCGATGATCAGCGCGGCGACGATCAATGTGAACCAGGCGACAGCGGGCATGACCGGTCTCCTTCCGTTCAGCCGAGAAGCTTGGCGACGGAGCCGGCGTACCGGACGGCGCCCACGGAGATTTCCTTGACGGTGTTGTCGGTGACGGCGAGCGCCTCCGGCAGGCCGTTGAGTTCGCCGATGAGGGCGACCCCGCCGGCCAGGATGTCGTCGGTCGCCCCCCGGATCCGTTCCACCGCCGCCAGCACGCGGTTGAGCAGGTAGATCACCACCGGCAGGACCACCACCAGCAGGATCACGCTGCCGATCCACCACAGGACCATGACTTGTCCTCTCTTGTCAGCTAGCGGGCTGGTAGGGCATGAAGAAGCGGCGGAAGACCCGGGTCAGGGCCAGCATCGCGGCGCGCAGGCCCAGGGTGAAGCCCCGCGCGGGCGCGGCGGTCGTGGCGGCGATCTGCTCGGGGGACTCGCCGAGGTTGAGCCGCTCGATCCGGCCTTGCATGTTCGTGGCGAAGTCGCGCATCAGTATCGCCGAGACGTCGCCGATCATGCCGCGGCCGTACTGGGCCGCCGCGCCGGAAAGCTGCAGGTCCTGGACGACGCCGACCTTGGTGGTGCCGCGGTTCGTCCGGGCCAGCGTGGCGGTGACGACCATGTTGGCCTGGCCCCGGCCCTTCTCATCGGCGCCGCTGGCGTGGACGACCAGGCGCTTGGCCGGCTCGTCGCGCTCGGTGATGTCGGCGATGCCGGCGAACTGCAGGCGGACCGGTCCCATCCGGACGGCGACCGTGCCCTTGTACTTGTCGTCCCCGAGGTCCTCGGTCAGCTGCGCACCCGGCAGGCAGGCGGCGACCTGCGGGATGTTCTGGAAGAACTGCCAGACCTGGTCGACCGGCTCAGCGACCTCGAACTCGTTGGTGATCAGCATCGGGTCTCTCTCTCCAGGTAAGCGTCGGGGTCTTTCTCGAACGCCTGCCGGCACGCGGCGCAGCAGAAGTAGTAGTCGGCGCCGTCGTGCCGCAGCGGCCGCCCGGACGCGTCAGCGGGCACCGTCATCCCGCAGACCGGGTCGACGGCCTGCGCTGATGGCTTGGCACGCGCGGCAGGTACCGCCGTCGGCTCCCGCAGCGCGCCCGAGGCTCGTAGTTGCACGAGCTCCGCGAGGATGGCGACCGCGATCTCGGCGTGCGTCGTCCGGCCCAGGTCGAGGCCTGCCGGCACCCGGACCCGGTCGAGTTCCTCCTGGGGCACGCCGCGGTCGGCGAGGTAGCCGAGCACGGTAGCCCCGCGGCGGCGCGATCCCACCAGGCCCAGGTACGTGGGCCGGGCGGCGACCGCGCGCTCTAGCACGTCCTCGTCGTCGTGTCCCTGGGTGGCCACGACGATCATGGACCGCTCGTCCGCGGTGGCCGTCGCGAAGTCCGGGCCGCTGACCAGGTCCGTGCGCCACCCCAGCGCGCGGGCCAGGTCCGTCAGCGTGTGCGCCATCGGGGAGCTGCCCACGATGACCAGATGCGGCACCGGCAGGATCGGCTCGATGTAGATCTCGAGCGCGCCCTCGCTCTGGCAGGCGATGGGGATGACCGTCATGCCTTCGGGCACCGCCGCGCCGAACTGGTCCGGCGTGCCCAGCAGGAGCAGCTTGGCCGCGCCGTCGGTCATGACCCGCTGCGCTTCGCGGATCACCACCGGCTCGGCGCAGGCGCCGCCGATCCAGCCGTGCACTTCGCCCTCAGCGGTGATGATCGCCCGCGAGCCCGGCTGGCTGGAGGACGGGCTCTCGCGCCAGACCACGGTCGCCAGCACGAACGGCTGCCCGCGCCGGGTCAGTTCGCCGATCTCCTCCAGGAGGGAGGTCATACTTTCCACCACGCGCTCCGCCCTAAGGATTCAGTCGTCCGACCGGACCGGCGGCGCGCCGGACACGTCGCGGCGGTACGTCATGGCCTCCCAGACCCGGTCCGGGAGCAGCGGCATGTCGATGTTGCGGACCCCGGTGTCCGACAGCGCATCCATGACCGCGTTGACGTAGGCGGCCGGGCCGCCCACCGCGGCGCACTCACCGATGCCCTTGGCGCCGATCGGGTGGTGCGGGCAGGGCGTGACGACCTCGCTGTGCAGCTCGAAGCCCGGCGTCTCCCAGGCGGTGGGCAGCAGGTAGTCCATATAGTTCGAGCCCACGCAGTTGCCCTCGGCGTCGAAGGTGATGAACTGCATGTTAGCCATCGCGTAGGCCTCGGTGAGCCCGCCCATGATCTGTCCCTCGACGATCATGGGGTTGATCCTGACCCCGCAGTCGTCGACCGCGACCAGCTTGAGCACGTCCCACACGCCGGTCTCCGGGTCCACCTCGACGGTGACGATGTACACGGCGAACGGCCAGGTGAGGTTGGGCGGGTCGTAGTAGGCGGTGTTCTCCAGACCGGGCTCCATGCCGTCGGGCATGTTGCTGTACGCGGCCAGCGCGCACTCCTGGATGGTCACACCGCGGTCCGGGGCGCTGCGGACGTAGAACCGGCCGAGCTCCCACTCGACGTCCTCCTCGGACACCTCGAGCAGGTGCGCCGCCAGCTTGCGGGCCTTGGCCCGGATCTTGCGCGACACCATGGCGACCGCCGCTCCGGCGACCGGGGTGCTGCGCGACGCGTAGGTGCCCATGCCGAACGGTGCGGTGTCGGTGTCCCCTTCCTCGACGACGATGTCATCGGCCGGGATGCCGAGCTCGTGGCTGACGATCTGGGCCCAGGTGGTCTCGTGCCCCTGGCCCTGGGTCTTGGCCCCGGTGCGGACGATGGCCTTGCCGGTCATGTGGATCTTGAGCTCGGCCGAGTCGAACATCTTGATGCCGAGGATGTCGTACTCGCGGCTGTTGCCCGCACCGAGCGGCTCGGTCATGGTCGAGATCCCGATGCCCAGCAGCCTGCCGTGCTTCCTGGCCTCGGCCTGCTCGCGGCGGAAGCCCTCATAGTCGACCGCCTTGAGCCCGACGTCCAGGCACTTGCCGTACTGGCCCGAGTCGGTCAGGAAGCCGAACGGGGTCCTGTGCGGGAACTGATCGTCGCGCACGAAGTTCATCCGGCGGAATTCGGCCTGGTCCATGCCGAGGTCATCGGCTGCGGCCTGCATCATCCGCTCCTGGAAGAACATCGCCTCGGTGACCCGGAACGAGCAACGGTAGGCCACTCCGCCCGGCGCCTTGTTGCTGTACGTCCCGCGGTCGGTCAGGTGCGCGACCGGGATGTCGTAGGAGGCGAACGCCGAGTGCAGCAGGCCGATCTTGAACTTGCTCGGCTGGGCGTCGGAGAAGAACGCGCCGTGGTCCGAATCGCAGTGCATCCGGACCCCGAGGATCTTGCCGTCCTTGCGCAGCGCCATCTCCCCGTCCAGGTAGATGTCGCGGGCGAAACCGGTGGAGATCAGGTTGCCCGACTTGTCCTCGATCCACTTCACCGGCCGCTCGAGCAGGATCGAGGCCAGGATCGAGCAGACGTACCCGGGGTAGACCGGCACCTTGTTGCCGAACCCTCCGCCGATGTCCGGGGAGATGATCCGGATCATGTGCTCGGGCAGCTCGGCGACCAGGGCCACCGCCGCGCGGATGATGTGCGGCGCCTGCGTGGTCATGTACACGGTGAGCTTCGAGGTGGCCCGGTTGAAATCCGCGATCGACCCGCAGCACTCGATCGGCGACGGGTGCGAGCGCGGGTAGTGCAGTTTGAGCCGGGAGATCACGTCGGCCTGCTCGAAGGCCCGGTCGGTGCCGGCCGCGTCGCCGACCTCCCAGTCAAAGATGACGTTGCTCTCCTGGCCCGCCTTGTCGTCCCGGATGACCGGCGCGCCCTCGGCGACCGCTTGCTCGGGGTTGACGATCACCGGCAGCGGCTCGTACTCGACCTCGATGGCCTCGCACGCGTCCTTGGCGATGTACGGGTCATCGGCGATGACGCAGGCTACTTCCTGGCCCTGGAACCGGACCTTGT
>JBOHCK010000213.1:0-10738 GCA_050698755.1 Streptosporangiaceae bacterium | reverse complement strand
TCCCGGCCGATGGTGCCCAGCGCGCCGCGGATGTCACCGGCATGCTGCTCGTCGAGCACCGCGGGGCGGGGCTCCAGGTTCGTGGTCATGGTGATGCCTCCCTCGCCCCGGTCCGGGGTGGTGCGGGAGGCACGCAGCATCCGCCCGCGCTGCGCTCAGTCGCAGCGGGCAGGATCGTGGAGCGGGAAGATCGCGCAGAGGGGGCGGTTACCGCGTGCCGGAAGAAAACGAGAACAGGTGGATGCGGGGCCGTTCATGGCCCGGTTTACTATCCATCTCTCGCCTCCCTCCGGCCGTGGCACACGGGGGTGCCAGCACCTGCACACGGGAGAACACCGCCGGGAAACCGGCGTGCGCACCCCTCTCGTCAGAGCTTTGGCACGACACGACGTAGCACCCCTGGTGCAGCCACTTTGGGTCACCCCTTAAGCCGGGGAAACCTGTCCTGACCCTGGGCGTCTCTCGACGTCGTCGGATCAGTGGCCTGTGTTCATGTCGACGCCTCACCGAACGAGGTGCCCAACCCAAACCTCAGGAAGGTTACCCGCGCCCGGGCGTCCCGGCCAAACGCGGCACCCGGGTGCCGGGCGGCAGGCCAGTGTAGAAGCGCTTGACGATCAGGGTAAGCGCTGCGGAAACGAGCAGGCACAGGCCAGCTCCTGAGCCGGTGACCGTGCCGGGCGCAACAGCTGATGTCAGGCCGGTGACCAGGGCGGCCAGGGCCACGGCGGTGATCAGTACGCCGAGGATCAGCAGAAACCGGTCACCCAGCAACCGGAACAAGGGGGATGAAAATCTTGTTGTATTACATCGTAGGATGCACATAAAATGTTGTCACCACTGTGGGCCCGCAAGGAGGATCCTGTGCCGGAGACCGCTGCTCTCTACCCGATCTTCGCTGGCGGCAGGTGGACTGAGTCGCCTGACAAGCTGGTCGTGACCAGGCCCGGCAGCGGGACCGAAGTCGGGACTACCTTCCTGGCCACCGAGGAACAGTACGAGGCCGCAGTCGAGCGGGCCTGTGCTGTCCGCGAGGACCTCGCCGCCGTTCCCTCCTATGAGCGCTCGCGAATCCTGACCACCGTGGCCGGGCAGATCCTCGCTGAGCATGAGTCGCTCGCCGCCACCTTGTGCGCCGAGGTCGGCAAGCCGATCAAGGATGCGCGGACGGAGGTCGAGCGCAGCGCGCTGACGTTCCGGGTGGCCGCCGAGGAGGTGGCGCGGCTCACTGGTGAGTTCATGCCGCTGGATATCAACGCCGCATCCCGCGGCAGGTTCGGCATCACGCGCCGGTTCCCGGCAGGCCCGGTGGCCGGGATCAGCCCGTTCAACCTGCCGCTCAGCCTCGCCGTCCACAAGGTGGCGCCAGCCATGGCGGTGGGTGTCCCGATCGTCTTGAAGGTGCCGAGCGCTGCGCCGCTGACCATGCTGAAGGTCGCCAGGCTGATCGACGAGGCTGGCGCGCTGCCCGGATCGGTCAGCGTGCTGCCGATGTCGCGCACGCTCGGCGACAAGATGGTGACCGACGGCCGGTTCAAGGTGCTCAGCTTCACCGGCAGCCCCGCAGTCGGCTGGGACATGAAGTCGCGGGCCGGCAAGAAGAAGGTCGTACTCGAGCTCGGCGGTAACGCGGGCGTCATCGTGGACGCCTCGGCCGATGTGCGGCGGGCAGCGCAAAGGTCCGCGCTGGGCGCGTTCAAGTACGCCGGGCAGACCTGCATCAGCGTGCAGCGGATCTTCGTGCACCAGCAGGTCTGGGACGAGTTCACGGAGCTGTTCGTCGGTCACGCCGCGGGGCTGCGGCTCGGCGATCCGGCCGATCCGAAGACCGATCTCGGGCCGATGATCGACGAGCCGGCGGCCGCCCGGATCGACGGATGGGTGACCGACGCTGTCGCAGCCGGTGGCCGGATCCTGCTCGGCGGTCAGCGCGATGGTGCCTATTACCCGCCTACGGTCCTGGCCGACGTCCCCAGTTCGGCCCGGGTGTGCCGGGACGAGGCGTTCGCCCCGGTGGCGGTGCTGAGCCCGGTGCGGGATTTCGACGAGGCCGTCGCCGCGGTCAATGACTCCCCCTTCGGGCTGCAGGCAGGCGTGTTCACGACGGACCTGTGGAACTCGTGGCGCGCGTTCGAGCGCCTCGAGGTAGGTGGCGTGGTGCTGAACGACGCCCCGACCTACCGGGTCGATCACATGCCCTACGGCGGGGTCAAGGACTCCGGACTCGGGCGTGAGGGCGTCCGCTACGCGATGGAAGACATGACCGAACTCAGGTTGCTCGTCGTCGCTATGCCGTCGTGACGGTTGACTAGCAACAATTTTTGCTCGATAATCGGAGCTCGTTGAACGAGGGCTGAGGAGCCAGGCATGCGGGTAGTCGATGCGGTCGCGGAGTGGTTCGAGTCGGCTGGTTTCACGCATTACTTCGGCTACGCCGGAGGCGCGATCTGGCCGTTCCTCGACGCGCTGATCGATCATCCGGACCTAGAGGGCGTCCAGGCAAAGCACGAGTCGCACGCCGTGCACATGGCCGACGTCTACTACCGGACCACGGGGCGGGTCGCCCCGGTCCTGGTCAGCAAGGGGCCGGGCCTGCTGAACTGCGTCGGGGCCGTCGCCAGCGCCATGCACGACCCGTCCGCCCTCATGGTGTTCGCCGGGGCCGGCTCCACCCACGTGATGGGCAAGGGCGGGATGCAGGAGCTGTACTACAACGGCTTCGAGGATGCGGTGAGCGTTTTCCGGCCGGTCACCAAGGGCAGCTGGATGCTCATGCGCCCGGATACCGTCATCGACGTCCTCAACCAGGCCTATAAGACGGCGGTGAGCGGCCGGCCGGGGCCGGTCTTCATCCAGATCCCGTTCGACGTGCAGCTCGCTCCGGTGATCGGGACGCCGGAACCGCCGTCGGCGCGCCAGGTCTCGTCGCGGCTGCGGGCCGACGCCAACTCGGTGCGGCGGTCCGCCGATCTGTTCCGCTCGGCGGAGCGGCCGGTCATCGTGGCGGGCGGGGGCTGCAAGCTGTCCGCCGGCTCAGCCGGGCTCATCCGGCAGCTCGCCGAGACGACCCGGACACCAGTCGCCACGACCCTTACGGCGAAGGGCATCTTCCCGGAAAGCCACGAGCTGTCGGTGGGGCCGGTCGGCCGGTCTGGCACGGACGCGGCCGCAGCCACGACCCGTAACGCCGACGTCGTGATCGCGCTCGGCGCGCGGTTCTCCGACAACCACACGAGTAACTGGCGCCAGAAGCTGGTCTACGACATCCCGCGGACCAAGGTGATCCAGGTGAACGTGGATCACCACGAGATCGGCCGGAACTACCCGATCGAGGTGGGGGTCGTCGCGGACGCCGGCAGCTTCCTCGAAGACCTGATCGCCGAGCTGGGTGCCGGGTCACCAGCCAGCTCCGGCGCGGGGCGGGACGCGGCCGTGTCCCGCGGCGCGTGGCTGGCCGAAGTGACGGGCTGGAAGCAGGCCTGGACCGGGAAGATCCAGGACATCATCACCGCCCAGACCAGTCCCATCCATCCCGGCCGCCTGGTCCATGAACTCGGTGAGGCGATGGCGGACTGTGGCGGCCGCGTCTTCGTAGACGTGGGCGACGTGATCCAGTACGCCGAGCCGTACATGCGGGTCGACGCACCAGATGCCTGGCACATCAACTCCGGCATGGCCGAGATGGGATGGGCGTCCTCCGGCGTGCTCGGCGCGGTCGTCGCCGACCCTTCCCGCCCGGCCATCGCGCTGACCGGGGACGGTGCCTTCAACATGGTGAGCGGCATCCTGGCCAGCGCGGTCGAGTACCAGTTGCCTGCGGTCTGGGTCGTGCTGAACAACCACGAACTCGGCATCGAGCGCAAGGGATCCGGCGTTGCCTATCAACGGACCCACCCGTGGACCAGGTTCGTCCGCAAGGACACCGGGGAACCGTACAACCCGGACTACACCAAGCTCGCCGAGGCCAACGGCGCTGACGGCGTGCGGGTCGAGAAGGCGGACGAGTTCGCTCCCGCGCTGGCCCGCGCCCTCCAGTCGCGCAGGCCGTGGGTGATCGATGTGGCCATTGACCAGACCGTGCCCACCTTCTTCACCGAGGGAATCGATCGTGCCTACCCCGCAGTCTGGGATAAGAGCTATCCGCAGTACTCGTCCATGAGCTTGCCGGCGGGTCAAGCCTGACAATGAGATGCACCAGCAAGATTCGAGCCCGCGGCGTGACCGTGGTGCCGATCAGAGTCAAGGTCAGGTGAAGAAGCGTGAGTGACGACGTCGATGTGATGACCGAGCTTCAGCGTAATTATGCCGATCTCACCCAGGCGCAGAAGCGGATCGCGGAAGCCATTGTGGAGAATCCGGAGTTCGTCGCGTTCGCCACGGTCGACAAGCTCTCCGCCAGATTGGGCATCGCCTCCTCGACCATCGTCCGATTCGCCTACCGGCTGGGCCTGGATGGCTACCCGGAACTGCAGGAACGGGTCCGGGTCCTGGTCCGGTCCCGGCTGCGCGGCGCCGACGAGGAGGGTAACGGCGACACCTCCGTGGCGCACCTCGGTGACAGCACGGCGGCCACCTCACTGAGGCATGACCTGGACAATCTCCGGCATACCATCAGCGAACTCGACGCCGCCACGCTCGAGAAGGCGGTGGGCATCATCGTCTCGGCCCGCCGGGTGTTCTTCGCTGGCGGGCTCGCCTCGGCATCCCTGGCGGATTATGCCGCGAATACCTTCAACCGGCTCCGCGGTAACGCCCGGGTGATCGGGGCGGGCGATTCGGCCTCGGAAATCGTCGATCTGACCGGGGATGACGCGCTGGTCGTGTTCTGCTTCCCGCCCTATGCTTCGCAGACGCTGCGGATCCTGCAGGCTGCCCGCCGGCAGGGGGTCACCGTGATAGGCATCACCGACTCGCCGATCTCCCCGATGGGCAACGTGGACGTCACACTGACCTCTCGCGTTTCCGGGATCGGGCCGCAGAATTCCCTGGTCGCGCCGATGGCGATCATCAACGTGCTGCTTAACGGCGTCGCGGCCAGCAGCCCCGGATCAGCCGACCGGTACCGGCGGATCTTCGATCTCCTGGATGAATGGAGTTCTGTCTTCCTCAAGGGCAATGCCGATGGCTGAGGCGACGTTCGCGCCAGCCGCGACGGTCCTGGGCGGCGTCCGGGTGCTCGACTGGACCGACGAAACCGGGGCATACGCGGGCCGGCTGCTCGCTGACCTGGGTGCCGACGTCGTCCGGCTCGAGGTCAGCGGAGATCCATGGCCACAGGAGATCATGACCGCCGGCCAGGGCCAGGCGCCGGCCAGCGCGCTCGAGCGCTTCGTCAACCTGAACAAGAGATCGGTCCGCGTCAACCTCGCGGCACCGGCCGGGCGGGACCTCGCGGCCTCGCTGCTCGACCAGGCCGATGTCGTGATCACATCTGGTCCCGCCGCGCGGGAATGGCAGCAGGCCGGGGGCGTCCTCCGCCCGCACGGGACGGGCATCCATGTCAGCGTCTCGCCCTTCGGGCAGCGTGGCGATGGTGCTGGCCTGCTGGCCGACGACCTGGTGACGCTGGCCGCCAGCGGCTTGCTCTCGCTCGGCGGATACGCGGATGCCGAGCCGGTGGCGGTCTACGGCAGCCAGACCTACTTCGCGGGCGGCATCAACGCGGCCATCGGCGCCCTGTTCGGGCTCCTGGCCGTGGACGCGGGCCAGCCGGCCGCGGACATCGATGTGTCCGCGCAGGCCGTGATGGCCAGCGCGCTGGAGGACGCAGCGGCCGAGTTCGACCTCACCGGCTCTGTGCGGCGGCGGACCGGCGACGGGCTCCGCGAGGCGGGCACCGGGACATTCGCCTGTGCGGACGGCTGGATCGTGATCGTGGCTGGGAAGCTCGGCACGGCTGACGCCTGGGACTCCCTGGTCAGCTGGCTGTGCGAACAGGGCGCTCCCGGCGCCGAGGCGCTGAAGGCGCCCGAGTGGGCGACCCTGGAGCATCGCCGGCGGCAAGAGTCGATCGATACGTTCCAGCAGGTCATGGACTCCGCGACGGCGGGCCGGGCCCGGCAGGCGCTCTACGCTGAGCTGCAGGGGAGGCGCGTTGCCGCCGCCCCGGTCAACGGGGTCGCTGACCTGCTGACCGATTCGCAGCTGAGGGACCGTGAGTTCTTCCGGCAGGTGCACGACGTGCCTGCCGGTGCCGTGATCACCTACCCGGGACCGCCATACCGGCTTGCCGACCACGTGATGCCCAGCTGGACCGCGGCTCCCGCGCCAGGCGGCCACACCGAGCAGGTCCTGCGCGACTGGCTGAACGCATCAGGCCAGCAGCTCGCCGTGTTGCGTGACACTGGCGCCATCGAATGACCGGCATTCTCTCCGGCCTGCGGGTGCTCGACTTCTGCTGGGTGGGCGCTGGCGCGCTCGTTACCCAGACGCTGGCCTTGCACGGGGCCGAGGTCATCAAGATCGAGTCACGGGCCAGGCCCGACAACCTGCGCGTGGCCCCGCCAGTCCGGCCGGGCACCGGCGGCCTCGACGCATCCGGCTACTTCGCGAGCCGCAACGCCAACAAGAAGTCGTTCGCCCTGAACATGCGCCATCCTGCGGCTTCAGGGCTGGCCCTGCGCCTGGCCCGGCTGTCCTCGGTGGTGACGAGCAACTTTCGTCCCGGCGTGATGGAACGCTGGGGGCTCGGCTACGACGACCTGCGTGTGCACCAGCCCGGCCTGATCTACCTGACCATGCCGATGCAGGGAACGACCGGCCCGAATAAGGATTACGCGGGCTTCGGGTCGACGATCGCGGCGCTGGCCGGCCTGATGGAGCCGTCGGGCCTGCCCGGCCGGGCGCCGGTCGGCACGGGCACGCACTACCCGGATCATGTGCCCAACCCCGGCCACGCCCTGGTCGCGCTGCTCGCCGCGATCGTCCACCGGAACCGGACCGGCCGCGGCGGCCGGATCGAGCTCAGCCAGTTCGAGTCGACCGTCAGCCTGGTCGGGCCCGCGATCATCCGGTACTCCGTGACGGGGGAGCAGCCACCTCGCCAGGGCAACCGGGTCCCGGACGCGGCACCGCACGGTGTCTACCCCTGCGCCGGCGAAGACACCTGGATCGCTATCTCGGTCCGGGCCGACCCGGAATGGGCCAGGCTGGCCAGCGTGCTGGTCGCGGCCGGCCCGCCCGCCGCGGCCGGACCGCCGGCCGCGGTGCCGGGCCTGTCTGATCAGAGGTTCGCTGCCGCTGTCGGGCGCAAGCACCACGAGGCCGAGCTGGACGCTCTGCTCGCCGTCGCCACGGCTCACTGGGATCGCTGGGAGCTGATGCGCCGGCTCCAGGAGGCCGGCGTCCCGGCCAGCGTCGTCGAGACGGCGGCTGACGTGTTCGACGATCCGGTCCTGGCGGACCGCGGGTACTGGCGCACCCTGGACCACCCGGTGATGGGCCTGGTCCGCAGTGCGGCGGCCCCGCATCTGTGGGACGGCGCACCCGTCCGGCCGACCTCGCCCGCGCCGCTGCTCGGACAGCACACCGAGGAAATATCCCGTGATCTGCTCGGGCTGTCGGCCGCCGAGTACCGGCAGCTGGTCGCTGAGGAGGTGCTGTGGTGATGCTGCAGCAAGCCGACGAGCGGCCCGTCCGGACCCGGCGTGACGACTTCGTCGGCTGGGTCACGCTGAACCGGCCGGCCAAGCGCAACGCGATAAGCCAGGCGATGCGCACCGCACTGGACGAGTCGCTGGCCGAGCTGGGCTCCGACGATGCCATCCGCGTGGTAGTCCTCACCGGTGCGGGCCCGGCGTTCTGCGCCGGCGTTGACCTCACTGACCGGCCCGCCGCCGATCAGCATCCGATGGCGGCGGCGGTCCCCCCGGTCGCGCATGCCCTCACCGCGTTCGCCAAGCCGCTGATCGCCGCGATCAACGGGCCGGCCGTGGGAGGCGGCCTGGAGCTAGCGCTCGCGTGCGACGTGCGCGTCGCGGCCCGCAGCGCGCAGTTCGCCCTGCCCGAGGTCCGGATCGGCAGCCTGCCCGGCAGCGGCGGCACGCAGCGGCTGATGCGGGCCATCCAGCCGGCCATCGCCGCCCGGATGCTGCTGTCCGGTGATCCGATGTCGGCGCAGGAAGGGCTGCGCGTGGGCCTGATCAGCGACCTGGTTGACGACGATGAGCTGGCCGGGTTCGCCGGCGCGCTGGCCCGGCGGATCGCCGCGAACGCGCCGCTGTCCCTGCGGGCGATGAAGCAGTGCCTGCTCGCGGCCCGGGAAGCACCGCTGGCTGGCGGGCTCGAGCTGGAGCGGACGCTGTGGGCCCTGCTGGCCACCACGGCCGACCGTCAGGAGGGGCGGGCCGCGTTCCGCGAGCGCCGCCTGCCCCGCTTCACCGGGGGCTGACGCAGCGCAGCGCATACGAAGAACGGACCGGACCGGACGGCACGTGACGAGGAGAGGTAAGGCGTGGGCCAGCCAGTGACAGCGGCGATCGCCGGGGTCGGGGCGAGCAGGCAGGGGAAGCTGCCAGGCGAGAGCGACCTGTCGCTTGCCACTGCGGCGCTGCAGGCCGCACTGGACGACAGCGGGTTCGGCAAGGACGACATCGACGGGCTGCTCACCATGCCTGGCACCACATCACCCGACCCGGCCAAGCACTACCTGCGGCTCGGCGAGCACCTGGGCATCAACCCGAAAATCGCCGGTTCCCTGTCGATGGGCGGCGCCACGGCAGGCGCACTCGTCCAGCAAGCCGCCCTGGCCATCGCGGCGGGCATGGCGGACGTGGTCGCCTGCGTGTTCGGTGACGCGGCCCGCACCGGCGGATCCAGGTTCTCCGCCGCCAGCGGCTCGGCTGTCTCGTGGGGGAACTGGGGGATGTACGGCAACGCCGCCAACAGCGCGCTCGGAGCACGGCGGCACATGGCCTTGTACGGGACCACCAGCGAGCAGCTCGGCTGGGTCGCGGTCAACGGCCGCCGCAACGCGGCGCGCAACCCGGACGCGGTCATGCGTGAGCCGATCACGCTGGCCGACCACCAGGCGTCGCGCATGATCGTCGACCCGCTGCACATGCTGGACTGCTGCCTCATCACCGACGGCGGTGTCGCGCTCATCGTCACCTCGCCGGAACGGGCCCGGGACGCCAGGCACGGGGGGGTACGCATTCTCGGCATGGGCCAGGGCCATACGCTGCAGACGCTGGAGCGCAAGGACTGGTGGTACCTGCCGCATCAGCAAGACTGCGTATCCCGCGCCTACCAGATGGCCGGGCTCAGCCCGGCGGACATCGACATCGCCCAGCTCTATGACAACTTCACGATTGCCGTGCTGTTCTGGCTGGAGCACGCCGGCTTCTGCGCGCCTGGCGAGTCAGGGCCCTTCGTGGAGGGAGGGAAGCGGATCGCCCTGGATGGCGAGCTGCCGGTCAACACGGCAGGCGGCAATCTCTCCGAGTCCTACATGCAGGGCTGGTTGCACATCGTCGAGGGAGTCCGCCAGCTCCGCGGCCAATGCGGCGAACGGCAGCGGAGCGGTGCCGAGACCTGCCTGGTCACCGGGCGCGGCATGACACTCAACACCTCGAGCTGCCTGATCCTGGGGACGTCATGACGGTCAGCGAGCAAGCGTTCACACCGGATCCGCCCGTCACCGACCTGACCCGCCCGTTCTGGTCCGGGGCGCTGGCCGGCGAGTTGCGGCTGCAGCGCTGCCGGGCCTGCGGCCACATCCGCTACCCGGTCTCGGCTATCTGCCCCCGGTGCCTGAGCGGTGCGGCTGACTGGACCGCCATGTCCGGGCACGGCACCGTGCAGACCTACTCGATCTTCGAACGTGCCTACCACGAGACGTGGAAAGACCGGGTGCCATACGTGGTAGCGCTGGTCGAGCTGGATGAGGGTCCCGTCTTCCTGACCAACGTGGTCGGCGTTCCCCCGTCCCAGGTGCGCGTCGGCCAGCGGGTGACCGCGATCTTCGCTGTCCGTTCCGCCGAGGGTGCCCTCCCGCAGTTCACTCCGGCCGGGCAGGCGGACCCGCGATGACCGGGACCCAGGTGACCGGGACCCAGGCGACCGGGACCGGCCTGGCTGGCTACCGGCCCGATCCGGGCATGCGCTTTGGCCTCGTGCTGCCCAGTATCGGGAGCGGCGCGGGCCCGGAAGCGCTCGCGGCCGCGGCCGGGATGTGCCAGGAACTCGGCTGGGCGAGCGTCTGGGTCACCGACCACCTGCTCGTGCCGCGCGGCCCTGAGGAAGCCGAATATGGCACGCTCCTCGAGGCCATCTGCTCGCTCACCTGGGTCGCCGCCCGGTTCGAGGGTCTCACGGCGGGCACCAGCGTGCTCGTGCCGGCCATGCGGGACGCCCCGCTGCTGGCCAAGCAGCTCGCGACGCTGGACATCCTGACCGGCGGCCGTCTCATCGTCGGCGTCGGTGCGAGCGACGCGCACGACGACGCCGAGTACGCCAACCTCGGCAAGACCGACCGGTTCGCCCGGCGCGGGGCCTACCTGGATGAGGCGGTCGCGTTGTGGCGGCACCTGTGGTCGGGGCGCACCGACCCGTTCCGCGGCGAGTTCCATACGCTGACCGACTACTGCTTCCAGCCGCTGCCGCCTCAGGGTGCGGACCTCCCGATCTGGTGCGGCGGCCGCAGCCAGCGTGCGATCCGCCGGGCCGCCGAGCTGGCCGACGGCTACCACGCGGCCCAGACCGGCCCCGAGCACCTGAGAGCCAGGCTGCCGCTGATCAC
>JBOHCK010000212.1:0-10805 GCA_050698755.1 Streptosporangiaceae bacterium | reverse complement strand
GGGAACCTGCTGATCACGACGTTCAGCATCGCCTACGATGCGGCACCGAGGATGCAGATTACGCCGAAGAATGCGAACGCCGCAGCCCTCATGGCCGACGGCCTGTACGCTGCCACGACGACCACGACCACCACATGGACGCTGAGCCTGTGCGGGACAGCTTCTGCGTCCCAGGCCTACATCTTCGGTGTCCTCACGTTCCAGTGACCGGCTGCGGCACGACGCCACGGGGTTACCAGCCGAAACCCGAACAGCATGACGGCGAGCGCGGCGAACGAGTAGTCGGGGACGCTGGAATTGACCAGTGACGCCACCAGGAACGGCAGCAGGAGCGCAGTCATCACCGGGGATACCCGCATCCGCCATGCCGCGACCAGCAGCAGGACGACGAGTATGACAACGCCGCCCTCGCCGAAGTCGAACAGGACGGACACCCAGAGGGCGTTCGGCGTCAGCGTGGATCCGTGCGGCCCCGGGTACATCGCCGGGAAGTATGTGGCGTCAGCCGCAGGCCCCGCACCAAAGCGCATCCATCCGCTATCCCTCACGTCGGCAACCACGGCCGAGGTCGTGGTGAGGCGGCTATTGGTCCCGACCTGACCTCCGGTCTCGGCGTTCTGGATGCCGGACAGGAGACGCCCCACGGCCACCTTGGCCGGGTCGCCGCTTACGATCCACGCGTCAGGATGGGAGTCCTGCACGACCAGGATGCCGGCCGGGATCAGGATCACCAGGGCGGCAAGCAGGAGCGCCCGGTGCTTCCATCCCCCGGCCAGCGCGTAATAGAGCGAGAGTGTCACGGCCATCACCAGCAGGCACGTCGGGGAGTCAGCCAGTAGCAGCCCCGCGAGAGCCAGGATCACGTACAGCCATGACTTACGCCGCAGCGCCAGGAGCATCACGACCGCGAGCACGGGCGCCCAGTCGGACGGCTCGGTCAGCGTTCCCACCATCCGCAGGCCGCCGTTCGCCGGGTTCACCAGCAGCAGATGGCCGGTGAGCCGACTCGCCGCGCAAGTGAGGACGCCTATCCACAGCACCACGGTGGCGGCGCGCCACAGGACTCGGGCGAACAGTTCCTCCTCGAAGAACAGTACGGCGAAGATGGCGACCACCCCGTAGGTCATCACCCACAGCGCCGCATGCAGGTCATAGGAGCGCGCGGTCCCGGCGTATGCGGGCCACTGGTGGAACGTCGCGTAGGCCATGACGACCAGCG
The DNA here is from genome assembly GCA_050698755.1 of Streptosporangiaceae bacterium. Taxonomy (GTDB): domain Bacteria; phylum Actinomycetota; class Actinomycetes; order Streptosporangiales; family Streptosporangiaceae; genus Palsa-504. The sequence goes on along the minus strand of JBOHCK010000212.1, from coordinate 9,586 downwards.
ACAACACCGCGAAGGTCAGGTAGACGCGCCGGGCAGCGCGCGGTGGGATCAGCCGCTGCATGATCACCATGCTCGCGAAGGCCAGGAGCACCACGCCGCCGGCCTCGATCTTCACGACGCCCGGCAGGACGCCCTCGGCCAGCAGTGGGAGCGCGAACAGCCACGTGGCGGCCGTCTTCATGCGCGAGCCGGAAGCCCTGGCGATCCGCTCGCCGGTCAGCAGTAGTTCGGGCGCATAAACCATGCAGGAATGCTAGCTGTAGTCAGCTTCTAACGTATGGTAACTGTCCTTTGACCGCGATCGGAGTGGCATGACGTGGCTGCCTTACATGCTCCTGGCCACACCCGCCAGCCATCTCCGCTTCCTCGCCGATGCCACGTCCTCGGTGGGTCCAACGGCACCGAGATCGTCCGACTCATTACGAGCGGGATAAACTTCGGGGTCCTCGCTGTCGTGTTCTGGCTGTTCGTCGACGGGGAACTCCACTCCAGCGCCGAGATGGAACGGGAAGTAGCCACCCGGGAGAAGGCCGTAGCCCAGCGCGACGAGGCGCTGAACTTCCTCCGCGAGCAGCTCCTGCCCCTCGTGGCCTCATTCACTACATCCACCGGCGCCCTGCTGCCCATGCTGGAGCAACTCGTGTCACGACAGGAACAGACGACGGCCCGGGAGGACACCCGTGACAGGGAAGCCCGGCGCGACCGGTGATGACATCTCAGCAGAGGCGCACCTGACGGCGCACAGGCGCGAGCGCGCCAGGACGGTCCCCCGCGGGAGCTGTCCTTGCGGACTCGCCGTGCAGGCACTCAGCACGCCGGGAGAGGACATGAGCGCCGACGAGATCAGGCCACTCGCCTCGGCGGCCATCACTTAGATTGTCGTTTAACCTACGCGTTCGTGCCTTGAGCGTTAGGTCCCTTTTCGTCTTTTTTCCACATGATGGCGGGATGCCGGGCGGCGGTTCTTTGATCCTGGTGTCGGCCGGGGCCGGGCTTGCCGGGTTTCGGTGCACGGGCGGGCTGGGCGGCGGCCATCGCGCGGATGTTCCTGAACCCCCGGCTGACCCGGGCGGGGGTGAGCCGCCCTGGCGGGGCGGGGCGTTCCCACGGCAGGCGCAGGTCCTCAGCGAGGGGCGGGCGAGGCGCAGCTGGGTATGGGCAGTGATGATCAGCCAGGTCCAGCGGCCCGCAGCAGCCGGGTCGCGGATTCTGGGGTAGTCCAGCCGAAGACCTGCCCGCAGAGCCGGAAGGTGTGTTAAAGATCGAAACGGCGCAAGAACTCCTGCCACAGCCGGTCCACCTCCCCGGGCAGGGCGCCCGTCCGGAAGCACCACAGCCACACCGGTTTGGGATCGCGGTCACCGGGCAAGCGATCCACCCGGAGGCGGATCAGGGTGCCTCGATCACCGGCAGCGGGCCGTCGTGATCCAGCCAGGCGGCACGGTGCGTCAGGCCGGAGTGCAGCCGGTCCCAGGCCTGGGTTGCCGCGGTGCCGCAGCGGGGGGTTCGCGTGGTGGTGGTCACGGGCGGCTCCGGCCAGGTAGCCGGGTCGGCGAGGACGAACTCCCGGCCATGCCGGGGAGGCCGCCCACTGGTACCGGGTCGGCGCTGCGGGACCGGAAAGCGCAACACCCGGTCACTGCGCAACCGTCCCAGCACCTCCACGGGCAGGTCGGCGAGCCGGTAAGCCAGCCGCATCGGGTCATACCCGGTATCGGAGATCACCAGGACAGGCGGATCTCCCTCCCGCCAGTGCCCGGCCTCGATCAGCCGGGTGATCACCTCACGGACCTGGACGGCGGTGACCTCGGCCTCGTCGTCGTCCCGTCCCAATCGCACTGCCTCCAGCACCGCCGTGCAGGAGGTACGGCCCGGCTCCAGTGCCGCGACCACCGGGTACGGCCAGCCCGGGATCATCTGCGCCTGCCCCCTGCCCTCCCACAGACGTGGCAGAACAGCCTGTCCGGGCTGGTAGCCGCGCCCGGGCGCAGCCAGTTATTCACATCCACCGCGAGCATCAGCCGCCCGTCCGCGGTCCGCGGTAACGGCAGCCCCGCCAGTGACCGCCGCAGCCGGGCAATATCGATCCGGCCATGATCGACCGCGTCATACAGCGCCCGTGGCCACGCCGGTGCTCCGGCGCCAGCCACAACGCAGCCAGGTTCCGCACCGGGCCGTCTGCGCACAGCACTACGTCTGCGAGCTCGGACAGCTCATCGGCGCGGGCGGTCAGGCAGGCATGGAAATCGCGGCGGAACCGCGACAGCACGGCGGCTGGCCCGCCACCGGCATCCCCTGGCAAACTGCCCATCAGGGCCTTCGCTGGTGATCATGGTCCTTGGCGAGATCACACATGATCATGCGGAGGCCGTACTCACGCACCGCGACACCCCGGGCACACCTGTTCAAGATCCGCGAAAGGCCCCCGGCCACAGCCGCGCAGGTCAAAGAACAAGCTCAGGGCCGGATTACTGCGACCACCGGCCCGTGACGGTGTACAACCTCAAAGCCCGCCGCGACCAGCGCGTCGATCAAGTCGAACACGGACACGTCCGAACCGTCCACGTTCGAGTTATGTAGCTCCATTACTGCGCGCCTGCACCCCTTGAGCACAGCCGGGTCGTGCAGCAGGAAGGCAGCTTCGGCTCCCTCGATATCTGAGACTAGATCGAAATCCGTAATGCCTGTCTGGTCCAGAATCTGTTGGAGGGTGAACGCAGGAACTTGAACGGTGTTCTCGTCCCCTCTGGGCCGGCCGAGGCGCGAGCCAACGGTCTGGGACGCGACGGTGAGGAGGGCCGAGCCACTGTGCGTCGTTACCGCAGCATGAATCACGTCGAGATCTAGTGAGTCGGCCCAGGGCAGTAGCCTCCGCTGCAGGCCCGGTATGAGGAGCGGATTCGCCTCGACGCAGATCAAGCGCCCCCCCGAGGCCATCCCCGCCGCAATGTGGGCGGTGGTGACACCGAGACTGCTCCCGAGTTCGATCACGGTGCGGCTACCGCGGAGGAAGCTGCGGATCATCCGGGTTTCGGCGCCTTCGTATGCTCCCCAGAACATCTGCGCCCGGACACTCGGTGAGAAGTCGTCACTCTGCACGTCGAACCAAAGGCCCTGGTGGCGTAGCCGGTTCCTGGTAAGCACTCCAAGCAGCCGCCCTGCCCCGTCGCTAACCAGAACGCTCGCGATCTTGAGCTTTAGTGCTGACGCGGTGGCGAGTTCGCTAGGCGTCCGGGATTGATGTCGTGTGGCCTTCATCGCTGACAGTACGCGTAGTCGAGACGGTCGGAATCGGCCGTCACCCGGCGACCGTCATTGTCACGCAGGTCGACAGTGAATCCACAGGCACGGAGCCGGTCGATCAGCGAGGCCGCATCGCTGAAGTCGCGATGAACCTCCAGGGCGAGCTGGTCAACACGGTCGAGCCAACGAAGATCCTCATCTACCCTGAACACCGCGAATTCGCCGCCCTCGATGTCGATTTTGAGCAGGTCGATCCGGTCGATCTCATGCTCCAACATCAACTGCGCCACTGATACGTCACTCGGGCGGGTCGCTGCCCCATGGGATGTCGTCGCCCATCGATGATCGTCGGCCACGATGCCGACGCGGGCGCCAGAGAGGACAACTCCGCTGGCTAGTGCGATTTCTACCTGAACGCGGTCGGCCACGCGATTACATTCGGCGAGATGGCGGATTCCGGCAGCGAATCCCTGCTGCGCCTCAACGGCGACCACCTGCGCTCCCGTGAGCGCCGCCCAGACACAGAAAAGACCCCGGTTTGCCCCCAGATCCACCACCCAGCCAGTCTCTGGGATGCGTACCCCGTTGCGTAGGTAGACATCTCGGGAGTACATCTCGCGCGCCCCCGCTGTGTACTCACCCGGTAGCGACACGATTGCGCCGGTAGACGTTTGGAAGCGTGCACCGACACGGAGGCAACTGCGGTCCGCGGGAATGAGTGACCTTGATCGCCAGCACTCAGGAAGGTGTGCGGTGAACGAGCCCAGCCAGCGCATCGCCGAAAGTGGGCGCGCGCCAAGGCACACCGCCATGATGTCGCCGATCGCGCGCTGCGCCATGCGTGTGCTCATGAGTAGCCTTTCATTTCTGACCGCAGGGCGGCCACGCTGGCCTCATACCAGGCGTGAAAGAAGCAGAAGCGCATCCCTGCCGGGCCATCCAGCACGCCGAGGCGGAGCACGTACATGAACAGGAAGAGCACGATCGGCTTCGCGGGCAGGGAGGGAAATACGACATCCTTGAGGATGGCGCGGGTGAGCGGACGCGTGTCCTGGCGGCTCCGAAGCACGTGCAGCCTTCGTCGCAGCGGCAGTGGTCGGCCTCTCCGGTCGGCTTCCAGTTCCGCATAGCGCACATGCTTGCGCAACCACGCAGCGAGTCCCTTGAGGTCTTCGTCTACCAGATCGTGGCGGAGTCGTTCGGTCGGCCCGTCCACCCACGCGCGCTCGCCGACTGGGCTGCCGTCGAACTTGGTGTACCGGCGGTCGACCAGCCGCACGATCCACGACCCGCCATACCAGCCGCAATGCCGGATCCAGGTGCCCTGGAATACCAGCCGGAAGCGCTGCGCATAGGCCGCGGCCGCCTGTCCCCTCAGGTATCCGCTGATCTCCGAGGCGAGTTGCGGCGACACCCACTCGTCGGCGTCCACGAAGTAGACCCAGTCATGCCGGAGCTCAGCGAGCCGGAGTGCGAACTCGCGCTGCGCGGAGAAGCCGAGCCAGGGCTGCTCCACCACCTCGGCGCCCGCGGAGCGCGCAATCGGCACGGTAGCGTCGGCCGACCCGGAGTCGATCACCACCACCTGGTCTGCCCACGCGACTGAGGCCAGGCATCTGCGGATGTTCGGTTCTTCGTCCCGGGTAAGCACCACCACGCTGACCGGCACGCTGCCGGGCACGGGGTCATCCCCCTGGCTGTAGGGCCGAAGGCCGAGCCGGGTCACCGCAGGCTCCCCAGCAGCCACCCGAAATAGGCGTCCGGGTCAAACGGCGCCGGATCGGGCCGGACGTCGCTGGTGAGGGCGAGCTTGACTGCGTGGCGCAGCGAATCCGGGTCGCCCGGCTGGAAGCCGCACAGCGCGGTCGCCGCGATCTCCCTGTTCTGCGCGGTATCACGGGCGATGATGGGGTAGCCGCTGGCCCGTGCCTCCGCGAGTGGGTAGCCGAAGGACTCCAGGCCGGTAGGGAAGTAAATGGCGCGGGTGCATGCCCAGGCTTCGCGTAGCTCCTGGGCGCCGACCCGGCCCAGGAACTCGATCCGGGGATCGGACGCGAGGCCGGCCGGAAGCTCCTCCGGGCTGGCGGTGACCCGGATCCGAACTCTGTTGTCCCCGCCATGCCCGACGGCAGAGAGTAGCTCGAAGATCCGCTCGTCCATCCGCTTGTAGGGCGCGAACAGCACGGGGCACAGGATCGCCGCATCACGCTCCATCGTGGGCACTGGGCGGGCGATGACTCGCGCCGCGGAGACAGGGTGCGCGCGCACCGCGATCCGGCTCCCAGCCCGGGGGAGGGCCCGGCTGACGCGCTCCGCCATGGCCGTGCACGGGACCACGAGCACATCGGCCCGCCGGACGGCCAGCCGCACGATAACCGCTTCACGCTGTACCAACGCACGCAACCCCGGGTTGAGTCCCTCTGCCTCCGCGTCGGTCAGAAAGTGCAGTGCATTCCGGAGTACAACCCACCGCGATCCGCCCGGTGCGACGAAGCTCACGTTGTTAACTGCCACACGGCGGGTGGCGGGAGGGGCCGAGATCTCCCGACGTACCAGCCAGGCAGGATCGACGCGCCGGCCCCCGCCGATGACGCGGATGTCCTTGCGCCCGGTCCGGGCCAGGTAGTCATGCAGTTCTGCGGCGTAACGTGCGGCACCGCCCATCGCGGCGCCCGCGATGTCCACCATCACGCCCCGGGTCACCGGCTCCCCCCCGGGTCGGCCGGGCGCTCGAACGTCAAGAGACGCAGCGGCGAGTGCTCCGCGGCCGCGCCTGTCGGCCGGCGAACGGTGAATAGGCCGGCGTGCGCCGCGGCGGCGCTCCACCATCCAGCCGGCCGCCGCTGCCGCGAGATCTGCAGGTACGTCAGATAACGACCCAGCCGCGGCCAGTTCTGCCCCGCATTGCGCACTGCGGGGATGCGGGCGGTCAAGGCCGTCAGCCACTCCAGCCAGCGCAGCGGGTGCGCAGGGTCGGGGACGGTGCACAGCAGGACGCCGCCGGGGCGCAGCACCCGGGCGCATTCCCGCAGAACCTCAGCGGGGGAGCTGACGTACTCCAGGACGCTGGCCGCGACGACCGCATCGAACGTTGCTGTTGTGAACGGCAGAGTCTGCCAGCCCGGCGCCAGCCGTACCAGCTCGACTGAAGCCGTGGGGTCGCAGGCCGCCGCGCGGGCCAGCATGTTCGCCGAGATGTCACATCCAGTCATTCGTAGTCCAGCCGCGGCCAGGTGACGGGATAGATCACCGCTGCCGCAGCCGAGATCCAGGATGTGGCCACCGGCCGCGACGCGGTAGCCGACCGCGTCCGCGAGTTGCGTCAGGCGGCCTGTGAGTGGGCCGTGCGGAGCGTATTTGTCTCCCCACGTCGATGCCTTCTCGTCGAACAGCCGCTGCACCTGGTCTGGGTGCGCCGTCGCCTGGTCAGTCACGGCCGCCGGTCCCCGCCGCGGCCTGGATCGTGGCGCGCATCGTGGCCAGCATGGTCTCGGTCGGCATGGCCGGGCCGCCCGCGACCGCCTGGCGGAACGCGGTGGCCTCGGTGCGGTGCCCCTTGTCCTGGCGGCCTTTCCAGCCCGTCTTGCCGTCAGCCTGGACGGATCGGAAGTCGTCGATGACCACCCGCCGGGAGGCGGCCTGGATCTCTATCCATTCCTTGCCGGCCATCGGCGCCGCGCTGCCGTAGGCGATGGCGGCCAGGGATCCGTCCGCGAAGCGGAGTGAGACTACGGTGTCATCCCCGTGCTGCATGCTGGGGCCGCCGCCGCCCGGGAGGCCGGCAACGTCCTCGATCGGTTCGCCCACCAGCGCCTGCGCCGTATCGACGAAATGGCAGACCTCACCGAGGAGGCGCCCGCCCTGCCGGCGGTCGTGGTACCAGTGCCCGTCGGGCACGGGCCCGGCAGCGACCCGGTACACGATGAGCTTGGGGGCTGTCACCCCGGCGAGCTCGCGCTGCGCGGCCAGCACCGCGGGGGACCAGCGGCGGTTGAAGCCGATTGTGAGCTGGGCGCCGGACTCGCGCCAGGCCTTCTCCACCGCATCGAGTTCATCCTCGGTCAGCGCGAGGGGTTTCTCGCACCACACATGCCGTCCCGCGGCCAGCGCCCGTGCCGCCAGCTCCGCATGGGTGTCGTGCGGGGTGGCGATCACCACTGCCTCGACGCCCGGGTCATCCAAGAGCGCGTCCGCGCCGGGAACTGCCTTCTCAAAACCGTGACGCTCCGCGGCCCGCCGGGCGGACAGCCCGCTGGCAGAGGCGACCGCGACGAAATGATCGAATCCCGCGGCCCGGAACGCGGGCAGCAGCGTGCCCGTCGAGAACGCGCCCGCCCCGACCCACCCGATCCCCGGAGACGAACTCACCGGTGATGGATTCCTGAGCCGGACAGCGCCATCTGCGGACGGTCCCTGAGCCCCCTGCGCTACCGGGTAGGTCAGCCGGATGGCCAGGTACGGTTCGGCGCGCCGTTCGATCAGCTGGTAGGCGGCGTCCGCCTCGGCGATGCCGAAACTGTGCGTGACTAGGTCCGCGACCTGCAGGCGGTCGCTGGCCAGCAGGTCGAGGACCGCCTCGAAGTTACGCCCCTCCGTCCACCGCACCTGGCCGACCGGGAAATCCACTCCCCACGCTTCGTACGAGGGTTCGTACCGCCCAGGCCCGTAGGACCGCGCGAACCGCAGCGACAGCTCCCGCTCGTAGAACGGGGTCCGGTTCAGGTGGAGCCCGACATCGCCGACGATCACGACCGCGGCCCGGTCCCGGCAGAGCGCGGGCACCCGCATTATCGCATCCGAGGACCGTCCTGCTGCGCAGACCAGCACGGCGTCCGCGCCACGGCCGCGCGACCAGCTGACCACCTGGTCCGTGGTGGCTTCGCCGGACTCGTCTAGGGCCAGGACCCCCGAGCTGGCCGCCATGCGGCGCGCATGTTCTGCCGGGTCGATCCCGGCCACCTCGCAGCCGGCCGCGACCGCCTGCCGGGCAGCCAGTTGCCCGATGAGGCCGAGCCCGAGGACCACGACCTTCGCCCCGGGGCCAACCTCAGCCAGCCGCAGGCCGTGCAGTGCTATAGCAGCGATGGTGGTGAATGCCGCGTCGCCGGCGGCCACACTGTCTGGCACCGTCGCGCAGAGCAGGCCCGGAACCGCCTGGTATTCTGCATGGTTGGCCTGGCCCGCCCCGCCGGTCGCCACCAGCTGGCCAGCCCGTACCCCGGTGACCGCCGCTCCTGCTTCCACCACGATGCCGGCCGCCGAGTAACCGAGCGGCAAGTCCTCGGCCAGCCGGCTGCGGACGGCCCGCCGGGTGGCCGCGAAGCCGTCGGCCCGCGCCTTCCGCGCCATCTGGCGCACGAGATCGGGACGAGCGCGGGCCTTAGCCAGCAGGCTGGACTGGGCCAGGGCGGTCACGGCCCGTTCGGTCCCGGGGGAAATCACTGACGCCACGGTGCGGACCAGCACCTCGGTCGCGTCGGGAACCGGGCGGGGCACGTCGAGCACCTCGACCGGCCCGCCCGCTAGCGGCTGTACAACCTGCTTCATCTGGTTCCCCCGATCGCGATTCCGCCGCTCAAGGCCGCGTGCTGCAGGCCTCCGGACCCGGGACCGGGGGCCTGCTGCCAGCTCGTGCTGATCTGCACGGGCAGGGCCGCCTCAACCCGGCAGGCCAGCACGGGCGCTCCGACGGTCCGGCCCAATCCTGTGGCGATCTGGCCTGTCTCGGCACCGAGCGTGACGGGCCCAGTCGCGCTGACGATCACCCGGAACTCACCGGCTGATGTAGTCACCACGGCGCCCGCGCCGGCCAGCCGCAGCCCGGACCCCGGCGCGAGGTGCCAGCGCAGGACGAGCCTGTGCCGCCCCCGACCTGTGACGTAGTCCTCGACCCGCAGGCCGGCTTCGGTCAGCATCCAGCGGCGCCGGTGGACGGGCCGGCCTGGTAGCTGCCGGTACCCGTCGTGGGCGGCCTCGATGGTTAGCACGCCACCGTGGGCGGTGCGGGTCGCAAGCTCGGTGACCCGAGCCCGGCGCGCGGCCCGGAACGCGCCCCAGACCTCGGTCGAGTCGGTGCCGTCCACCTCAAGGGTGTTGTGCGCCGCGGTGGACCTCTCGTAGCTGCGGACCGGCCCCGGAGCGTAGGTCGATGTGCCGGTGTCGACCAGAAGAGGAACCCCGCTTACCTGCACCAAGCAGCTCAGCGTGTCCGCGTGGGCGTGGGCGGGCAGTTCCTCGGGGCAGGGTGCGCCGACGTCGGCCAGTAGGCGCCAGCTGCCCGCCGTGGCGCGGACCAGGCCCGTATCTTGCAGCACCACCAACGGGTCCGTCGTCGGGAGCCCAG
>JBOHCK010000211.1:0-10842 GCA_050698755.1 Streptosporangiaceae bacterium | reverse complement strand
CGGTCAGGCTGACGGCGCTGCCCCCGATGCGGGCCCCGACGCTCCCGTGAACACCGTCATCAGCGTCGGGCTGGTCAACATGCCCGACCTCGATTCATGACGCGTCCTGACCCGTCTGGTCGGCGAGTTCGGTTTCCAGCTGGCCGAGGAGCCGGTAGCAGGGCAGGACGTCGCGGACGCTGGAGTTCGGTTCGCGGCCCTCGCGGATGGCCGCGACGAATTCGCGGTCCTGCAGTTCGATGCCGTTGACAGAGACGTCGAGGCCGGAGACGTCGACCGGCTCCTCGCGGCCGGTGACCAGGTCGTCGTACCGGGCGATGTACGTGCCGTTGTCGCAGATGTAGCGGAAGAAGCTGCCGAGCGGCCCGTCGTTATTGAAGCTCAGCGACAGCGTGCAGATGCGGCCGGCCGGGGTGCGCAGCTGGACGGACATGTCCATCGCGATGCCCAGGCCGGGATCGACGGGGCCTTGCACGGCGTGGGCGATCTGGACCTGTTCGCCGGTCTGGTAGGCGAACAGGTCGACCGTGTGCGCGGCGTGGTGCCACAGCAGGTGATCGGTCCAGCTGCGGGGCTGGCCCAGGGCATTGGTGTTCGTGCGGCGCAAGAAGTACGTCTGCACGTCCATCTGCTGGACGGCCAGTTCCCCCGCGGCGATGCGGCGGTGGATCCACTGATGCGACGGGTTGAACCTGCGGGTGTGACCGACCATGGCGGTCAGGCCCGTCTCCCGCTGCACCCGGTCGACGGCCTGCGCGTCCGCCCAGCTGTCCGCCAGCGGAATCTCGACCTGGACGTGCTTGCCCGCGCGCATGGCGTCGATGGCCTGGGCCGCGTGCAGACCGGTCGGGGTGCACAAGATCACGGCGTCGACGTCATCCCGGGCGAGGGCATCGTCCAGGCTGGCCGTGGCGTGGCGGGCGCCGTATTTCGCCGCCACCTGTTCGGCCTGCTCCAGCCGGCGGCTGACGACCGACGTCACCCAGACGCCGTCGATCAGCGCGAGGGCATCCAGGTGCCTGGTGCCGAAGGCGCCTGCCCCGGCCACTGCGATCCGCATGCCGCTACTCCCCTTCCCCGCCGGTGTCGCCGGCGGGCCGGACCACGAGGTGCCCGACCGCGGTGTTGGACCCGGGGACGTGGTAGAAGCGGTGCAGCTCTTCGACCTTGGGCCCCATGGCGCCGCGCATGATCAGCTGCATGACCAGCTCGATCCCCTCCGAGCCCGCCTCGCGTACGTATTCCAGGTGCGGCACCAGGGCCAGGTTGTCCGGGTCGTGGACCAGCCGGTCGAAGAACGCGTTGTCGAACTCCTTATTAATGAAGCCCGCCCGTGGCCCCTGTAGCTGATGGCTCATCCCGCCGGTCCCCCACACCTGCACCGACAGGTCCTCGGGGTAGCTCTGCACGGCCCGGCGGATCGCCTGGCCGAGCAGGTAGCAGCGGTGCCCGGTCGGGGGCGGGTACTGCACCACGTTCACCGCCAGCGGGATCACCCGCACCGGCCACGCCTGCGGCTGACCGTAGACCAGCGACAACGGCACCGTCAGCCCATGATCCACATCCAGCCGGTACAGCAGCGTCAGGTCGAACTCATCCAGGATCAGCGCCTGCGCCAGGTGGGCGGCCAGCCCGGCATGACCCTGGACGACCGGCACCGGGCGGGGGCCATATCCCTCATCCGCCGGGGGAAACTCATCCGCGCAGCCCAGCGCGAACGTCGGCACGAACTCGGGCGTGAACGCGGACGCGTGATCGTTGTAGACCAGGATCACCACATCCGGAACCTCGGCCGCGGCCCACGCCCTGGTCCACTCATACCCCGCGAACAGGGGCTGCCAGTACGGCTCCTTGGTCTTGCCCAGGTCGATCGCGGCGCCGATGGCCGGGATGTGGCTGGTGGTCAGCCCCGCGGTGATACGCGCCATCGTCAGGTCCCGTCCTTCACCGAGCGCCAGCCCCGCGGCGAGCGCCCCCCGGCGAGCATCATCTGCTGATAGTCCTCGACGGGCATCCCGGTCATGGTGGAGACCGCCTGCAGGTAGCTCAGGCCGTCGGTGGCGAAGATCTTCGCCAGGAAGTAAATGTTCCCGCCGAGTTCCAGCATCGCGTTGTAGTCCCGGGCCAGCACCGCCTGCTTCTGCGCCTCGGTCATCGGCCACTCATCCAGGTACGCCCGCTCGCCGGCCTTGAACCGCTCCCGGTTCGCCGCCTTCATCAGGCTCATGCAGAACTGGTTCAGGTGATAGCCCTGCTTCGCGCGCTGCGCCGTGAACACCCGGGTCCCGGGGATGTCATCGAACTCCGACATGTATTCCGTCATGGCCCCTCCCAGTTCTCCCAGTACAGGTGCTGCGGGTTGTCGACGAGCAGCCGGCGTTGCAGTTCCTCGGTGCGGGCGATCCGCGGGATGAGGTCGACCAGGGCACCGTCGTCGGGCATGTGGCTCTTCATGTTCGGGTGCGGCCAGTCCGTTCCCCACAGCACGCGGTAGGGAAACAGCTCGACGACGTGACGCGCGAACGGCACGAAGTCCGAGTAGTGCGGCGGCCCGGAGACCGACAGCCGTTCCGCCCCGCTCACCTTGGACCAGACGTTCTCGTTCTCGCGCATGAACCGCGTGAACATTGCGAAACCGGGCCCGTCGACGGGTTGCGTCACATCGGGCCGTCCCATGTGGTCCACGACGACGGTCGTCGGCAGGGTCGTGAACAATTTCCAGCGCTCGGCCAGGTCGGGGGCCTCGAAGTAGACCACGATGTGCCAGCCGAACTCGGCCACCAGGTCGGTCAGGCCGCGGTAGTACTCATCCGGCTTGGGATCCACGAGGCGCTTGACGAAGTTGAAGCGGATCCCCCGGACCCCGGCGGCGTGCAGGTCGGCCAGTTCGGCCCGGGAGATGCCGGGCTTGATCGTTACCACGCCGCGGGCCCGCCCGCCGGCCGCGAGCAGCGCGTCGACCATGGCCCGGTTGTCGGCGCCGTGACAGGTGCCCTGGACGATGACGTTGCGTTCGAAGCCGAGGAAGTCGCGCCGCGCGAACAGATCCTCCTTGCCCGCGTCCGTCGGCGTGTACTTACGCTCCGGGGCGTAAGGGAAGACGTCGCCGGGGCCGAACACGTGGCAGTGGGCGTCGACCGCTCCCGGAGGCGGGACGAAGCCCGGCTTGCTCGGGTCCGGGTCGAATCCAAGCCAGTCGGCGTCGGGGGTGAAGGCGGCCATCTACCGTCCTTGGGCGCGCAGGGCCTGGTCGAGACGCGGGTATACCCGCCGGGCGCTACCCGAATACACCAGCTCGGCGTCGGAGGAGGCCAGGCCGGCCGCGTCGACGTACCGCTTAGTGTCGTCGAAGTAGTGGCCCGTCTGCGGGTCGATGCCGCGGACGGCGCCGACCATCTCGGACCCGAACAGGATGTTGCCCGGGTCGATGACCTCGAAGAGCAGGTCGATCCCCGGCTGGTGGTACACGCACGTGTCGAAGAACACGTTGCGCATGACGTGCTCGCCCAGCGGCGGCTTGCCCAGCATGTCGGCCAGCCCGCGGTAGCGCCCCCAGTGGTAGGGGACGGCTCCCCCGCCGTGCGGGATCACCAGCCGCAGCTCAGGGAAGTCGGCGAACAGGTTCCCCTGGATGAACTGCATGAACGCCGTGGTGTCGGCGTTGATGTAATGCGCGCCTGTCGCGTGGAAGACGGGGTTGCAGCTGCTCGAGACGTGCACCATGGCGGGCACGTCGAGCTCGACCATCTTCTCGAAGATCGGGTACCAGTACGGGTCGGTCAACGGCGGGGAGGTCCATCTGCCCCCGCTCGGGTCGGGGTTGAGGTTGCACCCGACGAAGCCGAGCTCCAGGACGCAGCGTTCCAGTTCGGCCACGGATGACTTCAGCCGGGCTCCTGGTGACTGCGGCAGCTGGCACACGCCGGCGAACGTGTCGGGGAACAGCCCGACGACACGCGCTATGAGGTCGTTGCACGCGCGCGCCCACTCCTCGCTGATCCGCTCGTCACCCAGGTGGTGGGCCATGGCCGAGGCCCGCGGCGAGAAGATCGTGAGGTCGGCGCCGCGCTCGCGGAGCAGCCGGAGCTGGTTCTGCTCGATCGACTCGCGGATCTCGTCGTCAGAGATCGCCGGGTAAGCGGGGCTCGGGCGGCCCTGTTCGAACGCCGCGAGCTGCTCCTTGCGCCAGCTGTCGTGCTGCGGCGGCGCGGTCGTGTAATGGCCATGGCAGTCGATGATCATCGCTGCGGTTCCCCGTCCCAGACCGACGAGGGCACCAGGACCTCGCCGCGCATGAGCAGGCGGGCGGTGCGCAGCAGGGCCGACCTGGTCACCACCGGCAAACCGTTGCCGGGCTTGACCTCGATGGTGACGGTGAAGAAGCCGGTGGGGTGCTCGACCTCGAGGTCGATCGGACCGTCGGACTGCTCGGGGAGGACCGCGATCTCGTACGCCACCGACCCGGGCAGGACGCAAGCCGTGGCCACGGATACCGCGCCCAGGACCCCGATGGCGTCGTGCACGCGGTGCGGGATGAAAGTCCGGGTCGACAACGCGCCGCCGTGCGCCGGGGGCGACAGCAGGCTCATCTTCGGCACGGTCTTGTCGGTCACGTCCCCGAGGTTCATCAGCGGCCCGGCGGCCAGCCTGATCGCCTCGACCCGCCGCTTCAGCGCGGCGTTGCCCTCGAGCTCCGCCGGTGGCTCCTGCCCGGAGATCAGGAAATCGGACGCCGCGAGGCACACCACCGGCATGCCGTTGTCGATACAGGTCACCGTCGTGGAGTCGATGACGTCGGTCACGTGCCCGGTCGGCAGCAGCGCGCCGCATGAGGACCCGGCGACGTCGGCGAACTCGATCGGGATGGGCGCGTGGGTGCCGGGCACGCCGTCGATGCGCGCGGTCCCGGCGTACCGGACCTGACCGCCCGGCGTCTGGACCAGCGCCGTGGCCAGGGTCTGGGTGTTGCGCATCCAGATCCGGACCGGCGTCACCGGTCCGACCGCCGGCACGAGCCCCTGCTCGATGGCGAACGGCCCGACCGCGGCCAGCATGTTCCCGCAGTTCTGGCTGTCGGAGACCTCGGCCCGGTCGGGCCAGACCTGCAGGAACAGGTACTCGACATCCGCGTTCTCGCGGGCCGACGCGCTGACCACGGCGACCTTCGAGGTCAGCGGGTGGCTGCCGCCCATGCCGTCGATCTCCCTGGGGTCCGGAGATCCCATGGCGGCCAGCAGCACCGCGTCGCGCGTCTTGGTGTCCGCGGGCAGGTTATCGGCCAGGAACACCAGCCCCTTTGATGTGCCGCCCCGCATGACCGTGCAGGCGATGGCGGTCTGGGTCACGGCGCGTCCTCGTAGTCCACGTAGCGCAATCCTTTCGCGGCCAGCCGGTCGCGCATGGAGTACAGGTCCAGGCCGAGTTCACCAGCGTTCAGCCGGGGCCGCTTGGACGCCTCGCTGGCCTCCCGGTCCCGGGCCGCCACCAGCACCGTCGCGGCCTCCTCACGCGCCACGACCACGACCCCGTCGTCGTCGGCGACGACCACGTCACCCGGCCGGACGTACACCCCGGCGCAGACGACCGGGGTCTGCACGTTCCCCGGCGTCTCCTTCACCGTGCCCCGGGCCGAGATCGCCTTCGACCAGACCGGGAAGCCCATCTCGGTCAGCGTCGCCACGTCCCGCACGCCAGCGTCGATGACCACCCCCCTGACCCCGCGCGCCCGCAGGCTCCCCGCCAGCAGGTCGCCCACGTACCCGTCGTCGCACGGGCTCGTCGGGGTGACCACCAGGATGTCGCCGGGCTGCGCCTGCTCGACGGCCACGTGGATCGACCAGTTGTCGCCCGGGGCGACCTCGCAGGTCAGCGCGTTGCCCGCCACCCGGGCCGGGCGGAAGATGGGGCGGATATCCGCCCGGAGCAGCCCGGTACGCCCCTGAGCCTCGTGCACCGTCGCCACCCCGGCGTGGGCCAGGCCGTCCACGACCTCCAGATCGGTGCGAGGGGTGTTCCGAACGACAAGCGGCACGTGAGGCTTCCTCTCCCGGTGAAGGTGGGTCTGGATTTAGATGTTACGAGGCCGCTGGATGCGCCAGGCGCACAGGTGTGCGATACCTTCCTGCCTATCCCGAGCCAACTCCCTGCCTACCCCCAGCCGGGCGGGCAGGGAAGAGGGGAATCTCAGCATTGACACGAACCACAAGCATCGCGGTTCACCGCACCGCGCTCACCACAAACGCGCCGACTCTGGGTCGTCAGGTGCTCAATCGCCTGGATGTTTGACCGTCTTGTTCCGGGTAGAGAGGGCGCTCCGATACCGACATCAAGGAGACGCCGTCCGTGACGAACTCGGCTGGTTCCGGACAGCGCGATTTCGTGGTGGTGGCCACCCGGCTGCCGGTGGACCGGGTCGAAGGCCCGGACGGGGAGGCTAGCTGGCAGCGCAGCCCGGGCGGGTTGATCACGGCGCTCGAGCCCGTCCTGCGGGAGGCCGACAGCGTGTGGGTCGGCTGGCCCGGTGACGCGGGGCGCGCTCCGGCGGCGTTCGAGACCAACGGCCTGAACCTGGTGGGCGTGGGGCTGTCCGAGGACCGGGTGCGGGACTACTACGAGGGGTTCTGCAACGCGACCCTGTGGCCGCTGTACCACGACGTCATCGCGCCGCCGCAGTTCCACCGCAGGTGGTGGGAAGCCTACGTGGCGGTCAACCGGTCCTTCGCCACGGCGGCGGCCGCCGCGGCAGCGCCTGGCGCCACGGTCTGGGTGCACGACTATCAGCTGCAGCTTGTGCCGCGGATGCTGCGCGACCAGCGCGCCGACATCCGCATCGGATTCTTCAACCACATTCCGTTCCCCGGCTACGAGATCTTCGCCCAGCTTCCCTGGCGCCGCCAGGTGGTGGAGGGCCTGCTCGGCGCGGACCTGCTGGGCTTCCAGAGCCGGGCCGACGCAACGAACTTCCTGCGCGCCTGCCGCCAGACCGCGGGCCTGCTCACCAAGGGCCACACCATTCGGGCCCGCGACCCGGACGGCGTGCGCGAGGTTCAGCCGGCGGCCTTCCCGATCTCGATCGACTCAGCCGCCCTGGAGGCGATCGCCCGGCGGGACGCGGGAAGAGATGGCCGCGCTGTACCTGGCCGCCGACGTCATGCTGGTCACCGCGCTGCGGGACGGCATGAACCTGGTGGCCAAGGAGTACGTCGCCTGCCGTTACGACGAGAGCGGCGCGCTCGTACTCAGCGAGTTCGCCGGTGCAGCCGAGACGCTGACCAGCGCGTTCCTGGTCAACCCGCACGACATCGACGGCCTGAAGGACGCGATCGTGCGCGCCGCCACGATCAGCCCGGCCGAGGCTAGGCGCAGGATGCGGCCGATGCGCCGGGAGGTCCGCGAGCACGACGTAGCCGACTGGGCGGCCAGTTTCCTTCGCAGGCTCAGGCAGGCGCCGGGGTAAGCCGCGCCGTCAGGCGTCGACCAGCGCCGCCGCCTTGTGGTGGTGGGCTTCCAGGTACCGCCGCGCCATGAGCAGGGCGGCGATCCCGTCACCCACCGCGGATCCGAGCTGCTTGGTCGACCCCGAGCGCACGTCGCCCGCGGCGAACACGCCCCGCAGCGACGTCTCCATCGTCGGGCTGGTCACGAGGAACCCGCCGGAGTCGCGTTCCACGGCGTCGCCCAGGAAAGCGGCGTTTGGCTTCAGACCGATGAACACGAAGGCCGCCGCGGCTGGGAAGCGGTGCGTCTCGCCCGTGTCGCGGTCGCGGGCCACGACGGCGGCGAACCGGCCCCGGTCGCCCTCGAGCTCGACGATGTCCAGGCCGGTGTGGATGGTGAACTGCGGATCGGACCGCACCCGGTCCTGGAGCACCGGCGAGGCGTGCAGCCCGGTGCGGGCGAGCACGCGGACCCGCTTGGCGAACTCGGACAGGTGCAGCCCCTCCTCCAGGGCCGAGTTGCCGCCGCCGACCACGATGACCTCGTCGGCGCCCTTGTAGAAGGGGCCGTCGCAGGTCGCGCAGAAGTGCACGCCGGCACCGATCAGCTCGTCCTCGCCGCGCACGTTGAGGAGCTTGTATGTGGACCCGGTGGCGGCGATCACCGCGTGCGAGGTGAGCTGCTGCCCGGTGGATAGCGAGGTCACCAGGTCGTCGCACTCGCGGTGCACGCCGCTGACCTCAACCGCCGACACGAGCTCTACCCCGTACCGGCGGGCCTGCTCGACGAACCGGTCGGCGAGCTCCGCGCCGGATATCCCGTCGGGAAAACCCGGGTAGTTATCGATCCGGTCGCTGATCCCGGCTTGGCCGCCGAGCGCGCTACCGTCGACCACGATGGCGTCGATGCCCTCCCGGGCGGCGTAGATGGCGGCCGCCAGCCCGGCGGGTCCTCCCCCGACGATGACCAGATCGTAGGCGGACCGGTCGGCGGTCACGTTGAGGCCGATGCGCCGGGCCAGCGCCTCGTTGCTCGGGTTCACCTCGTGGGTTCCGTCCGCGTAGACCACCGTGGGAATGATCTGCCCGCCGTTTTGCAGCTCCTTCAGCCGGCTGATGGCATCAGGATCGGTGTCGATGTCGACCAGGGTGTACCGCACCTGGTGGGCCGAGAGGAACTTCTTCACCCGTTTGCAGTGCGGGCACCACGGTGCCGAGTACACGGTCATGATCGGCTTGTCCGAAGCGGTCATCGCGCGACCACCCTCCCCTGGCCCCGGCGGGACCTGCGCCGCTACCTTATGTCGTCACCACCAGTTTCCCGCTCACCCGGGGCTAGGCGGTGTCTTCCATCCCGAGGCGATGCCCGGCCGCGCGCAGACGCGAGAGCGTCGCTCCGAACTGCCGCAGGGTCCGCTCGGGCAACGCAGTCCCGAGGCGGCGTCCCAGTTCGTCGTCGAAGGCCTCCCCGGCCTCGGCGAACAGGCGCTTCCCCGCCGGGGTCAGCTCGAGCAGCGACGACCGCCGGTCCTCCGGGTTCGGCAGCCGCCGACAGTAGCCGCTGGCCTCGATCCGGTCCACCAGCTTGCTCGTTCCGCCGGTAGTGATGCCCAGTTCGCGGGCGATGTCGTAGACCCGGCAGCCCGGGAGCCCGGCTATCACCGACATGGGCTCGAAGTGCGTCAGCGGCAGGTCGAACTCGTTCTTCAGCCGGGCATCCACCGCGTTCCACAACTCGATCTCGAACCGGACGATGTCGTTAAACAGCCGCCTGAGCTCAGGCATGCCAGGCTCACCTCCCGCGTCCCGCGCCAGCCTAATGCCACCCCTCGTCGTTCTCGTTGATGGTCCCACCTGCGCCCCATCGACAGAACTATCTTCCATTGCATGAACGACAGATCAGATTCGGATGATGCGGCGATCATTGCGTGGTCGCCGCCGCGCACGCTCGCCGAGAGCAACCGCGTGGAGGCCTTCAGCGACGGCGTCTTCGCCATCGTGATCACCTTGCTGGTCCTGGACCTCAAGGCTCCCATGACCAAGGGAGCGGTCCTGCATGACCTGCTCATGCAGTGGCCGGCCTACCTCGCCTACCTTGCGTCGTTCGCTTACGTAGGCGTCATCTGGATCAACCATCACAACCTGTTCACCCGGATCGCCTGGGTCAATGGCGGGCTGCTGTGGCGCAACCTCGCCTTGCTCGGTGCCATGTCGGTGCTGCCGTTCCCGACCGCGGTCCTCAGCTCGGCCTTCCAGCTCCGGAGCCACGCAGATGAGCGCACGGCCCTCGTCCTCTACGGAATAATCGGGGTCGCGACCGCGGCGACGTGGCTGCTGCTGTTCCAGTTCTTGTCGCGCTCGCCTCGCCTGCTCGAACACGAAGCGCATGCCACCTTCTTCGCCGGCGAACGGCACCGGGCCGTCATCGGTGTCATGGGGTACGCGGTAGTCGCGCTGTGCGCCTTCTGGCTTCCCGTGGCCGGGCTGGTCATCACCTGCGTGCTGCCCGTCTTCTACGGCGTGACCAGCGGCGGCTGGCGCCGCCGGACGCCGCAGTCCGATGCCCCGGGCCCGGCCGATGGCCCGTGATACGCGGCGGGTAGCGACCCCGAGCTTACCTCGCCGACGGCTTCCGGGGAAGCAGTTGATTAGAACTATACTTCCGCAGAATTCATGGGCCGAAGCCCCGCTGGGCTACCGAGGTGACATCCGTTGAGTGCCGAATCATCGCCGCCAGCCGCCGCGGTCCCTGGGCTGACCCGGAGCGACCCGCACGGTCCGGGAATCACCAGGGAACGGATCAGCGGCGGGTTCCGGTATCACGATCCCGCCGGAGCGGAAGTCAAGCGTCCCGAAATATTGCACCGCATCGGCGGTCTCGGCATCCCGCCGGCCTGGAAGGACGTTTGGATCTCGCTCGATCCGCTGGGTCACATCCAGGCCACAGGCGTCGACGGCCGGGGCCGGACCCAGTACCGCTACCACCAGGTGTGGCGTGAGCAGCGTGACGCCCAGAAGTTCGCGCACATGCTCCGGTTCGCCGGTGCGCTGCCAGCGCTGCGGTCGGCCACGGCGCGGGATCTCACCCGTCGCCGCCTCGATCGTGACCGCGTGACCGCGGCCGCGGTCCGGCTGATCGACCTCGGCCTGTTCCGGATCGGCGGGGAGAAGTACGCCGAACTCGATCACCACTATGGGGCGACCACGCTGCAGAAGCACGACGTCAGGGTGACGCGCGACCACGATCACCGCCGCCGTCCGCGGGGTGGCGGATTGGCTCGGCGACACCCCGACCGTGGCGCGCGCCTCCTATATCGACCCCCGCTTGATCAGCCGGTACAGCTCCGACGGGCAGCTACCCACCATCCCGCGGCTGCCCGCCGTGCTGCCCGCCGCCGCCGAGGCC
>JBOHCK010000210.1:6334-10939 GCA_050698755.1 Streptosporangiaceae bacterium | reverse complement strand
GGCCAGGCCTACTGACCCCGAACTCGGCAACCTAGGACAGCAAGGGACCAGCCAGCATGCGTTCACAGTTCGTCTTCCAGGAGATCTGGATCGGGCTGCGCCGGAATCTCACCATGACGATGGCGCTTATCGTGGTCGTGGCCATCAGCCTCTCGCTGCTCGGCACGGGCCTGCTCTTTGTCAAGCAGGTGGACCGGACGCGAACCTACTGGCAGGGGAAGGTCGAGCTGTCGATCTACCTGTGCATCAAGACGAGCCCGGAGCCCCAGTGCCAGCAGAACGGGCCGTCTACCGACGCGGAGCGGAACCAGCTCCACGCCCAGCTCGTCTCGATGCCGCAGGTGGAAGCCGTCTACTACGTCTCGCAGCAGCAGGCCTACTCCGAGTTCAAGCAGGACTTCTCCAACGAGCCCGCCCTGGTCCAGGACACCCAGCAAGGTGACATCCCCGACTCGTTCGAGGTGAAGCTGAAAAACCCCGAGGCCGACTACAACATCGTCGCCAGCGCGGTCACCGGCGCGGAAGGGGTGGAGACGGTGGTCGACGAGGAGACGATCCTGGACAAGTTCTACCGACTCCTCGACGGCGCGCGGAACGCGGTCGTGGTCATCGCGCTGATCCTGATCGTGGCGGCCGTCCTGCTGGTGGCCAACACGATCAGGCTGTCCGCATTCAACCGCCGCAGGGAAACCGCGATCATGCGCCTGGTGGGCGCCTCCAACTTCTACATCCAGCTGCCGTTCCTGCTCGAGGGGACGATCGCCGGGCTGATCGGCTGGGCGATCGCCGCCGGGCTCTTGGTGGCGGTCAAGTCGCTGATGCTGGATAGCCTGGAGCAGTATTTCTCGTTCAACGTAGGCTTGTCCGTCGGTGACCTGATCGAGGTCATCGTGTTCTCGATGGCCGTCGGGGTGTTGCTGTGCGGCGTGACGTCGTTCGTGACGCTGCGCCGTTACCTGCGGATCTGAGCGGCGGAGGCGGTGATGGGAGCGACGTGGCTCGCGAGCAAGGGCAGAAGGTCATCGCCCGCAACCGGCGTGCCCGTCACGACTACCACATCGAGGACACCTACGAGGCGGGGCTGGCCCTGACCGGCACCGAGGTGAAGTCGCTGCGCGCGGGGCGCGCGTCCCTCGCGGACGGGTTCGCGCAGATCTCCGACGGCGAAGTGTGGCTCCACAACGTACATATCCCCGAGTACGTCCAGGGCACCTGGACGAACCACACCCCGCGGCGGATCAGGAAGCTGCTGCTGCACCGCCAGGAGATCGACCGCCTGGTCAGTAAGACCCAGGAGCAAGGTCTGACGCTGGTCCCGCTATCGCTGTACTTCAAGGATGGGAACGTCAAGGTGGAGCTGGCTCTCGCCCGCGGCAAGCGCACCTACGATAAACGTCAGGACCTTGCGCGGCGTGACGCGGCCAGGGAAATAGATCGTGCGCTGAAACGGCGACGGTGACGGGCGGGGAGATCGTGTCCTCTGCTGAGAGCGAACGCGGCGGCCACGCCAGGCCGCGGGACCTCGCCGCGCCCACCGTGCCCGCCGCGAACGGACCCACCCCCAACGCACCCACTCGCAACGGACCCTGGGTAAGCGAGCCCGGCCTGAACGAGCCCGGCCTGAACGGGCCCACCTCCCACCCACCCTGGATAAGCGAGCCCGGCGTGAACAGGCCCGCCGGGAACGGTGCGGCCGGTACGGGGACCGTGCGTCCCGTCGTGCCGTCCCCCCTCCCGCCGCGAGCGCCGCAACCGGGCCGCCACGGATCCACCGAACCCCGGCCGAAACCCGGCCGGAGATCCGCACCTGCGAGCAGGCAGTCGAGGCGCTCGCGCATCGCCGTGATGGTCATCCTCGCCATCGGGGTGCTGGTCATCGGCCTGTCCACGGGGTTCGGCTCCGAACCTTCCGCCGAGCCCGCCGTCGCGGCGTTCCTGCTCGACTGGCAGTACCAGCACTATGCCGCGGCCGGGGCGCTGACCACGGCGGCGCCCGGCACCGTCGCGGCCAGCCTGGCAGGTGTCTTCGCCCAGGTTGACGCCACCCAGCTGCTCCTGACCATGGACTCGGTCACCCAGCACGGCGGCACCGCGGAAGCGTCGTTCACGGCCTCGGTCGATCTGGCGGAATCCGGACGCGTGTGGACCTATCAGGGGCACTTCGGGCTGCGCCGGGTCGCGGGCAACTGGAAGATCGAATGGGCGCCCAGCGTGGTAAACCCCAACTTGAGCCAAGGCGAGCGCCTGGCCGTGGTGACCAAGTTCCCGGCCCGGGCGCCGGTGCTTGACTCCGCGGGCAGGCCGCTCGAGGTGCCGTCCCGGGTCTACGTGCTGGGGGTGTGGCCGAACCGCCTGACCGACGCGGACGGAACAGCCCAGGAATTCGCGAGCGTGACCGGACTCGACACCGCGCAGGTGCTGGGCCAGATCACCGCCGCCCCGCCGCGCCACTTCCTCACGCTCGCGTCGCTTGACCCCACCAAGTACGCGCAGCTTCGTGCCCGGCTCCGCCACGTGCCCGGCCTGATCATCAGGCCGGAATCCGAGCGGCTGTTCCAGACCGAGGCCACCGGCCTGGTCGGGCACGTCGGCAGCGAGGTCGACCAGGTTCTGCGTGACGACGGCGCGTACTACGTCCCGGGGACCACGGTCGGGCTGTCCGGGCTTGAGCGGTATTACCAGCACGAACTGGTCGGCATGCCCACCATCGAGGTGGTGACCGTGAACGCGGCCGGGGTGGTAGGCAGCGTGCTCGAGCGCTGGTCCGGCGCTTCCGGGGCACCGGTGCGGACCACCATCAACTCGTCGGTCCAGGGCGCCGCGCTGGCCGCGCTAGAGAGCGTCCCGAATTCGGGCGAGATCGTCGCGGTCCAGGCGTCGACGGGTCACGTGCTGGCGGTAGCCCAGCACCAGGCGTCCGGTCCGCTGCCCGCCGGGGGTGCGCTGGACGCGAAGCTGACCCCGGGCACCGCGTTCACCATCGTGTCGGCCGCGGCCCTGCTCGGCGCCAAGGTGACGGCGGTGACCACCCCGATCTCCTGCGAGAACTCGCTCACCGTCGGCGGGCAGACGTTCACCAGCGACGGGACCGGAGAGCAGAAGCCGTTCCGCGACGACTTCGCGCAGGACTGCGGCACGGCCTTCGCCGGGCTGTCCGAGCGGCTCTCCTTCGCCCAGCTGGCCCAGGCCGCGCAGGAATTCGGGGTCGGGTCCGACTGGCCCGGGTTGCCGGTGCCCGCCTTCTCCGGATCGCTGACGCCTTCCGCGAACGACGCCGTGCTCGCCGCCGACCTGATCGGCCAGGGGAACGTCCAGGTGAGCTTGCTGTCGATGGCCATGGTCGCCGCGGTGGTGGACCACGGCAGCTGGCACGCGCCCCAGGTACTCGCCGGCCAGAGCGATCTGGCCGGGAACGTCGGCCCCGCGCTAGATCCCGGCGAGCTGTCCGCGCTGCGCAGCCTGATGCGGAGTGCGGTCCGCTCGGGGGCCGCCCGCGCCGCCAGCCTGCCCGGGCCGCAGGTGTACGGACAGGTCGGCCTGGTTCATACCCGATCGGGCTGGATGAGCTGGTTCGTCGGCTTCCGCGGTGACGTAGCGTTCGCCGTGATGGAATCCGGCCGCACGCCGCGGTTGTCCGCGGCGGCGCTGGCCAGCGCGTTCCTGTCAGCGATCGGCTGAGCCCGCCGGCAGGTCGGCTTGTCGTTACTCTGTGTTATTAATGCGTAACTGAATAGAGTTCACGCTAAGCAACCATCAGCTGCCTGGCGGGCGTCTTTACCGGTGACTGGAGTTCGCTTGGGGGTTGCGACCCAGTCGGCCTCAAGAAGGTCCGGGTCTCATCTCGGGGGAGACTCGGGCACTGGACCGGCTCCGACCCTGCCGGTCGGCCCCTGCGGGCGCGTTTCGGCCACCGCCAGCGCCCGCAGGGGCCATTTAACGTGCCCGCGCCCATCCCGCGGCATCTCGGTCCGCAAGACGCCGCCGGGGAATCGCGGTTGGCGCGCGCTGGTTGTACGTGTACGGTTCGGGATACGGCCGGATGGTTAAGCCGCATCCGCCGCACAACTCAATAGGGGCTGAACGGTTTCGACTTCGGTGGTTGAACCAGGGGAAGCGGGCCGAGGGTTGCGGTTGTGACCTCGTAAATCCTGCGGCCGTAAACCAATAAGTGCCAACTCAACGCGCACTAGCCTCGCCCTCGCCGCTTAAGGCGAGTTAAGAGGTTGTCAGCCCGGGGACGCCTCCGACCCGGTGCCTGGCATCAGCTAGGGGGATCCACCGCCTGACCCGGTCGCGGGGCCAGGTGGGACATCAAACAGCGGCTGAGCCCGTCGGCGTCTAGCTTGCGTGATCGCCGGGGCTGAGAAAAGCAGAGCAAGCTGCGCCCGGAGAAGCCCTGGTGAGGTACTGAAGGACCCGGGTTCGATTCCCGGCAGCTCCACGAGTGCTCAGGGGCCCCCCGATCCATCGGGGGGCCCCTGAGTCTGCTGACGGCGGAAGCCGGGCAGCAGACGGGCGAGGATGAGGGCGCCGGCGATACAGGCCAGGCCCCCTGAGACCACCGACACGGTGTCGCCGAACGCCGCCGCGACCGCCCCCGCTTCT
>JBOHCK010000210.1:0-6234 GCA_050698755.1 Streptosporangiaceae bacterium | reverse complement strand
CTGAGTCTGCTGACGGCGGAAGCCGGGCAGCAGACGGGCGAGGATGAGGGCGCCGGCGATACAGGCCAGGCCCCCTGAGACCACCGACACGGTGTCGCCGAACGCCGCCGCGACCGCCCCCGCTTCTACGTCTCCGACCCGCGGGCCGCCGGTCACTACCGCGATCTGCAGTCCGGACAGCCGCCCCCGCAGGGCATCGGGCACCGCGAGCTGGATGATCGTATTGCGGAACACCGCCGATATCACGTCGGCGCAGCCGGCCACGGCCAGCAGGGCTAGGGCGCCGGGCAGCCAGGACACCAGCCCGAAGCAGGTGATGGCGACGCCCCAGGTGATGACGGCGATGATGACCGCTAGGCCCTGGCGCCGGACCCGGCTGACCCAGCCGGTGGTGAGCGCGCCGACCAGCGCGCCCGCGCCCGGGGCGGCGTACAGGAAGCCGAGCACCTGGGCCCCACCGCCGAACACGGTGGCCGCCAGCGCCGGGAACAGGGCCCGCGGCAGGCCGAACACCATCGCGTTGATGTCGAGCAGGTAGGCCCCCTGGATGGCCTGGCGTCCGCGCACGAAGCCGAGGCCCTCGATGATCGAGCGCAGGCCGGGCCGGTGGTCCGCGGACCCGGCCGGGCGCTGCGGTGAGATCAGGAGCACCATGACCAGGGACGCCCCGAAGCTGGCCACGTCCGCCCAGTACACGAAGCGGACCCCGGCCCCGGCCAGCAGCAGGCCGGCCACCGCGGGTCCCGCGACTAGGCCAAGCTGGAACAGCGCCTGGAACATGGCGTTCGCGGTCGACACCTCCGCCCTGCTCACCAGGTTCGGGACGATGGCGCTGCGCGCCGCGTCGTCCGCCCCGCTGAACCCTGCCGCGAGCGCCGGGAGGACGAACAGCGGCCACAGCGACGTGCCCAGGTCCGCGTTCACCGCCAGCCCGGCGCTGCAGGCGGCCATCAGCACCTGCGCCGCCATCAGCAGGCGGCGCCGGTCCATCGCGTCGACCGCCGACCCGCCCAGCACCGAGCCGGCGATCAGCGGGACCAGCTGGGTCAGCGACACCAGCCCGACGTCGAGGGACGACCGGGTCAGCTGGTACACCTGGTAGGGCACCGCGACCGTGGTGAGCTGGGTGCCGAGCACGGAGATGAGCTCGCCCAGGACCAGGCAGCGCAGATCGCGTGATCTTTGTAGCGGCGTCAGGTCGATGAGCAGGCGCCTGCGCCTGTCAGCCCGCTGCTCGGCGCGCTCGCCCACTCCCCGTTCCTCCCCCGATCATTACCATTCTGCTTCCGGACACGAGATAATAGGGCGACAGATAGAAACGTTTGTGGCTGGCCGGTTCCGCCTCCGTGGGCGAAGTGCGCGGAGTCCGCAGGAAGGGGATGGGAAAATGGCGGCGATGAAGCCGCGGACAGGTGACGGTCCGCTTGAGGTCACCAAGGAGGGACGCGGCATTGTTATGCGCGTTCCGCTTGAAGGCGGAGGCCGGCTTGTTGTTGAGCTCACGGCAGACGAGGCGGCTAAGCTTGGTGACGCCTTGAAGTCCGTGGTGGGTTGACCAGGTTCCCGTCGTCCCCTCAGTCGCCCTTCTCGCCCCTCTTGACCGCGGCCAGCAGGCCGTCGCCCAGTGGCAGCAGCACGGGAACGAGCCGATCGTCCTCCCGCACCTGCCGGGCCACGTCGGGTGCCGAAGCGTCGGCCGGGTCCGCCACGGTCAGGACATTGTTGAACGCGACCATGCCGCCGGGCCGCAGCAGCCGTAGCGCGGCGGCCAGGTAATCGGGATAGTCCCGGGCATCGGCGTCGCAGAACACCATGTCGTAGGCGCCGTCGGACAGCCGGGGCAGGACGTCGAGCGCGCGGCCCAGGATGAGCCGGCCCTGGTTCTGCGCGAATCCGGCCTGGGTGAACGCCTTGCGCGCCATCCTGTGGTATTCCGGCTCGGTATCGACGCTGGTCAGCGTGCCACCCGGGCGCATGCCGCGGAGCAGCCAGATGCCCGAGGTGCCGCAGCCGGTGCCGATCTCGACGACGGTCCTGGCCCCTACCGAGCAGGCCAGGAAGCGCAGCGTGGCGCCCACCACCGGCAGGACCGGCTCGGTGCCGCCCAGGTCGGCCGCGTTCGCGCGGGCCGCCTGGAGCGGCTCGTCTTCGCCCTGGTAATCGGCGGCGTACGCAGGTAGGCCCACCCGCAGCAGCCTAGCGCCAGATCCGCAGGTCCGGGGAACTCTGCGGCGACCCGGGCCGTTATCTAGGCGATACCGGCCCGGGCTGAGGGCCGCCGACCTCAATTGGCGTTACGGAAGAATCCAGGGCACGATGGTGAGAGCCGCGGCACTGCGCTACCCGGAGGGCGGATGGTTGGAGGAAGCCCGCCAGCACCATTCCCTGCCCACCCCAGCTCGCCCTGAGTGGAACCTCCCGACGTGGGAGGATATCGTCCGCACGCATTCGGCTCGGGTGTACAGGCTCGCCTACCGCCTGACCGGCAATCCGCACGACGCGGAAGACCTGACCCAGGAGGTTTTCGTCCGGGTCTTCAGGTCGTTGTCCAGCTATACCCCGGGCACCTTCGAAGGCTGGCTGCACCGCATCACCACGAACCTGTTCCTTGACTCCGCCCGCCGCAAGCAGCGGATCCGGTTCGAGGGGCTAGCCGACGAAATGGCCCACCGCCTGCCAGGCTCCGAGCCGACTCCCGCCCAGGCCTTCGACGACGCTCACCTGGACGGCGACGTCCAGGCCGCGCTGAAGGCCCTCCCGCCCGAATACCGGGCCGCCGTCGTGCTCTGCGATATCGAGGGCTTTTCCTACGAGGAGATCGCCGCCACCCTGGGGGTCAAGCTGGGCACGGTGCGCAGCCGGATCCACCGCGGCCGAGCCCAGTTGCGCGCCGCGCTCGAGCACCGCAGGCCGACCCTGGCTGCGGCGGAGCACGCTCAGACTCGCACGTGGAGCCAGCCCGTGCGGTACCAGGGCCTGGCCCGGCTTAAGCGGTCGGGTGACTCATGAGCCACCTCGGTGACCGGCTGTCCGCTCTGGTCGACGGCGAACTCACCGGGGCGGAATGCGACCGCGCGTCCGCTCACCTGGCCGGCTGCGCGCAGTGCCGCGCCGAGGCCGCGCAACTGCGCGTGCTGAAGCAGAAGCTGCGCTCGCTGGTGGACGGAGCACCGGCCGAGGCGGCCATGACCCGCCGCCTGATCTCCATGACCGGGCCGGGCGGCCCGCTGCCGCCGCGGCGCAGGCTACTGCGTGTCGTGCCCGGCGGGCGGCAGGAAACGGGACGGCGGTTCCGTGCCTCGGCCCGGCCAGGCGCACGCCGGGCGCGGCCCGCCCGTCGCTACGTGTTCCTCGGAACCGTATCTCTGGTCGTCGGCCTCGGCACCGCCGCGTTCACGGCCGGGGGCGGAGGGCAGGCGGCCCCCGGGCCGAAGATCACCCCGCCGGTGGAGCTTTACAGCGTGCAGCACGCCATCATCACCGGCGAGGTACCGTTCAGCGGGCCCTCGTCCAGGTCCGCGTCCCACGCGTTCGCGCCGGGCCCCGGCGCCCCGCAGCCGTGAGGTCCGCGTGTTCACGCTGAACTGCGCCGTGAGCCGCCGCTACCACGGCAGGCCGCCCTGGCTGATGACGGTGGCGCTCGCGGTGACCGTGCCCGGATGCCTGCTCACCGCGTGCAGTGCTCCATCCGGTTCACCCCAGGACCGGACACCGGTCGCCAGCCGGGCCCCAGCCGCCGCGGACGGGCCGGCCGCGCGGCACAGCAGCGCTCTGGCCGTCAGCCTGCTCTCCGGGGCCGCCCGTGCGGCCATCGCGACGTCGTACCAGGGCCAGGAAATCGTGTCGCGCTGGGGTAACAGCGGCGAGACCGTCCTGACCTCGGATATCTGGCACGTTAGCGGCGGCCAGACGATCACCCAGACCGTGGCCGCGGGGACCTACTCGAACGGGCCCTACCTGTCCTCCGACACCGACGGGCAGGCACCCGAAGGCGTGCTCGGCGTGACGATGCCACTGGTGCGCCTGCTGGAAACGCATTACGTCGTCGCCTACGCGGGTCCGGGGACGGTGGCGGGAGACAACCGGGCGGCGCAGGTGGTCGAGGCCTGGCGGGACGACGGCACCCTGGCCGCGAGGTTCTGGCTGGACGACGCCACCAAGTTGCCCCTCGAGCGGGAGGTCTTCGACCCGGCCGCGCACCTGATCAGCGAGGACCTGTTCATCGACGTCCGGTTCGGGAACCCGGCCCCGCTCCGCCCGCCGGCCGGCGGGGCGGCCGATCCGCAGGGCCCGTGGACGGATCCGCTCTCGCCCGGGCAACTCCTCGAGTTGCGCGCCCACGGCTGGCTCGTCCCGGTGGGCCTGCCCGGCGGCCTGTCGCTGTTCGCCGGCGCGAGGACGCAGACCAGCAACGGAACCGCGCTCGACCTCGGCTACTCGGACGGCCTGTCCGTGGTCTCGGTGTTCGAGCAGCGCGGCAACCTGGCGGCCGGGCTGTCCGGCTGGCAGAAGACCACCCTGGACGGGCACGTCATCTACGCGGCGGTGCCGGATCAGCGGTCCCTGACCTGGTCCAGCCGCGGCATGGTGTACACCGTGATGGCGGACGCGCCGACCCAGACCGTGAACGCCGTGGTCGGTGCGCTGCCGCACGACTCGCCGCCCGGTTTCTGGAAGCGCCTCTCGCGCGGCTTCGCGCGGCTGGCGTCCTGGGTGAACCCGTTCCGGTAGCAGGTTAGAGTGGACGTGCGAGTGCCGACCCGGATGCGTGACGGAGCTGAGCGTGTTCGACCTGTCCATCAGCAAGCTGCTGGTCCTGGCGGTGATCGCGCTTGTCGTCTTCGGGCCCAAGGAGCTACCTAAGGTCGCCGCCCAGGCCGGTCGGGCGCTGCGCGACCTGCGCAGGATCGCCGAGGGCGCCAAGAACGACCTGCGGGAAGGGCTCGGGCCCGAGTTCGCCGACTTCGAGATCGAGGACCTGAACCCCAAGCGGTTCGTGCAGAAGCACCTGTTCGACGAGTTCAACGGGGACTCGCGGGCCAGTACCACCGCGGCGGCACAGGCCCCCAGGTCGGCTAGGACGAGCACCACCCTGCTGGCCCCGGGCGAGCGCGCGCCCTACGACCCCGACGCCACCTGAGCCTAGGCGGCGGCTATCGCGGATTCGCCGGGGAAGATGGAGTAAGGCCGAGGTGACGCCCGGCCAGCCCGCGCCCGCGGCCCGCTAGGTCGTCCGCGATCTTCCTCAACGCCAGCCCGGCGGGGGAATCGGGGTCGCTGAGCACGAGCGGACTCCCTCGGTCGCCGCCCTCGCGCAGCCGGACGTCGATCGGCACCTGCCCGAGCAGCGGCACCTGCGCCCCGCTGAGCCTGCTCAGCGCGGCCGCCACCGAGGCCCCGCCGCCCGAGCCGAACAGGTCAGTCTGCTCGCCGCAGTGCGGGCAGACCAGGTAGGCCATGTTCTCGATGACCCCGGTGACCCGCTGACGAGTCTGGGCCGCGATCGCGCCCGCGCGCTCGGCCACCTCGGCCGCGGCGAGCTGAGGGGTCGTCACGATCAGCAACTCGGCCGACGGGAGCAGCTGGGCGACGGAGATGGCGATGTCACCGGTGCCCGGGGGCAGGTCGAGCAGCAGCACGTCCAGGTCGCCCCAGTACACGTCGGCCAGGAACTGTTGCAGGGCCCGGTGCAGCATCGGCCCGCGCCACACCACCGGCTTGTTGCCGTCGGTGAACATGCCGATCGAGATGACCTTCACGTGGTGCGCCGACGGCGGCATGATCATTTTCTCGACCGGGGTGGGCCGCCCGGTCACGCCCAGCATCCGCGGTACCGAGTGCCCGTAGATGTCCGCGTCGATCACGCCGACCTTGTGGCCCGAGGCGGCCAGCGCCGCGGCTAGGTTCACCGTGACCGACGACTTGCCCACCCCGCCCTTGCCGCTGGCCACGGCGTAGACGCGGGTCAGCGACGACGGCTGGGCGAACGGGATCTGCGGCTCGGGGCGCCCGCCGCGTAGCTGCGTCTGCAGCGCCCGGCGCTGTTCGTCGCTCATCACGTCCAGGTCCACGCGGACCGAGGACACCCCGGGGAGCTTACCGACCGCCGCGGTGACCTCCCGGGTGATGGTGTCCCGCAGCGGGCACCCCGCGACGGTAAGCCACACCTCGACGCGCACCGCACCGCCGGGCGCCACCTCGACGTTCTTGACCATGCCGAGCTCGGTGATGGGC
>JBOHCK010000209.1:0-10957 GCA_050698755.1 Streptosporangiaceae bacterium | reverse complement strand
GATCCCCAGGCCGGTCAGCGCGAGCACGGTGGTGAGCCGCAGGCAGGACAGGGGGTGTGAGGAACATCCGTGCGCTCATTGGCGATAGCGAGCCACCGGACGTGGAGATAACGCCAACCAGCGTCCGGATGCGCCCCGGCCCAGGTGGGCCGGTCGGATCGTTGGCTGTGTAACTGTTTGATCGCTGCTGGTTGGTTGCTGCCATGTTGGCAGTAGTTTGCAGCGATGCCGTTCGAGTGGCTGGGGGAAGACGATGCGGCGGCGTACGGACGGTACGCCGGCCCGCCATCGCAGGCGGAGCTGGAGAAGGTCTTCTTCCTCGATGACGAGGACCGTGAGCTGATCGCCCGCAGGCGCGGATCGCACATGAAACTGGGCTTCGCGCTCCAGCTGGTCACGGTGCGGTATGTAGGCACCTTCCTGGAGGATCCGCTGGAGGTCCCGGTGCCGGTGCTGGACTTCGTCGCCGGACAGCTGGGGATCGGCGACTCCTCATGCGTCAAGCGCTACACCGAACGCGAGAAGACCCGATTCGATCACGTGTGGGAGATCCAGCGGGCCTGCGGGCTGAAGGACTTCGCCGCCGCCGAGGCGGAGCTGCGCCAGTGGGTGGCGGCCCGGTCGTGGACGACAGGCGATGGCCGCAGGGTGATCTTTCATGATGCAGTACGGTGGCTGCGGGAACGCGATGTGCTGCTGCCGGGCATCACCACACTGGCCCGGCTGGTCGCCGATGTCCGGGAGGAGACCACCCAGCGGTTGTGGGACACCTTGCAGTCGCGGCTGACGGCGGGCCAGCGATATGTGCTGGATCAGCTGCTGGAGGTGCCGCCGGGATCGCGGGTGTCGGACCTGGAACGGTGGCGCAAGGGCCCGCCGCCACGCGGATCGGGTCCGGCGATGATCAAAGCGCTGGATCAGGTGGCTGAGATCATGGGCCTGGAACTGGCGAAGCTGCGGCTGGAGGAGGTGGTCCCGCCGCGCCGGCTGGCCGAGCTGGCCCGCTACGGGATGACCGCTAAGGCTCCGGCGCTGCGGCGGCATAACGACGGGCGCAGGCTGGCCACGCTGATGGCGACGGTGCGGCATCTGGAGGCCAGGTCGGTCGACGACACCCTGGAGTTGCTGGACCTGCTGATGAGCAGCGAGCTGCTGAACAAAGCGCACACGGCTGCCGATAAGGAGAAGGTCCGCAGGCATCCGAGACTGACCAGGGCGACGGCCCGGCTGGCCGTGGCGGCTGAGGCGCTGCTGGATTCCCAGGACTGGGGCAATGAGGAGGAGGTGCGGGTCGCCGCGGTATGGGAGGCGATCGAGGCGGTGGTCTCGCGCACCGAGCTGCGCGCCGCAGTGGCCACCGTCAGTGAGCTGGTGCCGCCGCCGGGCGCTGAGGCTGAGGCCGACGACTGGCGGGCTGAGCTGGTCGGACGGTTCGCCACGGTGTCGGGGTTCGTCAAGCAGCTGGCCAAGGTGATCGAGTTCGGCGCCAACGCCGAGGGGCAGGCGGTGCTGTCGGCGATGCGTGCACTCCCGGACCTGCTGGCCTGCCGGTCTCGCAAGCAGCCCGCCTCGCTGGTACCGGGCAAGCTGATCGATGCGACCGTGGTGCCCGGGCCGTGGAAGCGGCTGGTGTTCGGCCATCCCGGGCGCGCTGACGGGATGGTGGACCGCAACGCCTACACCCTGTGCGTACTGGAGCAGTTCTATCGCCACCTGAAACGCCGTGAGATTTATGCCGATGCCTCCGCCAAGTGGCGTAACCCTCAGGCGCGGCTGCTGGACGGGGCGGCCTGGGAGGGGGTGCGCGGCGAGGTGCTGACCACGCTGGGTCTGCCGGAGGACCCCGATGCGCTGCTGGCCGAACACAGCCGCACCCTGGATGAGGCGTTCCGGCATGTCGGTGGCCGGCTGGAGGGGAACGACGCGCTCCGCATCGATGACGACGGAAAGATCCACCTGACCGGGGTGAAAGCGATCGAGGAACCCCCGTCGCTGGTCGACCTGCGGAACCGCTCCGCCGCGATGCTGCCCCGCGTCGACCTGCCCGAGGTGATCATGGAGGTGATGTCCTGGGAGCCGGACATCGCGGCCGCGTTCACCGCGGTGTCGGGCGGCCGCACCCGGCTGGAGGACCTGGACCTGTCGATCGCGGCGTGCCTGGCCGCACACTCCATGAACGTCGGGTACCGGCCGATCGCCAAGCAGGGAGTGCCCGCGCTGGAGCGGTCACGTCTGTCGCACGTGTTCCAGAACTACTTCCGGCCCGAGACGATCGGCCCGGCCAACGCCCCGCTGGTGGCTCGTCAGGCGAGGATCCCGCTCGCCAGGGCGTGGGGCGGCGGGATGGTAGCCGCGGTGGACGGGATGCGGTTCGTGGTGCCGGTCCCGGCACTGTTCGCCCGCCCCAACCGCAAGTTTTTCGGCCCCAAGCGAGGAATGACCTGGCTCAACGCGATCAATGATCAAGGCATCGGACGGGGCGCCAAGGTGGTGTCGGGCACCGTCCGCGACTCGCTGCACATGGTCGATGTGATCTTCGGTCTTGACGGCGGGGAGCTGCCCGAGGTCGTCGTCTCCGACACCGGCTCCTACAGTGACCTGACCTTCGGGCTCCTGGAACTGCTGGGCATCTCCTACCGGCCGGCGCTGGCCGACCTGCCCGACCAGAAGGGCTGGCGGCTCGATGCCGGCGCCGACTACGGGCCGCTGAACACCTTCGCCCGGGGGAAGATCGACCTGGCCCGCATCCGCAAGAACTGGCCGGACATCCTGCGGGTGGTCGCCTCCATCTACACCGGTAGCGTCCGCGCCTACGACGTGGTGACGATGCTGCAGCGCGACGGGCATCCCACCGCGCTGGGCGAGGCGATCGCCGCCTACGGCCGGATCTTCAAGTCCCTGCACATCCTGGCCTACATCGACGTCGACGAGACCTACCGCCGCGACATCAAGTACATCCGCAACCTGCAGGAGGGCCGCCACGCCCTGGCCCGCAAGATCTGCCACGGCAGGAAAGGCGAGCTGTACCACCGCTACGAACGCGGCCTGGAGAACCAGCTCGGCGTCCTGGGCCTGGTTCTCAATTGCGTGGTGCTGTGGTCAACGGTGTACCTGAACGCCGCGCTGGAGCAGCTGCGCGCCCAGGACTACCCCGTCCGCGAGGAGGACTCCGCCCGGCTCAGCCCCTTCGTGAGCCAGCACCTGGGGGTGCACGGCGCCTACTCCTTCCTCCTGCCCGATCTGGCCGGCGCCATCCGCGAACTCCGCGACCCCGATGCCCCCGGCGATGACGACGAAACGGAGTGACCGTCCCGCCGCGACCGCAGCCACCGTCGTCCCAGCCGATCTCAGCGGATAAGTATGATTATCCGCTGAGTCCGGCTATGATCTCAGCGGATAACGACGCCCGGGCGAGCCCGTTCGCCAGGACGAAACTCAGCGGATAAGAACGGAACCTGGCATGGCCGCGTTCCCCGAGCCGACCACCGTCGTCCCACTGCACCCCGCGACCGGGATCGCCGAGGCCGCAGAGCGGGCGCTGGCCGCCGTGCACCGGCACCTGGCCCGCTGCAAGCTGGCGGCCAGCACCGTCAAGGCCTACCGGCGGCAGACCAGCGCGTACGTGACCTGGCTGGCCTCCCACGCCGCCGATCATCCCGACGCGTTCGCCGACACCGTGGGCGCCGAGGCCGCAGTCACCGCCTGGCGGCGCCACCTGATCACCGGCAAAGCCGCGCCCGCCACCGTCAACCAGGCCCTGGCCGCCGTCACCCTGCTCTACGAGCACGCTGGACTGCGTATCGCCGTCAAACGCGCCCGCGTCCCCCGGCCCGGCGAGCCCGACGCCCTCACCCCCGCCCAGCAGGGTGCCGTCGAACGAGCCGCCGCCCGCCGCGGCGCCCGCGACGCCGCCATCCTCGCGGTCCTGCTCTACGCCGGGGCCCGCGAGGAGGAGTGCGCCCGGCTGGACGCCGGGGACATCGCCATCACCGCCCGCACCGGCACCATCCGCCTGCACGGCAAGGGCGACGAGATCCGCACCGTCCCCCTCCCCAAGATCGCGCGCGACCGCATCACCGCCTGGCTGGACGAGCGCGGCCGCCACCCCGGCCCCCTGTGGCCCGGGCAGCGCGGCCCGCTCACTATCTCCGGGATCGTCCAGGTCGCGCTCGCCGTCGGCGCCGCCGCCGGCATCCCAGGCCTGCGCCCCCACCATTGCCGCCACACCTTCGCAACCCGCCTGCGCCAAGGCGGCGCCGACGTCGCTCAAGTCCAGGCCCTCCTCGGCCACGCCTCCCTGGACACCTCGGCAAGGTACTTCCGCGCCGGAACTGCCGAAACCACCGCCGTCATCGAGCGCGTCTTCGACCGCTGACCACCCCACCGGTATCGAACGCTGGATGGCGTAACTCCCGGCCCGCCGACACGCTATCGCCACTGGCCGTTCGGTGCTGCAGTATCAAGGGTCGTTACGGACGGTGAACACCCAGCGGACGGCCGGCCCAGGGTATTCGGTGCATATCGATGCTGCCGAATCGGCGCATGTCGCGGCGGCACATCTCGAATAGCCGGTCAGGCACAGATCAGCCCAGTTATGAGCGTGGCAAGTCTGCTGGCTGTATTCCTCAGTGAGGATCTATCTGTAGGGCCGGACGGGGATGAGTCCTGCCAGCGGTACCTGTAGAGACTGCCGCTGTCCCGCGGTTCGGCCCTCTTCTGACCTGAGGCCGGCACCCCCGGCGAGGGTGGCCCGGCCGTTGCAGACTCTCACGGGCACTTGCTGCGGAGGAAGGAGTGGAGGTGGTCGGCCAGGGCTTGGGAATCTGCGGCTGCGCCGTGGATGTAGGTGGAGGCACGGGTGCGGAGCACCGGCATGCCGAGGATGTAGAGTCCGGGGGCGCCGGTGACCACGCCCCCGTCGTGGCGGATGTTGCCGGCGCGGTCACGCACGGGGATGTCGAGCCAGGAGTGGTCGGGCCGGAAGCCCGTCGCCCACAGCACCGTGGTGATCTCCCCGCTGGTCAGGTCTAGCTCCAGGGACGAGCGGGGGTCGACGCGCGTCGGTGCGAAGCGGTGCGGTGGCGGGAGGTCGTCGTCGATGCCCGCGGCGGTGGCCCACTCGTCGGCCCGGTTCAAGAACCGGTTCATCTTCAGGTCGGCGAGGGCGCACATGTTGGCGAGCGACCCGGAGAATTGAGCTGCGCCGCCGGCGATACGGCCGAGCCGGCCGACGAGGCGGACCCCTCGCGCCGCGAGCGTGTTGAGGTCTATGGTGGCGGCTTCGGGGGTCCCGATGAGCTGCGGGGAGGGCAGGTGGCGGGCGCGGGTGAGGTCGTCGATCTCGTCGTAGCGTTCGGCCAGCAGGCCAGTCGCCTCCATCCACCAGAAGATGTCGCGGCCGCGGTAGGTGCGGGGCAGCCGGACGTGTTCGCCGGCTGCCAGGGTCACCGGGCGCCCCGACCGGTGGATCTCGTCGGCGAGCTGGACGCCGGTGGCTGACGCGCCGACGACGAGCACCCCGCCGTCGGGGAGCTGGCCGGGATCACGGTAGCTGAGCGGGGTGAGCGTGGTGATCGACGAGGGTACGGCGTCGGCGACGCCCGGGATCGCTGGCAGGTTGCACGCCCCGGTCGCCAGCACCACCGCCCGGATGCGGAGAAGGTCGTCGTTGGCCCTGATCTCGAAGCCCCGCGGCGCGGCGCGCACGGTGTGCACCGTCGTGGCGGTGCGCACAGGTGCGCCGACGAGACGGGCGTAGCGGGTGAGGGTGGCCACGACGTCGGCGGCGGGCATGAAGCCGCCGGGGTCGTCGCTGGCGTAGTCGTGGCCTGGGAGGCGCGTCTGCCAGTTCGGGGTGAGCAGCCGCAGGCTCGGCCAGCGCTGGGTCCGCCACGAGTTCGCCACCTCACCGCGCTCGAGGACGACGTGGTCGATCGAGCGCTCGGTGAGGCGGCGGCTCATGGCCAGGCCGGCGTGCCCGGCGCCGACAATGACTGCCGTGGCCTGCATCGTGGGGCCAGCACTGAAGGTGGTCAGGCCAGCTCGACGAGGACCTTGGTCGGGTTGGTCACGATGTCGAAGACGGCCGAGCGCTTCTGCGACTGGGCGATCAGCGCTTCGAGGTCGTCGCGGGAGGCGTCGGCATCGATGGCGAACCGGGCCGTGATCATCTCGAAGCCGTTGCGGACATCGGGATCGGCGCCGAGGATGCCGAGGACGTTCATGTCGCCGTCGATCGTGGCGGTGACCGACCGGAGCTGGATGCCCCGGTGCTGGGCGACCGCGGCGACGCCGGCGGTCAGGCAGCCGACGAGGCCGACCAGCACGAACTCCACTGGCGTGGCGCCGTTGTCCTCGGAGGCGAAGCACTCGGGGTGGTCGACGTCGAACTCGTAGGTGGTGCGGTGCTGCTGCTCGGCGCCGAGGCCGGTGAAGCCCGCGACGGTGGAGTGGCTGTGGGTGCCGTTGCGCCAGGTGCAGCTGGCCTGCCAGGTGAACTGGGCCGCCTCGGGTGCGGCGGACAGCGCCTCGCGCGCCCCGAGCAGGGCCTGGACGTTCACGCCGTTGTCGACGGGACGGTCGGTGATGGTCATCGGTGTCTCCTTGACCTGGATGGGATCGGATGGCCGGTCATCCCCGCCTCCCCGGGCGGGCCCGAGGACGACGGGGAGCGAGACGAGGCCGCGCAGCACGAGGCCGTCGCCATGTGCCCAGGCGAGCGCGTCACGGTCGGTGGCGAGCCGCAGGCCGGGGTGACGGCCGAGCAGCGCCTCGAAGGCGACCCGGGCTTCGAGCCGGGCCAGGGGGGCGCCGAGGCAGTAATGGATGCCGTGGCCGAACCCGAGGTTCGGCCCGTCGCCGCGGCCGATGTCGAGGATGTCGGGCTCGGGGAAGCGCCCCGGATCGCGGTTGGCCGAGCCGAGGCACACCAGCACCTGTTCGTGCGCTGGGATCTCCGTGCCGTCGAGAGTCACCGGCTCGGTCGTCACCCGGAACGTGGCATGCGGGACCGGCGCGGTGAACCGGATGAGCTCGTCGATCGCGGCGGGAAGCCGCCCGGGATCGGCCAGCAGCGCCTGGAGCGGGCCGGGGTGGTCAAGCAGGGCCACCACCCCGTTGCCGATGAGGCTGGCCGTAGTATCGTGGCCGGCGACCACAAGCTGGAACAGGCTCGACAGCAGCTCTTGGGTGGTGAGCGCGTCGTCCTCGGCGGTGACCAGGACGCTGACCAGGTCGCCGGCCGGGCTCCGGCGCTTGGCGTCGGCCAGCCCGCGCAGGTAGGCCACGATGCCGTCCGATGCCTCA
The DNA here is from genome assembly GCA_050698755.1 of Streptosporangiaceae bacterium. GTDB lineage: Bacteria > Actinomycetota > Actinomycetes > Streptosporangiales > Streptosporangiaceae > Palsa-504. Next base: position 3,652 of record JBOHCK010000209.1, on the reverse strand, counting down.
ACGGCCTCCGGCGGCGGGTCACCGGCCCACCCGGTCAGCAGCACCTGGAACCAGGCGTGCAGGCGTGATTGGTCGGCTTCGGGGATGCCCAGCAGCTCGCCGATCACCCGGAACGGCAGGGGATGGGCGTACCCCTCGATGAGATCAACGGTGGCGCCAGGGCCGGCGTCGTCCAGCTCGTCGAGGAGGCTGCCGGCGATCTTCCAGACGGCTGGCTCAAGCGCGGCCACCCGGCCGGGCGTAAAGGCCCGGGATACGAGCCGCCGCAGCCGGGAGTGGTCGGGCGGGTCGACGTTGAGCATGTGCCGCGAGAACTCCGGTCCGGGCAGGCCCTCGGCCACGACGTCGCCGTTGTCCTCGAGCGCGGCGAGCATGTCCTTGGAGATGCGGGGGTCGCCCAGCGCCTGGCGTGCCGCGTCGTAGCCGAGCACGACCCAGGCCGGGTGACCGTCGGCGAGGCGCACCTTCTGCACCGGGCACCGGGTTCGCGCCTCGTCGAAAAGACCGAACGGGTCATCGCGGATCGCCGGCGCCCAGCCGCCCCAGGTGGCCAGGGTGTCAGTCATGGTCGCCCTCGGGCCGGTAGCCGGTGCAGAGCAGGTCGAGCCGGGCGATGCGGCCGCTGCCGTCGGTGTCGGCGTAGGCCTGCTGTTCGACGGTGAACCAGCCGGTGCCGAGCCGTGCCGCCTGGAGGCGCAGCCGCCAGTGCAGGTGCAAGCGGCCGCCGACCTCGCCGACGGTCGCCTCGACGAGCTCGAAGTCCTCGGTGTCGCCGAACCAGCTCGCGAACTGGCTGGCGATCACCTCGGCGCCGGTCCACTCGAACGGGCCAGGGGGCAGCAGGGCGCGGAGCCGGACACCCGAGGCGAGCGCGCCGCCGAGCTGGGTGAAGTCCTGGGCAGCCAGGCCCTCAAGGAACGAGCCGGCGAGGGCGAACTGCGGCACCGCGGCGGGTGCACTGTGGCCATGGGTTGTCGTCATGAATCCGTTGTACGGATCCGTCAGCCGGAGCGGATCGGGTAACTGCCCGATCTTTGGGTCAGGTTCCGGGTTCGCCCGCCGCCCCGATCAGGCCGTGGCGCATGGCGAACAGGGCGGCCTCAGTCCGGGTCTTCACCCCGAGCTTGGCGTAGATGTGCTCCAGATGCGTGGAGACCGTCTTGCGGCTGACGTGCAGCTCAGCGGCGATCTCCGGGTTGGAACGTCCCTGGCCGAGCCGCACGAGCACCTCCGCCTCGCGGGCCGTGAGCCCCGACGGCAGGCCGGCCCGGTGCCGTACCCGGTGGCCTGCGGCTCCGAGCACTGCCTGGACCGCGTCGCCGTCGAGCTGCCCGGCGCGCACCTCCTCGCGCATCGTCCGCTCGGCGTCACCGGCCTGCAGCGCCGGGCGATGGGGGCGGGGCTGACGCAGGGCGTTGTAGACGTCGGCGGCGCCGAGGATCCGCGCTGGCAGCGAGATGGCGTCGCCCCGCAGCCCGTGCGGGTAGCCGGAGCCGTCGAGCCGCTCGTGGTGCAGCGATGCACAGTGCCCGACCTGGGCCAGCAGCGGTGTGCGGGCCAGCATCCGCTCGGTAAGGTACGGGTGGGTCCGGGCCCGCTCGCGCTGCGAGATGCTCCATTCGCCAGGCTCATCCCACACTGCGCTGGGGATGCCGATCATGCCGACGTCGTGCACCAGCGCCGCCCGGCGCAGCATGACGACATCGCCGGCCGGGAGCCCCAGCGTCGCGCCGGCCCGGGCGGCCAGTTCGGCCACGCCCCGCGAGTGGCCAAGGCGCAGCGGCGACTTGAGGTCGCTGAAGTCGGCGAAGGCGCCAAGCGCCCGATCGAGCTGCTCGCCGCTCAAGGTCGCGCCCAGCTGCGGGTCGAGCGCGATTATCTCATCCCACGCCGAGATGCCGCCGAGCCCGTCGAGGACATCGGCGTGCCGGGCAAAGAAGCAGTCGACCAGGGCCGGATCGAACTGCGTGCCCCGCCGCTCACGCGCCACGTGCAGCGCGGCCTCGGCACCGCCGGTGTGGTGGAACGCCTCGATGCTGTCGGCCAGGTGAACCAGGCGGATGGCCGGAGCAAGACCCTCAGCGCCCACCGAACCGGGTATCCCTCTCCCGTCCCACCGCTCGAAGGCCTGCAGCAACGGCTCGCACACCGTCGGGCCGAGCCCCAGCCACCCGGCGAGATCACTGGCCTCCTGGCAGTGCGCCTCCATCACCCGCTGCACCGAGCGGCCCGCGGTGGCCAGGAACTTCCCGACCATCCCGATCCGGTGGAAACCCGACTGACCGCGACCGAGATGACGGGCGACGAAGACCGCCAAGCTGACACCCCCGAGGTCCCCGTCGCGCGTGTCAGCGTACAACTCGGTCTCGCCGCCGAACAGCGCCGCCACCTCACTAGTGTCGACGGCACAACCCACCCATGTCAGCAGCGAGGTGTAGTACGCAGACGCGCAAGTCGGCTGCTCCATGCCGACGGCCGCCCCCAGCCGCATGGCGACCACGGTCTGGCGTAGCGCCCGCTCCATCGGCCGCCCCATCCCAAGGTCGGCCACAAGCGACAGCGTCGCCACCAACTCGGCGAGGGTCACCGGCCGCAGGGAATCCGAAGCCACCAGCCCATTCTCCCCTCTGACGCTGCACCGGGCGCAGGCTGGACGGTGCTCAGATCGCAGGCACTCGACCTCGGTCACGCGCGAGGGCACGAATACGCCTCCGGGCACAGCCGACCAACGGCCAAATAGATAACGACAACCCCACCTGGCCGGTCCTGCCTGCGGGCTTACTTCTTCCCGCGAAGCCTAGGTCCGTTCTGATGGCCCGCGGGCTGCATGCCGCGCAGAACCCAGGAGCTTCCCGCGGGAGCCGGCGAGCGGGTTCCGGCTATGGAGTGATGAGCTGCCATTCCGCTCGGGACGCTTTCCCGGGCCTGCGCCGCTGGACCGCGTCGTCGGTGGGTAAGGGGCTCACCTCGATCTGGCACCCCGACCCCGGGCGGGTGAACCTTTTGCGAATCCGTGCGACCCGACATCTGTGCGGCACGTTACCTCGGCGCCGACGTGGAGCAGATTCCGGTGGAGCCGATCGGGCTCGACTGGACAGTGCGCCATAACGACCATTTCGGAACGCAGTGAAAGTAGTCATTTGACAGTGGAGATGCCGATCAGAACGGCGGATATCGTGTGCAGCCGACTCGCCAGGCTGTCACGGTCGGTAACGAAGAGCCATCGCCCGGTCATGCAAGCAAGGTGCCCGAGGGTCAGTCCCGGCTACTCTCACTTTGGGCCCTCGCGACGCCAGCAGCGCTACGACGGCGTCATCGGCGACTTGCCGCCCGACGCTCCTGCTCGCGCTCGTTTGTGGCCCGGTGACACACGTTCGTTAACGGTCCGTCGCCGAAGCGCCGCCGTCATCGAGCGAGTCTTCGATCACTGACTCTCCCGCTCACCAGCTCGTTGCCCTTTCCGGGCTTACTTGGTCTGACCCCCTGGGCCGGGGCGCATCCGGACGCTGGTTGGCGTTATCTCCACGTCCGGCGGCTCGCTATCGCCAATGAGCGCACGGATGTTCCTCACACCCCGACTCGTTCTCTGAAGCCAACCCCGCTCTGACTTCAGAGAACCCGAAGCTTTCGGCCGAAAGCCCTGGTCAACGGC
>JBOHCK010000208.1:0-10993 GCA_050698755.1 Streptosporangiaceae bacterium | reverse complement strand
CTCCGGATCCTGCGCGCGGCCAGATTCGCGGCCAAGCTGGGGTTCGAGGTCCCAGCGGCCGTGCGGGCGGCCATGACCGAGCAGGCACTCCGGCTGCAGATCGTCTCCGCCGAGCGGATCGCAGGCGAGCTCGAGAAGCTGATGCTCACCGCAGACCCGGCGCTGGGCATCGACGTGCTGGTGCAGACCGACGCCGCCGAGCAGGTACTGCCCGAGGTGTCCAAGCTGCGGATGGAGGCGGACGAGCATCACCGCCATAAGGATGTCTACCAGCACAGCCTGACGGTGCTCAGGCAGGCGATCGAGCTGGAGCCGCGTTACGGGCTCGAGGGCGACCTGAGGGTCCGGCTGGCCGCGCTGCTGCACGACATCGGCAAGCCCCAGACCCGGACGCTGCTACCCGGCGGGCGGGTCGCGTTCCACCTGCACGAGGTGGTCGGCGCCACGATGACCAAGCGCAGGCTGACCGCGCTGCGCTTCCCGAACGACGTGGTGCGGGACACCACCAAGCTGGTCGCGCTGCACCTAAGGTTCCACGGTTACGCCGAGGGTGAGTGGACAGACTCGGCGGTTCGCAGGTACGTCCGCGACGCCGGGCCTCTGCTTACCCGCCTGCACGTGCTGACCAGGGCCGATTGCACGACGCGGAATCGCGCGAAGGCGGAAAGGCTGGCCCGCGTGTACGACGACCTCGAGCGGCGCATCGCCGAGCTGAGCGAGCAGGAGGAACTGGCCAGGATCAGGCCGGAGCTCGACGGCCACGAAATCATGCGCATCCTCGGCGTGGCTGCGGGCCCGCTGGTCGGGCAGGCCTATAACTTCCTGCTCGAGCTGCGGATCGCCGAGGGCGAACTCGGCCACGACCGGGTGGTTCAGGAGTTGCTGGGCTGGGCGGCCGCGCGGGGCATCCCCGTCCCGGCACCGGAATCGCCGGAGCCGCCCGGGCCGCCGGAGCCCGGCGAGGACTGACCGCGCCGGGTCGCCACCCAGTAGGCGGCCGCGACGAGCAAGTATCCGGCCGCTACCAGGGCGATGATCAGCGGGGAATGGCCGCTGGACGGCATGAAGCCCGCGCTCGCGGCCGCCCCGGCCACATACGCGGCGTTGTACATCATGTCGTAGAAGGCGAACACCCGGCCCAGGTAGGCGTCGTCCACCTCTTCCTGCAGGATCGTCGTCGCGGAGATCGCCACGCCCTGCCGGAACAGGTAGATGCAGAACCCGATGGCCAGGTAGGTGAGCTGGACGAAGGTTTCGCCCAGCGCGAGGGCCACCACGGCGCTCGCGGCCAGCAGCAGGGTGATCCAGGCCTGCTTGGAGAGCCGCCTGGTCGCCGGCGGGGTCACCAGCGCGGCGCAGGCGTAGCCGATCCCGGCGACGATCACGAGCACCCCGAAGTGACCCTCGGACACGCTGACGCTGGACCGGTAGAAGTAGTTCCTGTACAGCAGGATCGATATGAGGAACAGCGGCCCGAACATGAAGCTGAAGCCGCCGGTGGCGGCGAGCGCCGCCACCGGGCCGCGCCGCCCGAGGACGTAGCGCGCGCCCGCCGCGAGCCCGGCCGCTACCGTGCCGATCTCGCTGCTCAGCCGGGCCTTCGCACGCTGTCCCGGCTCTCGCGCCGGGCCGAGCAGGTCGCGTCCCATGGTCGCCGCGACCAGGCTGGCCGCTACGTAACACGCCCCCCCGGCCAGCACGGTGATGGCGGCCCCGCGCTCGGTGTTGCCCGTGGCCACGTTGAGCCCGAGGGCGATGCTGCCGCCGATGACCCCCATGATGCCGCCGGCGGTGGGTGAGACCGAGTTCGCCATCACCAGCTTGTCCCCGGCGACCACGTGCGGCAGCGCCGCAGAGAGCGCGGACAGGAAGAACCTGTTCACGCCGAGCACGAGCAGGACCGCGACGTAGAGCGGCGCGCCGCGGTTGCCCAGCGCCATGAACGCGGCGGCCAGCACCACGAAGGCCGACCTGACCAGGGCGGACCACACGAGGATCTGCCGCCGTGACCACCGGTCGATGAACACCCCCATGAAGGGGCCGACCAGCGAATACGGCAGGTACAGGACCGCGAACGCGGCGGCACCGGCCGCCGGGCTCGGGAACGTCTCCGCGTTGAAGAAGACGTACGTGCCGACCCCGGCGGTGATGATGCCGTCGCCGGTTTGTGAGACCAGCCGGGTGGCGAACAGCCGGCGGAAGTCGCGTTCGGCTAGGACGGTGCGCAGGTCGCCGAGGAAGGTCGATCTGCGCTGGTCCACCCGATTAGCTTAGGTGTTCCCCGCCTCAGGGCGCCTTAGCGGGCAACCTCGCCGCGGATGAACTGCTCCACCAGGTCACGGCAGACGTCGTCGCCGTACTGCTCGGGCGGTGACTTCATGAAGTACGAGCTCGCGGAGATCACGGGCCCGCCGATGCCCCGGTCAAGCGCGATCTTGGCCGCACGCACCGCGTCGATGATCACCCCGGCCGAGTTGGGGGAGTCCCAGACCTCGAGCTTGTATTCCAGGTTGAGCGGCACGTCGCCGAACGCGCGCCCCTCCAGCCTGACGTACGCCATCTTGCGGTCATCGAGCCACGGCACGTAGTCCGAGGGGCCGATATGAACGCTAGCCCGCCCCATCTCGTGCGGGATCTGCGAGGTGACCGCGCGGGTCTTGGAGATCTTCTTCGACTGGAGCCTGCTGCGCTCCAGCATGTTCATGAAGTCCATGTTGCCGCCGAAGTTGAGCTGGTACGTGCGCAGCAGCTCGACCCCGCGGTCTTCGAACAGCTTGGCCAGGACCCGGTGCGTGATCGTGGCCCCGACCTGGGACTTGATGTCGTCGCCGATGATCGGCACGCCCGCCTCGGTGAACTTCGCGGCCCACTCCGGGTCGGAGGCGATAAAGACGGGCAGCGCGTTCACGAACGCCACGCGCGCGTCGATCGCGCACTGGGCGTAGTACCGGTCGGCCTGATCCGAACCGACGGGCAGGTAGGAGACCAGCACGTCGGCGCCCGTTTCCCTGAGCACCTGCACCACGTTCGCGACCGGCTCGTCCGACTCGGTGATGATCTCCCTGTAGTACTCGCCCAGGCCGTCGAGCGTCGGCCCGCGCTGGACGATCACGCCGGTCGGCGGCACCTCGGCGATCTTGATCGTGTTGTTCTCGCTGGCGGTGATCGCCTCGGCCAGGTCGCAGCCGACCTTCTTGGTGTCCACGTCGAACGCGGCGACGACCTCCACGTCGCTGATGTGGTACGGGCCGAACCGGACATGCATGAGGCCGGGCACCCGGGCGCCGTCGTCGGCGTCCTTGTAGTACTCCAGTCCCTGCACGAGGGAACTGGCGCAGTTACCCACCCCCACGATGGCGATGCGTACCTTACCCATCAGGATGCTCCTTATCGGAAATGTGTCCGTGTTCGCCGGCTTGCCGTTCAGAGGCGATCAGCTCGTTGAGCCAGCGGACTTCCCGCTCCACCGATTCCAGGCCATGGCGGTGCAGCTCCAGCGTGTAGCTGTCAACCCGTTCCCTGGTGCGCGTGAAGGCCGCCCGGATGGCCTCCATGCGTTCCTCCAGCCTGCTGCGGCGGCCCTCCAGGATCCGGAGCCGTACGTCGGCCCTGGTCAGTCCGAAGAACGCGAAATGTACGCCGAACCCGTCGTCTTCCCATGTCGCGGGGCCGCCCTCGCCGAGGAGCTCATGCAGCCGCTCCTTGCCGTCGGCGGTCAGCCGGTATACCTTCCGCGACCGTCGGCTCGGCCGGGATCGCGCGGCCCCGGCGGGCCCGGCGGGCTCGTCCTGCTCGTGCTCTTCGACGATCAGGCCATCGGCGAGCAGCCCCTGCAGGCAGGGGTAAAGCGATCCGTAGGAAAACGCGCGGAACGCGCCAAGTACGGTATAGAGCCGCTTGCGCAGCTCATAACCGTGCATGGGTGTCCCGTGCAGCAACCCAAGCACGGCGAGTTCCAGTACGCCGGATCGGTTGCGGCCCACGCTGCCCCCAGGTGCCAATCTTCCTATCGTGTGTATCTGTGCGATGCGTCGCGACGATATCTATAGCTGTTACATCATCTCGATGTATCGCATCGATACATGTGGATAGTACGTGGTGTCCTGTTCATCCGCAACCCCGTGCCACTTGCCCCGGCCCTCCCCGCGAACATGATCACCTCCGGACTCGGCTCACGCCTGGTTCCGACGTACTCTGGCGGAGTGACGTCAAGGCGTTCGGTCGTGGACTACGGGCTTGCCCGCCGGGCAACGCTCGCGTCCGTGTACGCCGGGCACACGACCGTCACCGACGTCTGCGATGCTCACCCTTACCTGCTGCGCGCCGCCAAGTTCCACGGCGAGCCCACCCAGGACCGCTGCCCGATCTGCAGGAAGACCAAGCTCACTCACGTCACCTATGTTTACGGCGACGAACTCGGGCAGTACGAGGGGCGTGTCAAGCAGTCGCGCGAGCTCGAGGAGATGGCCGAGGAGTACGGCGAGTTCCGGGTCTACGTGGTCGAGGTCTGCCAGGGTTGCGGGTGGAATCACCTGTCTTGTTCGTACGTGCTCGGTACCGGCGAACCTGCAGTGCGCCGGGGGCGACGTGCGCGGACTAGCCAATGAAGATCCAAATCACGGGGTAACGTGTGACTCGGGTAGGTTCCCCAGGTCCGCTGGACCCGCCCTTCGGGTAGAGGCCGCGCACACCCGCAACCGCGGTCTCCGAGCCACAGCGAGGACGCGTGAGCAGCAAAGCCGACGACTTTGATATTCGCTATCGCGACGTGCGCAACGGAGATTCCTTCGCCAACGGGGCCGGCGCAGGCTACGCGAGCGAGGATTACGCCAACGGCGGCTACCCCGCCGACAGCTACCCCGCCGACGGCGACCCCAGCGGCTACGAGCTCCCGGCCGGCCAGGAGGGCACCGTCGACTACGACCTCGGCTACGACGCTCAGGGCTGGGACACCCAGGGATTCCGCCGTCCGCAGGACGGCTATCCCGACAGCCAGGCCACCGGTTATCCCGATGTAAACCGGAACGCGGGCGGGCGCGACGGGCGCACGGGCAGCCACGCGCGCACGACAGGGACGCGGGACACCGGCCAGCCGGCCTGGGGCGCGGGAACGCCCGGGCGCACCGAGGCGTGGATCCCGGGCGGCCCGGGCGGTCCGGGCGGGCCTGTCGGTCCGGGCGGGCCTGTCGGTCCAGGAGGGCCCGGCGGCCCAGGAGGTCCCTGGACCCGCGGGCCGCGCAGGTCCAAGGTCAAGGTCAAGGGCAGCTGGTGGCGGCACTGGACGCCGCTGAAGGCCGTTGGCATCCTGCTCAGCCTGATCGGTGCCCTGGTCGTGCTGGCCGCCATCGTGGTGGCCGTGGCGTACGAGGCCACGCCGGTTCCCACCGCGGCGATGGCGGGTACCGGCTACACGCAGACCCTGGTCTACTCGAGCAACGGCACGCTCATCGGGCGGTTCGGCACCACCGACCGGGTGATGCTGCCCCTGAACCAGATTCCGAGCAACCTGGTCAACGCGGTGATTGCCATCGAGGACCGTCACTTCTGGTCCGAGGGGGGCATTTCCCCCACTGGTATCGTGCGCGCCGCCCTCGCCGACATCAAGGGCGGGGACCTGCAGGGCGGCTCGACCATCACCCAGCAGTTCGTCAGGAATTTCTACCAGGGGATCGGGACCCAGCAGACGCTCAGCCGCAAGATCAAGGAGATCTTCGTGGCGATGAAGATCTCCAAGGGGAAGTCCAAGCAGTGGATCCTGGAGAACTACCTCAACACGATCTACCTGGGCGACGGCTCCTACGGGGTGGAGGCCGCCGCGGAGACGTACTTCGGGCTGAAGGTCGGGCAGCTCAGCGTGGCGCAGGACGCGGTCATCGCCGCCCTGATCCAGCAGCCGAGCACCTACCCGCTGCCGCCGTACCGGGCCCAGCTCGAGGCCCGCTGGCAGGTGGTGCTCAACGACATGGTGCAGACAGGCACCCTGAGCGCGCACGACGCCGCGACGGAGAAGTTCCCGAAGATGGGGGACAACGTCCCGCAGAGCTTCGGCCCGCAACCGTGGGATCCCTACATCATGTTCATGGTCAGGAACGAGCTGGAGCAGGTCTACCACCTGACCTGGTCGCAGATCTACGACGGCGGCTACACCATCAGGACGTCGATCGACGACGCGAAGATGAAGGAGCTCTACCAGGCCGTCATCACGAACGAGGCGCAGATGGACGCCAGCTCCTACCCGTTCGAGTCGTACATGCACATCGGCGCCGTGCTCGTGGATCCGTCTTCCGGCGCGATCCAGGCCCTGTACCCGGGCCCCGGCTACCCGGGATACAAGTACAACGGGGTCGGGCCCGTCATCACCGCCCGCGAGTGCAAGAAGATCGCCTGCGAAAATAACCTGGCGGTGTACAGCCGTGAGCAGGTCGGCTCCTCGTTCAAGCCGTACATCCTGGCCACCGCGGTCAAGCAGGGCATGAACGTGAAGACCAGCACGCTGGACGGCTTCGACTACCAGTACATCCCGCCGGACTACGAGCCCAAGGCCTACCCGTCCACCTCTCTCCCGGCCAATTCGGGCGGGTGGTCGAAGCTGGTCACCAACGACTCCGCGGCGGAGAACGGCCCGTTCACGCCGCAGCTGGCCCTGGCCGAATCGATCAACACCGCCTATTCGGACCTGTGGCACGTCGTGGCCGGGCAGGGCAGCACGTCCACGGCCAACAACGTGGCCCAGATGGCGCAGGCGTTCGGCGTGGACACCGACGCGGCCGGGATCACCGGTCCCGACGACATGCAGGACGACTACGGCGTCACCCTGGGCCAGGCCTCGCTGACCGTCGGCGAGCAGGCCTCGATGCTGGCCACCATCGCCGATAACGGCGTCTACCACGACGAGCACGTGATCACGTCGATCACGCGGAACGGCGTGCAAACCCCGATCGTGATCAGCAGCGCCCAGGTGTTCAGCCCCAACCCGACCGTGAACGCCGAACAGGATTCCCAGGTCCAGTACGCGATGTCCGAGACCACCAACTACGGCACGGCCACGGTGGCCGCGATGAGCAACGGGCAGCCGATCATCGCCAAGACCGGCACCACGAACACCGCGCAGTCGGCGTTCTTCATCGGTGCCATCCCGAGCCAGGCCCTCGCCCTGGGGATCTTCACGGGCAACCAGTCGGGGACCGGGCCCGAGACCCTCAACAACCTCGGCGGTCAGAGCCAGGGCGGGTTCGGCGGGACCTGGCCGGCGACGATCTGGCACACCTACGCGGAGGACATGTTCGTCCCGCTCGGGGTGCAGCAGTTCCAGCAGCCGACCTTCACCGGCGGCGCGTGGAACCTGGTCCCGCCCAACCTGCGGAAGGCGAAGCATAAGGGGGGCAACGGCCAGAACGGGAACGGCCAGAACCCGGGCCCGCAGCCGAGCTCGAGCGCGGGCAACCCTAACCCGTTCCCCACGTATACCTGCGACCCGCAGCTGGTGACCTGCAGCACCACCGGCCCGCAGACGGACACCCCGCAGCCGTTCGGCGGCGGCGGAGGCGGCGGCGCGCAGACGGCGACCGGGGCCGTCGCGGGCGCCGCCGTCGGCGGGGTCTTCGCCGCGCTGCCTGTTACCTTGCTGTGGGTGCGGCGGCGGGGACGCAGACGGGGCGCGAGGCGCGGTTAGATAGGAGCGTGGAAGACGCCCAGCAGGGCGCTCTCCCGCCCGATGACCACCGCGAGGTGACCTGGGCGTGGCGAGAGCGCCCGGCCCGCCCGGGTTCCTTCAGGCTCGCGGGAACCCTCGGCAGCACCGCCGTGCTCGTCTCCGCGTCCGTGGTGGCCATGGTGCTCGCGTTCGCGGAGAAGTCGCCGTGCCGGGCCGGCGCCTGGAACTACTACCCCAGGCAGTTCCAGGACGCCTGCTACACCGACATCTACCCGCTGTATTACAACGAGGGGCTGGCGGCGGGAAAGGTGCCGTACACCGGCCACCCCGTGGAGTACCCGGTGCTGATCGGCGGGGCGATGCAAGTGGCGGCCTGGCTGGTCAGGAACGTGAGCGAGGTGATCAGGGGCCGGGAGTTCTTCGACGTCACGGCCGTGCTGCTAGCCGTCTGCCTGGTGGCGGGCGTGCTCGCGACCGCCCGCGCCGCCGGGCCGAGCGCGCGCTGGCAGGCGCTGATGGTGGCGTTGTCCCCGGCGCTGATCCTGTCCGCGTTCATCAACTGGGACATGATCGCACTGGCCCTGACCGCGCTGGGGATCGCGGCCTGGGCGGCGCGCCGCGGCGTCTGGGCCGGCGTCTTCCTCGGCCTGGCGGTGGCGGCCAAGTTCTACCCGCTCGTGGTCTTCGGGCCGCTGCTCTTGCTGTGCCTGCGGACTGGGCAGCTGCGGGCATTCGGGAAGACCTTTGCCGCGGCCGCGGCCGCCTGGCTGGCGGTCAACGTGCCGGTCATGATCGCCGCCCCGGCCGGCTGGGCCAGGTTCTACGTGTTCAGCAAGGACCGCGGCGCCGACTGGGGCTCGATCTGGTATCTCCTTGAGCATTTCAGCGTGCCGGTGCTCGGCAACCCGCAGCTCGGCTCGCTGAACCAGATGTCGGCCGTCCTCCTGGCCATCTCGCTCCTGGCGGTCGCCGCGCTGGCGCTGGCCGCTCCCCGCCGGCCGCGGCTGCCGCAGTTGTGCTTCCTGATGCTGGCCGCGTTCCTGATGACGAACAAGGTGTGGTCGCCGCAGTACGTCCTCTGGCTCGTCCCGCTCGCCGTTCTCGCCCGTCCCCGGCTGTGGCCTTACGTCCTGTGGCAGCTGGCCGAGGTCGGCTACTTCTTCGGCATCTGGGGCTATCTCCTGTTCGTGTACCGCAGCACGGGCTACCAGGTGACCGGCTATCAGGGCATCAGCACCGGCTGGTACTTCGCCGCTCTCCTGGCCAGGTTCCTCACCGTAGCCCTGCTTTCCGCCTACGTTGTGCGGGATATCTGCTATCCCGAACGAGATGTGGTGCGAGCTGACGGTACGGATGACCCGGCCGGTGGCATCCTCGACGGCGCCCCCGACGTCCACCGGCTGCGCGTGACCTTCCGGTCCTGACTCCTCACCCTGACTCTCAGGCGGGCAGATGCTCCTTCAGCCAGCTGATGTCGGCGGCCAGGCCGCCGTCCTCGCCGGGAGTCTCGCAGATGACGGGCGCGCCGGCGGCGCGGACGACGGCCAGCAGCAGCGCCGGGTCGATCGTCCCCTTCGCGATGTTGGCGTGCCTGTCCCGGCCCGAGCCGAACTCATCGCGTGAGTTGTTGCAGTGCACCAGGTCGATCCGGCCGGTGATCGCCTTGATCCGGTCCACCGCGTCGGCGAGGTCGATGCCGGCCGAATTCGCGTGGCAGGTGTCCAGGCAGAATCCGATGTCCCCGCCGTCACCCGCGGTGCCGGCGGTCGCCTCCCACAGCCGGGCGATCGCGTCGAGCGACTTGGCCATGGCGCCGTCACCGCCCGCGGTGTTCTCGATGAGCATCGGCAGCGGCCGCTCGATCCGCTCCACCGCCTTGCGCCAGTTCTCGAAGCCCTCCTCGGGGTCCACGCCCGCGAGCACGTGACCGCCGTGCACGATCAGCCCCTTGGCCCCGATGGACGCGGCCGCCTGGAGTTGCTGGTCAAGCAGCTTCCTGCTGGGAATCCTGATCCGGTTGTTGCTGGTCGCCACGTTGATGACGTAGGGCGCGTGGATGTAGATGTCGATCCCGGCCCCGGCATACGCGGCCCGGACCGCGGCCGGGTCGCCGCCGGGTATGACCGGCCCCTTCCAGCCCTGGGGATCGCCGAGGAAGAACTGGACGGCCTCCGCTCCGAGAGCGGTCGCCTCGGCCAGCGGGTTGTCAACGTGGAAATGGGCTCCGATGCGCGGCATGCCCAGAGCCTAGTTCGCGCGGCGCCTAGCTGACGAAGCCGCCCTTGGACAGGCCGAGGGCGAGCCCGACGAACCCGGCGATGATGCCGGTCACGATGAGGACCCGCTGCTCCCTGGTGGCCGAGATCATCTGCACGTACAGCCCGATCAGCATCGCGGCGAGCCCGGTACCGGTCGCGATGACGTGCACGACGGCCACGACGTTCGGCACGTTCCTGACGATCATGCCCAGGACGAAGGACAAGAGCCCGACCACCAGCGTGAAGATGGTCAGGATGTTCACCACCGGGTGGCGCCGCCCGTCAGAGTTCAGGATGTTCTGACGCGGGCCGCTCCGAACGGTACCTGCCACGGTGACCACCTCCTTGATGTCAGGGCGAGCATACGCTTCACCGCTCAGTCTTCCCCGTGCCGAACACAGGAATACCACAGGTCCCGCCCCGGCCGGCGGCCGCGGTCGCCGGTTACCGAGGACACCGAAGGTATTGCTACACTGAGGCCCGCTGCGGGTAATCCGGCCGATCTACGTGTCGGCTCGTGACCGCGACACCTCCTGCCACGGAAAGACCGTGGCCGCATCAGTCCAGAGGAGGCTCAGGACGCCCATGCGCCATTACGAGGTAATGATTATCCTCGACCCCAACCTCGAGGAACGCACCGTCCAGCCGTCACTCGACCAGTTCCTCAAGGTCGTGACGACCGGCGGCGGCAAGGTCGACAAGGTGGATATCTGGGGCAAGCGCCGCCTTGCGTACCAGATCGAAAAGAAGTCAGAGGGCATCTACGCCGTCGTGGACCTGTCCGCCGAACCGGCCATCGTGCAGGAACTCGACCGCCAGCTCAACCTGAACGAGGCCGTGCTGCGCACCAAGGTCATGCGGCCAGAACACCGCCACTGAGCAAAATTAGCGACAAACCGGAGTATCCCGATGGCTGCAGGCGACACCCAGATCACGATCGCGGGGAATCTTGTCGATGACCCTGAGTTGCGTTTTACCCCGGCGGGTCAGCCGGTGGCGCGGTTCCGGGTGGCGTCAACCCCCCGGTTCAAGGACAACGCCACGGGTGAGTGGAAGGACGGGGACAGCCTGTTCCTGACCT
>JBOHCK010000207.1:0-10994 GCA_050698755.1 Streptosporangiaceae bacterium | reverse complement strand
CTGGCGCTCCCGGCCGGCCAGCATCGCCCGTTCCGCCCGCCGCCGCTGATGCGGCCGCTGTATCCGGGCCGCCGATGATCGGCTCGGCGCCGGCCTCCACTAGCCTGGCTCCCGAGCAGTTCGCGGAGCGGTGGGGGGCGCGCGGTTACCTCACCCCGCTGGACGGTCCCGTGCACTGGATCGAGTTCGGCGCCCCGGGTCCCGGGTCGTCCGGGCCGCCGCTCCTCTTCGTGCACGGCCTCGGCGGCTCGCACCTGAACTTTTGCCAGGTCGGCCCGCAGCTCGCGGCCGGCCGCCGGGCCGTGGCGCTGGACCTGCACGGATTCGGCCTGACCCCGGGCACGCGCCGCACGTCCACCGTGCGCGCGAACGTGCGCCTGCTTGACCGGTTCGTCAGGGAGGTCTGCGGGACCCCCGTGATCCTGGCCGGGAACTCCATGGGCGGGATGATCTCGGTGCTGCAGGCGGCCGCGGCCCCGGACACGGTCGCCGGGCTCGTGCTGATCGACCCCGCGCTGCCGGTGCCCCGGCGGGGCCTCGACCCGCTGGTGGCGAGCCAGTTCCTGCTGTACGCGCTGCCCGGCGTCGGCGAGCTCGTCGTCAGGACGATGCTGATGCGGCGGACGCCTGAGGTGGCCGTCAGGCAGCTCATCGAGCTGAATTTCGCCGACCCGTCGCGGGCCGACCCCGCGATGGTGGCCGCTTCGGTCGAGCTGGCCCGCCGCCGCATGGGCGACCCCGCCCAGGCCCGGGCTTACGGGCAGTCGCTCCTGGCGGCCTCGCGCTCGCTGCTGAGGGTTAATGGCCGGCCGCGGCGGTACTGGGAGATGATGGCTAGCGTCAAGGTCCCCGTCCTGCTCATCGGGGGCGAGTCCGACCGGCTGGTGCCGCTGGCGAGCATGAGGGCGGCCGCGGCCCGCAACCCGCGCTGGGAGACCGTCTTCCTCCCCGGCGTCGGGCACACGCCGCAGCTGGAGGTCCCCGACGCGGTCATCGGCGCCGTCAGCGGCTGGCTTGGAACTCTGGAGGAACGGACATGCAGCAACTGACCGGGCTTGACGCGTCGTTCCTGGCCATGGAG
The DNA here is from genome assembly GCA_050698755.1 of Streptosporangiaceae bacterium. Taxonomy (GTDB): domain Bacteria; phylum Actinomycetota; class Actinomycetes; order Streptosporangiales; family Streptosporangiaceae; genus Palsa-504. Next base: position 9,913 of record JBOHCK010000207.1, on the reverse strand, counting down.
ACGACGACCACCACGGGCCACGTCGGGGGGCTATCCGTCCTGGACCCCGCCGGCGCACCCAAGCCGCTGACCCTGGCCCGCCTGACCGACGTGATCGCCGAACGGCTCCCGCTCGTGCCCGTGCTCCGGCGCAGGCTGCTGAACGTCCCGCTCGGCCTGGACCAGCCGTACTGGGTCGACGACCCGGACTTCGACATCGAGTACCACGTCCGCGAGATCGCGCTGCCCCGCCCGGGATCCGACGCGCAGCTGAACGAGCAGGTCAGCCGGCTGCACGCCAGGCCGCTTGACCGGAGCAAGCCGCTGTGGGAGATCTACCTGATCACCGGGCTGGCCAAGCGGCGCGCCGCGGTCTACACCAAGATCCACCACGCTGCGATCGACGGGGTATCAGGCACCGAGCTGCTGACCGTCCTGCTCGACCTGGACCCGTCCGGCCGCGAGCTGCCAGCCTCCGTCCCGTTCCGCCCCGCCCCGCCGCCCCCGCTGCCGGCCATAGCGGCCAAGGCCGTCGCGCGGCTGGCCTGGCGGCCGGTGCAGACCGCGCAGATGACGAACGAGGTCATCCGGTGGCTGCCGACCCTGGCCCCAGTGATGAGCACGCTGGTCGGCGGGATGCTCGGGCTGAACCGGGGCGACGGCGAGGTCATTCCCACCACGCCGGGCCGTCCTCCCGCCACGCCGTTCAACAAGGCGATCACGCCGCACCGCAGGTTCGCGTTCCGCAGCGTGGACCTAGCCACGGTCAAGACGGTGAAGAACGCGTTCGGCGTGTCGGTCAACGACGTGGTGATGGCGATGTGCGCGGGCGCGCTGCGGCGCTGGCTGACCGAACACGCCGCGCTGCCCAGCCAGCCGCTCATCGCGATGATCCCGGTGTCGGTCCGCGACCCGGCCAGCAAGGGGGCGCTGGGCAACAAGGTCTCGGCCATGCTGGCCATGCTGCCCACGCACGTCGCCGAGCCCGACCTGCGCCTGGAGCTCGTGCACGCCGCGACCAAGATCGCCAAGGCCCAGCAGGCGGCCATCCCGCAGGGCCTGGTGGATCAGATCAGCGACTTCGCCCCGCCGGCGCTGACCGCGCGGGCGGCCCGGGTGGTAGCCGCGACCGGCCTGCTGCACCGGCTGCCCCCGTTCAACCTCACGATCTCGAACGTCCCAGGCCCGAACACGCCGGTCTACCTGTGCGGGGCCAGGCTGATCGCGCACTACCCGGTATCGGTGGTCGCCGACGGCCAGGGCCTGAACATCACCCTGGTCGGCTACCTCGGCCAGCTCCACTTCGGCCTGGTGTCCTGCCGTGAGCTGGTGCCCGACCTCGATGTCCTCGCCGGGTACCTGACCGACGAGCTGGCGCTTCTGCTCACCGCCGCCGAAAAGCGCGCCGCGGGCTGACCTTGGAAACCGAGGACGCCCTCACCGTCCTGCCCGAGGGGACCGGACCCCCCGCGCTGGTCCCGCCCGAGATCTTCGCGGCGGCCGTGGCCACGTTCGTCTCGGGACGCAGGCTGGACATGCGGTCCCTGGCCCGGCGCCTGGGCGTGGCGCGCGCCACGCTGTACCGGCGGGCAGGCAACCGGGAGCAACTGCTCGACGAGCTGCTCTGGTGGCGGGCCCGCCGCCTGATCACCGACCAGGTCCAGGCCACCGCGGACCTGGCCGGGGCGGCCCGGCTGACCGCGGTGATCGGCGGCGCGATGCGCGTGATCGGGTCGGACCGCCCGCTGCGGGTGTTCCTCGAGTCCGACCCGGAGACCGCGCTGCGCATCCTGACCGGGACCCGCAGCACGGTGCACCGGGGTACGGCGCGCGCGCTGGAGAACCTCATCGACCTCGAGCGCGCCCGCGGCGCGTTCGACGCCACCGTCGACACCCCGACGCTGGCCTACGCCATCGTGCGGATCACCGAGGGCTTCCTGTACGCCGACGTGATCGCCGACCGTCCCCCCGACATCGGCCGCGCCGTCACGGTCATCGAGGCCCTGCTCCGCGGCGTGGACCTAGCGCGCCGTTGATCGTCAGGCGCCGTCGAGGGCCAGGATCAGCTTGCCGGTGTTCGCGCCCTCGAAGAGCATGAGCAGGACGCGGGGGAAGTCGGCGACGGTGCCGTGCACGACCTGCTCGCGCGAGACGAGCCGCCCGTCCCGATACCACTGCGCCATCTCGGCCAGCGCCTCGCCGTACCTGTCGGCGTAGTCGAACACCAGCATCCCGGTCATGGAGGCCCGCGCCACGAGCAGCATCATGTAGTTGGCCGGCCCGCGCACCGTGTCCTCGTTGTACTGCGAGATCGCCCCGCAGATGACCACCCGCGCGCCGCGGGCCAGGCAGGTCAGCACGTCGTCGAGGATCTCGCCGCCCACGTTGTCGAAGTACACGTCGACCCCGCGGGGCGCGAGTTCGCGCACCGCCCTGCGCACGCCCCCTTCCCGGTAGTCGATGCACGCGTCGAAGCCGAGCTCCTCCACCACCACGCGGCACTTCTCAGGTCCGCCCGCGATCCCGATGACCCGGCAGCCCTTGATCTTGGCGATCTGGCCGGCCACGCTGCCCACCGCGCCCGCCGCGCCGGAGACCACGACCGTGTCGCCGGCCTTGGCCTGCCCGGTGTCCAGCAGCGCGAAGTAGGCGGTGAGCCCGGTCATGCCGAGCGCGCCCAGGTACGTCGTCGGCCCGGCGAGGCCGGGATCCAGCTTCATCACCCCCCGCCCGTCGGATAGCGCGTGCTCCTGCACCCCGAACGTGCCGTAGACGTGGTCGCCGGCCGCGAACCCGGGGTGCTCGGAGGCGGTGACCTGGCCGATCGCCCCGGCCCGCATGACGGCGCCGATCTCGACCGGCGGGATGTAGGAGGCCGTGGCGTTCATCCAGCCCCGCATGGCCGGGTCGACGGACAGGTGCGAGACGGCCACCGCGAACTGCCCAGGCGCGGGCACGGGCAGCTCTTCGCTGGTGATTTCCCAGTCGGTGGCTCTGGGCAGCCCGGAGGGCCGGGCGGCCAGTCGTACCTGGCGGTTGGTCGGTGACACGAGGCGGCTCCCATGGGGCGGCTGGTGGTTGCTGTTCGGACCGTAATGCCACAGGGCCGGGTGCCGCAAGACCAGCGTCATGTCCGATTCCCGCCAGCTAAAGTACGGGGGCTCGCCTAGGCTCTAAACCGTGATACTAAACGGCGAAAGAGGAGAATCGAAAAGATGACCGTGTACGCGACGATCCAGAGCCCGGTGGATGAGCTGCTCCTGGTCGGCCAGGAAACCCCCGATGGCGTGGCGCTGACGTCGGTGTCGATGACCGGCCAGCGGAACGCTCCGGCGCCGCGGGGTGACTGGCTCTGGGCCCCGGAGGCGCTCGGCGCGGCGATCGGGCAGCTCCAGGCGTACTTCGCGGGCGAGCTGACCGTTTTCGACCTGGATCTGGCCCCGCGCGGTACGGCGTTCCAGCAAAGGGTCTGGCGCGCGCTGGACTCGCTGCGGTACGGGACGACGATCACCTACGGCGCGCTGGCCGCGCAGCTCGGCATGCCGCGGGACAGGGTCCCGGCGCTCGGGGCCGCGATCGGCCAGAACCCGCTGCTGATCGTCCGCCCGTGCCACCGCGTCGTCGGCGCGGACGGCACGATGCGCGGTTACGCCGGGGGAGTGGAGCGCAAGGTATGGCTTTTGGCACGTGAGGGCGCGCTGCTACATGTATAGGCCGCCGTTGACGGGATAGACCTGGCCGGTGATGTACCCGGACTCGGGGTCGGCCAGGAACTCCACCACCCGGGCGACCTCGTTCGGCTCGCCGAGCCGGCCGACCGGGATCCGGGCGATGATGCGCTCCATCGCCTCGGCGGGAACGGCCGCCGTCATGTCGGTGGTGATGAACCCGGGCGTGACCGTGTTGACCGTGATGCCCTTGCTGGCGGTCTCCAGGGCCAGGCTCATGGTCAGCCCGAACATCCCCGACTTGGCGGCCGCGTAGTTAGCCTGGCCGAACCCGCCGGCCGACCCGATGACCGAGGAGATGTTGACGATCCGCCCGTAGGCGCGGTCCAGCATGTGCTGCAGGACGGCCCGGGACAGGTAGAACGCCCCGGACAGGTTGACGTGGATGACATGGTCCCACTCGTCCGGGGCCATCTTCCGCACCGTCTTGTCCACGGTGATCCCGGCGTTGTTGACCAGGATGTCCAGCTGCCCGTGCCGGTCGATGACGTCGCCGATGACGCGGACGCAGTCCTGGTTGCTGCCGATGTTCCCCTGGTGGACGGTGGCGCCGTACTCGGCGTACTTGTCGGAGAACTGCCGGGCCGCCTCGACGTTAGCCGAGTACCCGGCCGCGACCGTGACGCCCCGGTTCATCAGCCGCTCGCAGATCGCCAGCCCGATGCCGCGGATGCCCCCGGTCACCAGGGCGACCTGCCCGTGCATGTCAGCCATGCGGTGCTACCTCCGTATCCAGTCAGCCGTGCACGTATTCTCCCGGCGCGTCGGCGCGGGCTCGGTGCTTGCGGCTGCCCAGGCCCGGCGGGTCTATGCGCTCCCCCGCCCGCGGGTCGGACCACGCGGTCCAGTCCTCCCACCAGGAGCCCCGGTGCTTGCTGTTCGCGGAGCGCCAGGCCTCGGCGTCGCCCCCGGCGGACTCGCCAGCCTCGTACCAGGCCTTCGGCCCGGGCGGGTTGACGATGCCCGCGATGTGGCCCCCGCTGGACAGCACGTAGCGGACGGAGCCGCCCATCAGCGCGCCGGTCTTGTACGAGGAGTGCCACGGCACGATGTGATCGTTGATCGCGCCCACCACGTACACGTCGCTGGTGACGTTGCCCAGCGAGAGGCGCTGGCCGGCGATCTCCAGCTCGCCCCGGGCCAGCTCGTTTTTCATATACAGGGAACGCAGGTAGAACGAGTGCATCGCGGCCGGCATGCGGGTGCTGTCGCCGTTCCAGGCCAGGATGTCGAACGCCGGCGGGTCCTGCCCCATCAGCCAGTTCGACACCACGTAGTTGAAGATCAGGTCGTTGGCGCGCAGGATGTCGAAGGTGCCGGCCATCTGGCTGCCCTCGAGGACCCCCGTTCGCGCCATCTGCCGCTCCAGCCGCTCCACGGTCTTGGCGTCGGTGAAGGCACCCAGGATGCCCGGCTCGCTGTAGTCCAGCAGCGTATTGAGCAGCGTGATCGTCCCGATCCTGTCGTCGCCCTTCTCGGCCAGGTACGCGGCCAGCATGGCGGTCAGCGCCCCGCCGAGGCACAGCCCGACGATGTCGACCTTGGGGGAACCTGTGATCTCCCCGATGACGTCCAGGGCTTCCCGCGGGCCGTGGATCAGGTAGTCGTCCAGGGTGACGCCACCCATGGAGGAGTCCGGGTTCTGGTAGGAGATGGCGAACACCGTGCGCTCGTGCTGCACGGCCCACTCGATGAAGCTGCGGCCTGGCGCCAGGTCCATGACGTAGTACTTGTTGATCCACGGCGGGCTGGCCAGCAGCGGGACCGCGCGGACCGTGGCCGTCTGCGGCGCGTACTGGATGAGCTCCATCAGGTCGTTCTTGAACACGATCTGGCCCGGGGTCGCGGCGAGGTTCACCCCGACCCGGAACGGCCTGGTGTCGACCTGCCGCGGGCGGCCGCCGTTGTTGAGCAGGTCGTCGACGAAGTTACGCGTGCCGGCGGCCACGCTGGCCCCTCCGGTCTCCATCGCCCGCTTGATCGCCGCGGGGTTAGTGAAGAAGAAATTCGTCGGCGCGAGCGCGTCGAGCATGAACCCGGCCGCGAGCCGCGCCTTGGCGTCGTCCACGGCGTCTCCGGAACCGGCCGCGAGCACCTCCGCGACCAGCTGCGACGTGGCCAGGTACCCCTGCCGGAGGGCGAAGAACGCCGGGTTGTCGCTCCACGTCCGGTCCGCGAACCGCTTGTCGTCCTCGGGCACGGGGACCTGCGGCGGCGCGTCCACGCCCAGCCAGCGCGCCGTGGCGACCGGACCGGCCATCGCCACGTTGGCCCAGAACCGCAGCACCGCGGACGTCATCGCGCCGGGGTTCCGCGCGGCCCGCCGCAGCACCGCGGCCGTGGACTCGCCCAGGCCCGCCGAGTCGGCCGAGGCCAGCACGTCCGCCTCGGGGCCCAGCACCGACGCCGCCGACTCCGCGGCCTGCCACGCCGTCTCACGATCGGTCATGTCTCGTGCCACCTTGTCCTTCCGGGGCTTCCGACGCTACTTGGAGGTCGAGACCCACGTAAAGACGTGTCCTAGGCGGCGATGGCGGGGGGACGTGGGGCGCGACGCAGCCATTGCCAGAACGTGCGTCGCGGGCGGCGGGGCGGAGGGGGCGGCCCGGCGGTGATGGCTGCGCCGCGAACCGACCCTGCGATCTCGACGCGCAGGTGGACGGGGACGCCGGGGCCGGGCGGGTCGGGCAGCGTGACGCTCCCGCCGTGCACCGATATGTCACCGGCGTCCACCACGATGCCCGGCGAACGTGCTCTTCGATCCGTCGGCCAGCGCGGCGCTCCCGGTAATCGTCGCCGACGAGCAGCTTGAGCGGGCCTGGGCGGCGACCGAGGCCCGTGCCTACGGAGCCGGCCTGGCGGGTCCCGCGCTCGGCGGCTTCCTGTTTGGGCTGGGCCGCGTTGTCCCGTTCCTCGGTGACGCGCTGTCCTACCTGGTCTCGGCCGGGATGGTGAGCCGGATCCGCGGCCGGTTCCGGCCCGAGCGGACGGGCGAGCGCACCGGACTGTGGCGCGAGGCAGCTGAAGGGATCCGCCTGGTCTGGAGCCACCCGTTGCTGCGTGCCGTAGTGATCCAGGCGCCGCTGGTCAACTTCGCGTTCACCGGTGTGATCTTCACGATCACGCTGGCGCTGCGCCAGCATGGAACCGCGCCTGGCGTCATCGGGCTCGCGCAAGCCGGGATCGCGGCAGGCGGGCTGCTCGGCGCGCTCGGCGCGCCCAGGCTGCAAGGGCGGCTGCCGCTGCGGCAGGTGGCGATTGTGCTCGCCGCTCTCGTGCTGCCCTCGCCTCTGGTCGCGGTGCCGGTGGCAGTGACGCTGCTGCTGGCCCCCGCCGCGAACGCGGCCCTGTTCGCAGCGATGCTGCGGGCCACGCCCGATGAAATGCGAGGCCGGGTGAACAACACCGTGACCCAGGCGGCGATGGGGCTCGCCACGCTCGCGCCGCTGACCGCCGGCCTGCTCGTGCAGCACTTCTCCGGCCGGTGGGCACTTGCCGCGTTTGCTGCCGCCATCGGCGCCGCGGCGATCCTATGCACGGTCCTGCCGGGGCTCCGGGACGCCGAGCCGGTTCGTTGACTTAGGCGATGGCCGCGGCGATGATCTGCCTGGCCTGGTCCTGGATCGCGGCCAGGTGCTCAGGGCCGCGGAAGGATTCGGCGTAGAGCTTGTAGACGTCCTCGGTGCCCGAGGGGCGAGCGGCGAACCAGCCGGAGGCGGCGACCACCTTGAGCCCGCCGATCGGGGCGCCGTTGCCTGGGGCGGTGGTCAGCCGCTCGGTGATCTTCTCGCCCGCCAGCTCGGTGGCCGAGACCTGTGACGGGGACAACTTGGCCAGCGCCGCCTTCTGCGCCCGGGTGGCCGCGGTGTCGATGCGCGCGTACACCGGGTTCCCGTAGCGGTCGGTGAGGTCACGGTAGAGCTGCGACGGCGAGTGCCCGGTCACGGCGGTGATCTCCGAGGCCAATAGGGCCAGGATGATCCCGTCCTTGTCGGTCGTCCAGACCGAGCCGTCGCGCTGCAGGAACGACGCCCCGGCGCTCTCCTCGCCGCCGAACGCTACCGAGCCGTCGAGCAGGCCGGGCACGAACCACTTGAACCCGACGGGAACCTCGAGCAGCGCCCGGTCCAGGCCGTCGGTCACCCGGTCGATCATCGAGGAGCTGACCAGGGTCTTGCCCACGGCCGCCCCGGCCGGCCAGCCGCCGCGGTGCCGGTACAGGTAGTCGATGGCGACGGCGAGGTAGTGGTTGGGGTTGAGCAGGCCCGCGTCGGGCGTGACGATCCCGTGCCGGTCGGCGTCGGTGTCGTTCCCTGTCGCGACCGTGAACTCGTGTTGCCGGCGGATCAGGCTAGCCATCGCGTACGGCGACGAGCAGTCCATCCGGATCTTGCCGTCCCAGTCCAGCGTCATGAACCGGAACGTCTTGTCGACCTCCGGGTTGACCACGGTCAGGTCCAGGCCGAACCGGTCGCCGATCTCGCCCCAGTACGCCACGCTCGCCCCGCCGAGCGGGTCGGCCCCGATGTGCACCCCGGCCGCCCTGATCGCGTCCAGGTCCACCACCTGCGGCAGGGCCTCCACATAGTTACTCAGGAAATCGACCTTCCCCGTGGTGTCAGCCGCCAGCGCCTGGGCGTACGGAATCCGGCGCACGCCCTTGAGCCTTTGGGAAAGGTGGTCGTTCGCCCGGTCCTGGATCTGCTGGGTGATTTCGGTGCCCGCGGGCCCGCCGTCGGGCGGGTTGTACTTGAACCCGCCGTCCGACGGCGGGTTGTGCGAGGGCGTGACCACGATTCCGTCGGCGCGCGGGCCCGCGGTGATGTTGTGGGCGAGGATGGCACGCGACACCCCAGGCGTGGGCGTATACCCGCCACGGGCGTCTACCAGCACCCGAACGCCGTTGGCTGCGAGTACCTCCAGCGCGCTGACCTGAGCCGGCTCGGACAGCGCGTGCGTGTCCGCGCCCAGGTACAGCGGCCCGTCGATCCCGTGGCCGGCCCGGTACTCGCAGATCGCCTGGGTGGTGGCCAGGATGTGATCCTCGTTGAAGGTCGCCGTGAACGCCGACCCGCGGTGACCCGAGGTGCCGAACGAGACCCGCTGCGCGGCGTCCCCAGGGTCGGGGTGGAGGGCGTAGTAGGCGGTCACCAGCTTCGCGATGTCCACGAGATCCTCGGTAGCGGCGGGCTGACCCGCGCGCGGGTCCGGTGCCATCAGATGGCCTCCACCTTCGGGTAGGCGGGCGCCCACATGGCCTGGAGCACCTGGCGATCGGGATCGTCGAGCGGCCGGTCGGCCAGTCCCTCGGCCTGCGCGGCCCGGGCGACGGCGGCGGCGACCACGGCGGAGGTCTCGCGCAGGTTCCCGACCGGGGGCAGCAGCGGCGCGCCGGGCGCGCTTTGATCGGATAGGCCAGCCAGGGCGTGGGCCGCGGCGGCCAGCATCCCTTCGCTGACCCGGCGGGCCTGGCAGACCGTGACCCCGAGCCCGAGGCCGGGGAAGATGAGCGCGTTGTTGGCCTGCGCGATCTCGTACTGGCGATGGTCGTAGGTGACGGGCCCGAACGGGCTGCCGGTGGCGATGAGCGCGCGCCCCTTGGTCCAGGTGAGCAGGTCGGCGGGCCGGGCCTCGGCGTGCGAGGTCGGGTTGGACAGCGGCATGATGATCGGGCGGTCCACGTGGGCGGCCATCTCGGTGACGATCGCCTCCGAGAAGGCCCCCGGCTGGGTGGAGGTCCCGATCAGCATGGTCGGCCGGGTCCGCCTTACCACCTCGGCCAGGCCGATGACTCCGTCCTGGTCGCGCTGCCACCCGCTGACCTCGGCGGCCTCGCGCAGGTAAGGCACCTGGAAGTCGCGGACCGGCCCGGCGTAGTCGCTGGTCAGCAGCCCCAGTCGGTCGATCGCGTAGAAGCACCTGGTGGCGTCCTGGGGACTTTGGCCGTCGTCGATCATCACCTGCCGCAGCGCGTCCGCGATCCCGATCCCGGCGGTACCCGCGCCGTGGACCACCACCGTCTGATCGCGCATCCGGGTTCCGGCGGCCCGGACCGCGCCCAGCGCGGCGGCGACCACCACGGCGGCCGTGCCCTGCATGTCGTCGTTGAAGGTGCAGCAGGTATCGGAGTACTTCAGCAGGATGCGGCGGGCGTTGGCCGCGCCGAAGTCCTCCCAGTGGAGCATCGCCTGCGGGAACAGCCGGGT
>JBOHCK010000206.1:0-11010 GCA_050698755.1 Streptosporangiaceae bacterium | reverse complement strand
AGAAGTTCGAACCGCCGTAGTGGCGGCCGAGGCCCCAGACGTGTCGCTCCGGATGATCCTCGAGCATCGCGAAGGCCCCCCTCCCGACGTCGTCGACATCGTCCACCTCCCAGGACGTGTGATGGAGGAAGGACACCGGCGCTTGCAGGACCAAGATGTTGTGGTGATCGGTGGAGCAGCGCATGAAAGTACCACGGTCCTTGATGTGGTCGCTGATCTTGAAGCCGAGGCCCTCGGTGAAGAAGGATCTGGTCGTCTCGAAATCGGTCGAGCCGAGTACGGCGTGGCCCAGCTTGCGTGGTCTGACGGGGGCCGTTCGCAGTACACCGGGCGCGCGGCCACCCGTGCGCCCGGCACGGCCGGGACCGTTGTACTGCGTGGCCGGGACGGCCTCAGCTGTCAGTCGCGGCGCAATCTCCAGATAGGCGACGGTGCCGCTGGCCCGCTCCGCGGTACGGATCCAGCCAGGCCCGTGCTGGACATCCAGTCCGAGGCGCTGCAGGTTGCGTATGGCGCGGGCCAGGTCGTCCATGTCGTCCACGCCGACATGCAGGTCGACCAGTCGGCGGGTCGGCGCCGCCACGATGCGCAGTTGGCGGCCGCCGGTGCGTGTGGTGAACCAGCCGTCTTCGCCGGCGACCAAGCCGAAGTCCGCGTAGTAAGCGGACGTTTCTGCCACGTTCGGAACGCCCATCGTGATAGACGTCAGTCGGTGCAAAGCCATGCCCGGATTGCCTCCATGCTCGACCCTCTTAGCTATAGCTAAGCAAGGGGGAATCGCCGGTCAAGAGTCAAGAGTCAAGAGCCGTGCTGTTCTGTCACGGGGCTTCCGGCTTACAGGTGCTCCGCGATCGAGGCGGGGTTAAGTCGGCGGTGGTGTCGTGCCGGGCCGCCCGACCGCCGTCCTGGCAAGATAGCGGCATGGAACGTGTGCTTGGAATCGGCGGGTATTTCATGCGGGCCGCCGACCCGGCGGCCCTGAGCGCGTGGTATCGAGATTGCCTGGGCCTGGACGCCGATGAGCATGGCCTGTGGCGTCAGGGCGCCGGGCTGACGGTGTTCGCGACGTTCGAGTCCGAGACCGGCTACTTCGAGTCCCGCGCCCAGCAGACCATGCTTAACTTCCTGGTCCGGGACCTGGACGCGATGCTCGCGCAACTGCGCGCCAAGGGAGCGGACGTGGACGGGGATACGCAGGACATGGACGGTGTCGGCCGGTTCGGCTGGGTCACCGATCCTGAGGGCAATCGGGTCGAATTGTGGCAGCCCGCCTGACCGCTTCCTCACGCAGGCGAGGCACGCTGGTCGCCCGCCTGGTTGCCGGGTGCGGACTTGATTGCTCGGGAGGCATAGCCGGAATCCGCGCGACAACTCTTTCTCATACACCCAAATCGGAGATGGGAACTTGGACGGCCCATGTCGACTGGCGGCCGCCGAGCACAACGCGGTGGCCGAAGGCGTGCGCGATCAGGTGGAGCTGGTCGACGCGGACGCGCGTGACCTCCCGTTCGGGTCGGCGTCGTTTGATGTGGTGGTCAGCAGCCTGGCGATCAGCAACATCCGTGACGCCGGCGGCCGGGCGCAGGCGCTGCGTGAGGCGGTGCGGGTGCTGCGGCCCGGCGGGCGGCTCCGCATCGTCGATGAAGGCGCGGATCGCTATGCTGCCGTGCTGCAAGAGGCCGGCTGCGCCGGCGTGGCCGTGCGGCAGCTGGACTGGCGGACTTGGTACGGCCTGCCGGGTCATCACTTCCCCCTGGTCGCCGCCCACCGGCCAGCCGATCCGTGATTCAGCCCCTAGACTGCCCGGCCATGGGCGGATGCAATGGCTGATCCCGACGAGGGCGTGGCTGCTGACGGGACGATCCGGACGGGCGCGTGGCGTGACCGGGTGCCTGCGGCCTTCGAGCCTGTCCTAGCTGATGCGGTCGCCATGGCCAGCGAGGCCGGGGCATCGCTGTACGTCTACGGGTCGGTCGCGACTGGCACCGTTCGTCCCGGATCATCGGACGTCGACCTGCTGTCGATCGATCTGCCCGGCGCAGCCGCTCTCGCGCAGCGCCTGTCGGCCCGGTACTCCGACCGGTGCCGGGGTGTAGAGGTCGCCGCCGCCACGGCTACAGACTTCGCCGGTGACACCGACATGGCATACGGCGGCCGGGTCTTCCTCCGCCACTACTGCGTCCACCTCGCCGGCCCGAATCCATCCGCCGCGCTGCCCGCATTTCCTGCGGACGCCCGGGCTGCTCGCGGTTTCAACGGCGACCTAGGCCAGCATCTCCGGCGATGGCGGCAGGTTCTGGAGTCCGGGACGGTGGCTGCGGACCTGCTTGGCGTCCGGGTCGCCCGTAAGACGCTCCTCGCCGTCGCCGGGCTGGTCAGCGTCCACGACGACACCTGGACGACCGATCGGGCCCGTGCTGTGCAGCGCTGGAGTGACCTCGAGCCCGACCTCGGCGCCCAACTCGGCGTGCTGCACTCCTGGGCCAAGGCCGATCGTCACTCCAGCCGCGAGGAAGTCGGGCGCGCACTTACCGACGATGGAGTCGTCGCTACGATCGTCGAGCGCTTCGGCCGCCTGATCGGGCTCTGGACCGACGACCCAGACGACCAGTAGCACCGGCTCCCATGGCGCTCTACATGAACAGAACTGGATTGCTGGCCGGTCACGTCACCTGACCGGTGGCGGCGGATCCGGGGACGGTCTCGGGCACGGTCCGGCCGCGCCGGGCCAGGGTTACCGTGACGGCTGCGGCCGCAGTGACCAGGGCGGTGAGGTGACCGACGGCGGATATCTGGAGATGGCTCAGGCCGCCGAAAATGTGGCCTCCGATCACCAGCACGGCGAAATCGAGGGCTGCTGCCGCGCGGGCGAGCCAGGTCCCGCACACTATCGCGATCACGATGGCGGACACCACCACGTAGGAAGGACCGACGTCGGTGAGGTGCCTGTCTGTCACGGGCAGCTGGTCGGCGTCCACCCGGTAGGCCACGATTCCCTCGCTGACCAGCGATCCGATCACGTGCCCGGCCACGCAGATCAGCGACGTCCTGGCATTCCCGCACGCCCGGTTGGCACCGAAAACCGCCAGGGTGATCAGCACCGGCCAGACGAGGAGATAGCCCGGGCCGACGAACGCAGACAGTACCAGCGGGCCGATGGGCTCATGCTCGAGATTGGCCACGTTAGTGCTTGCCCACGCGGTCAGCGTGGCCTGCGCGTGCGGGGTCAGCAGCACCCAGACGAACTCGGCGGCCAGGTAGCAGGCCAGGTAGGCCCAGGCGAACGCGTACCGGCGGAACACGGCGCGATCGAGCTGCCAGCGAACGCCCGCCCGTGTGGACATGCCATGAGGCTACGCCCGGCCCGGCCACCCGCCAGGCCGCCAGGCCGGCGAGCAGCGGCCCTCGGCGCGAAGCCGCGCGGGCGGGGATTGCAATCCGCCTGCAATGCCGGCCTGCGACGCTTCGAAGCACCTTGCCGTAGGGAGATTTTGCTATGACGCACCTCACCATGCGGCGAAGCGGCGGCGATTCACGCCGGAGCACTCGATCTGACCGTGATGTACAGCGGGATGTTCATACATGTCCTCACTTTGATCGGTGATCCGCACGAGCCTCGGCTATGGCCTTATGCGCTGGCCTTCGGATTCGCCGCTGCCGGGTCGGCCGGGGCGTTTCTCTTCGCACGGCAAATTCCGTGGGCCGACCCTCGGTCGATGCCCCAGCCGGTGCGCTTGTCATTCGGCGCTTTCGCGATGATCTTGATCGGAGCCGGGGTAGCTTTGCTGCTTCACGCCAGCATCTTTCCGTGGCAGCTAGGCCAACAGACCTCGGTAATGTTCGGCTTGATCTTCCTTGGGGCGGCAACCTATTTCATATACGGCGCTCTGGATCCGCACTGGGGCAACGCCGTCGGGCAGCTGACTGGGTTCCTCGCGTACGACCTGGTGCTGCTTGCGCCGTTCCTCGAGCGTTTCAGCACTGCCCAGAGCGTCTCGCTAATCAGCCTGATAATCTACGTCGCGTTCCTCGTCTACAGCGGGACGCTGGCCAGCTATTATCTGTTCGCGTCGAAGGCGCCTCGAATTCTCCTTAATCGGTCCGGAGTCGTTGCTGGCGCTTGACGCAGGCGATTCTGACCTGCGGGTGAACTTCTCGCGGTCTCTGCAGCCCCAAGGCATGATCGCGTTAACAGAAACCCCGTTAGTCGGCGACATAATGGCCTATACCCACACAAAACCAACGGATGAAACCTGATGGATGGTCACTAGGCGACCCGCGCCAGTGACTCTTGACGGACTACTGGCGAGCGTTGATGATTGGTGGGCTATATTGACCTCCAGGAGATCCGATGACGCAGCCAGACGAGGACTTGGCGTGGGCCGCCAGCTCGGCATTCGGCAGAGGCGACTTCAGCGCTCTGCAGAATCAGTTCTTTGCCGAGAACATCATCTGGCATGTTGTCGGCACGGGCCCGTTCGCTGGCCACTACGAGGGCATCACTCAGGTGATGGGGGTGCTTAGCAAGATCTCCGAGCTGTGCGGTGGCACCGTCGAAACGGAACTGCACGACGTCCTGGTCAGCAACGACCACACGGTCGCGCTCGCCACGATACGTGCCGAACAGTCGGGGAAGCAGCTTCAGCTCAACATCGTCCACGTCATCCACTCCGAGAACGGCATGGCATCCGAGGTCTGGACTTACTCATCTGATCCCACCGCAGCGGCGGATTTCTGGGCGTAGCGAGCCAGCACAAGATAACCGGCTGTCACGTCGGAGACGGCCGCCGCGGTCGGGGAGGCGCGTTACCCGGCGAACGTCACCCGGCTCCACGTGGACCCCCCGTCCCTGGTGATCCACAGGGCGCCGTCGGTGGCCAGCGCTACGCCCTGCTGATCGGTCTCGAACCCGACGAGCGAGAACCCGCCAGGCGACTCCGCCAGGGCGACTGTCCAGGCTCCCCCGGAGGAGACCAGGACGTTGCCGTTCCACGAGAAGCGCTTGCCGGTGATCGCCGTAACGCCGTTCGACCAGACCGGCGGTGCGGTGATGGCGGTCCAGCTCGCCCCCCCGTCAGTGGAGGCGTACGCCAGGTCGGTCTCGGCCGACTGGCCCTGGACGTCGCAGACGAGCACCAGGCTGCCGTCGGTGGAGGCACCCAGCGCGACGTTCGGCACCGGCAGCGAGGCGGGACAAGGCACGGACTGGTGCCGGCCGGCCTGGGTCCCGGTGTACACCTCGACCGAGGGCGCAATGGGCCCGGCGCCCTCCTGGCCGACCACGTAGGCGGTCGGCCCGTGTACGAGCAGGGTGGCGCTGCGGTCCGGGGTGAGGCCGAGCTTCGCCCAGGCCGTGCTGCCGACCGCGGCGCGCCAGACGTCCGGGTACGGCTGCTCACCGGCGATGGCCCAGACCAAGCCGGACGCGGTCTCCAGCGAGAGCACCTGGCCGAGCCGGCCAGGCTGCCAGCTCGCCCCGCCGTCCGTGGTGAGCCACAGCGCGCCGTCGGTGCTCCACGCGTAACCGTCGGCGGAGGTAGCGAAGCGCAGGTGGGTCACTCCAGCTGGGGGTGGTGGAAGCGCCGTCCAGCTCACCGCTCCGTCGTCGGTCGTGAGCAGCTGTCCGGAGCCGAGGACCCAGCCGCGTTGCGTCGACACGAAGCTCACGTCGCTGGCCGCGAAGCCGGGGCGGACCGAAGCCGGTGGGCTGCTGGCGGTCGGCGAGGGCGAGGCAGCGGCGGACGCCGTAGTCGGAGTCGGAGTCGGTGCGGAGCTGGACTGCGTCGGCTGGCTCGAGGTGCCGCAGGCCGTCGTGACCGCTAGGGTCAGCAGGGCGGCGCCCGTGGCGGCGGCGCGCATGGCGTTCATGCCACTAGGACGCTGGAACGCGTTTCGGCGTTGGCCGGACGGATCGGTTTCCCGGCCGGGTCGCGCCAGTTCCCCCGGGAGCCACCCGGGCCGGCGCCGGCCGACGAGATCGGCCATTCGTCGTGTCACGATCCGACTCCTTTCCCGGCAGCCCTGGGCCGGAACCCCTTGAGCACGATGATGGCGTCTAGCGCATAACCAGAACGTCGCCCAATGCTCTCACCTCGCGCCGCCCTATTCTGCTGCCATGAGCCCGACCGAACCGGTGGCCGGCGAACGTGCCGACCTGCTGCAGTCCCTGGCCACGCAACGTTACTTCCTGCGTCGCACCACCCGCGGCCTGACCGACGAGCAGGCCGCGCGGCGGACCACGGCCAGTGAACTGACCCTGGGCGGACTGATCAAGCACGTCACGCTGACCGAACGGCAATGGATGCGGTTCATCGTCGAGGGCCCCTCCGCCATGAGCTGGGATGAAGCGAGCGCCGGCGCCTGGATGGCTGCCTTCCGCATGGCTGACGGCGACACCCTCGTCGGCCTGCTGGAGAACTACGCGCAGGTCGCCGGCCAGACCGAGGAGCTTGTGGCGCAGTTGCCCGACCTCGATGCCGCTCATCCGCTGCCCCCCGCGCCGTGGTTCGAGCCCGGCGCCCGCTGGACGGCACGCCGGGTGCTCCTGCACATGATCGGCGAGACCGCCCAGCACGCCGGCCATGCCGACATCATTCGCGAGTCCCTCGACGGCGCCAAGTCAATGGGATAGCCCGGCCAGCCAACTAAGCCAACTAAGCCGCCTAAGCCACCTCCAGGGCGGTCTAAGGCCCCTCTGAGCAGGAAAAATGAGGATTTTCTCCGATGCGGTACGGGGGGTCTTACCGCGAGACTCGATAGTGACCAGCCATAGCTGGTCGGATATCGAGGAGGAACGATGCACCCGTTCACGACCCAGGCCCTGGTCTGGGACCACATCAGGGAATCGCGGCAGCAGGCGGCGGCGGCCCGGCGCGCCAGTGCGGTGCGCGGCTCGCAGCGCAAGGCAGCCCACGCATCCCGGCGAAGCCACCGGGTAGCCCGGGGGGCATGACCATGACACGGCGGACGACGGCGCCAGCCCGGCCAATCACCGGGCTGGCCCGGATCGGCCGGCGCATCGTCGGCGCCCTCGCCGAGTGCGACTACGCCCAGCGCCGGATCTTCACCCTGATGACCACCCCAGACTCCTACCTCACGGACCGAGACGGGGCGCCCGACTGCTACGCCGAGTTCCTGTTCCGGACCTCAGGTTCCCTAATGCACGAACCGACCGCAGCCGACCGGGAGGACCTGGCCCGCGGCCGTCGCGCCGCCTGAGACCTCGCGACCCGGACCGGAGCGCCAGCACGGGAGCCTCGCTCTCCGGCCGCGGTCGCGCTTACCAGCGGACCCTAGGAGTACAGGGCCTCGATGTCGGAGGCGAAGTCCTTGGCCAGAACGCTGCGGCGGATGCCCATCTTGACGGTGAGCTGCCCGCTCTCCTGGGTGAAATCACCGTCCAGGATCCGGAACTTCCTGATGGACTCGGCCCGCGACACCGCCTTGTTGGCGTCATCGACGGCCGCCTGCACCTCCGCCACCAGATCCGGGTCGTCGCGCAGCGATTCGATGGTCGCGTCGGCGGGCTTGCCGTGCCGTTCCTTCCACGGCCCGAGCACCTCGGCGTCCAGCGTGACCAGCGCCGCGACATACGGCCGCCCGTCCCCGACCACCATGCACTGGCTGATCAGCGCGTGGCTGCGGAGCCTGTCCTCGAGCACTGCCGGTGAGACGTTCTTGCCGCCCGAGGTGACGATGAGCTCCTTCTTTCGACCAGTGATCCGGAGAAACCTCTCGTCGTCAAGTTCGCCGATGTCGCCGCTGCGGAACCAGCCGTCCTCGGTGAAGACCTCCTTGGTCGCCGCCTCGTTGTGCCAGTAGCCGGGGAAGACGTTCGGCCCCTTGATCAGGATCTCGCCGTCCTCGGCGATCTTGACCGAGACGCCGGGCAGCGGCTGGCCGACGGTGCCGATCTTGTTCCGGTCGGGCTGGTTGACGGTGCCTGCCGCGGTCGTCTCGGTCAGGCCGTATCCTTCCAGCACCGTGATACCGATACCGCGGAAGAAGTGGGACAGCCGCTCGGTGAGCGCGGCGCCGCCCGAGACGGCGTACACCGCCCGCCCGCCGAGCGCGGCCCGCAGCTTGCCGTACACCAGCCGGTCGAACAGCGCGTGCTGGGCGCGCAGGGCAACGCCGGGACGGCCGCCGGGTGAGCCGAGCGCCTGGCTGTAGGCGATCGCGGTCCGGGCCGCGCGGTCGAAGATGCCGCCCTTCTTCTCGCTGATGGCCCGCTGCTCTGCGCTGTTGTACACCTTCTCGAACACCCGGGGCACCGCCAGGATGAACGTCGGCCGGAACGAGGCCAGGGCGGGCAGCAGCGCGGTCAGGTCCCCGCAGTGCCCGAGCGTGAGGCCGCTCTCGATGCACGCCACCTGGATGATCCTGGCGAATACGTGGGCGAGCGGCAGGAACAGCAGCGTGCCGGGGTTCTCGGTGCTCGTGACGAAGCTCAGCGGCCCGGCTACCGCGTTGCGGACGTCGGAGAGCAGGTTCTCGTGGGTGAGTTCGCAGCCCTTGGGCCGCCCGGTGGTGCCCGAGGTGTAGATGATGGACGCCAGGTCGGACGCGCTGACCGCGGAGGCGCGCTCGCCAATGGCCTCCTTGCCGACCTCGGCGCCGGACTCGATGAGGGAGTCCACGGACTCACCCTGGCCAGGCTCGATCACCCACACGTGCTCCAGGCCGGGCACCCGGTCACGGAACTCGCCGATCAACTGCGCGAACGCGGCCGTCTCCAGGAAACAAGCCCGCGCGCCAGAGTCACTCAGGATCCACTCGGCCTGCTCGGCCGAGGAGGTCTCGTACACGGGCACGGTAACCGCGCCCGCGCTCCAGATCGCGTAGTCGATCAGCGTCCACTCGTACCGGGTGTGCGACATCAGCGCCACGCGGTCGCCGGTCTGGACCCCGGCCGCGATCAGTCCCTTGGCGATCGCCACCACCTGGTCCCTGAACTGCTCGGCCGTCACGTCCGTCCACTCCCCGGACAGGCCCGCGGGTCCTGGCCGGCGAAGCATCACGGCCTGTGGCTGTTCGGCGGCCCGGCGGAAGACGGCCTTGGCGAGGTTCCCGGTCGCGGGGATCTCGACCAGGGCCGGAACGCTGAATTCGCGCACGGGTCCTCCATACAGGTTGAGCGGTCGTTGGCAGGACCAAGCTTATGGCGCCCGCCGGGCGTTATCCCAGCCACGGAGCGCGCGCCGCCCCGGAACCGTGGAACCAATTCCCGCGGGCCTTACCGTGGTGCTATGCGAGTTCACGTGGTGAGTGACGTGCACGGGCGCGCGGACGCGCTGGCGGGCGCCGGGCACGGGGCCGACGCGCTGATCTGTCTGGGCGACCTGCTGCTGTTCCTGGACTACGCCGACTACGGCCAGGGCATCTTCGCCGACCTGTTCGGCGCCGAGCACGCGCGCACCTACGTCGAGCTGCGCACCGCACGGAAGTTCGACGAGGCCAGGGAGCTGTCCACCCGCCTGTTCGCGGCTAGGACCGAGAGCCGGGCCGTCCTGTTCCAGGACGCCATGGCCAGGCAGTACGCGGCCATGTTCGGCGCCCTCCCCGAGCCTGCCTACCTGACCTACGGCAACGTCGACTTTCCCCAGATGTGGGAGCGGTTCACCAAGCCCGGGCACCACGTCATCGACGGCGGCACGGTGGAGTTGGACGGGTGGACCTTCGGGTTCGTCGGCGGCGGGCTGAAATCGGCGTACCGGACGCCGAACGAGATCAGCGACGAGGAGTTCCGGGCGAAGATCGAGGCCGTCGGCGCGGTCGACGTCCTGTGCACGCACATCCCGCCCGCCGTACCCGAACTCCTTTACGACACCGTGGCCAGGCGCCTGGAGAAGGGCAGCACGGCCCTGCTGGACGCGATCAGGGCCACCCGCCCGAGGTTCTCGATCTTCGGGCACGTCCACCAGCCGCTGGTCCGCCGGACCAGGATCGGCGTCACGGAGTGCCTCAACGTGGGCCACTTCCGCGCCACCGGGACGCCCTTTGTCCTGCAGTGGTAGCGGTACGATCAAGGAAGGAGGCGTCAGGTGTCCGAATCCCGAGATGACGGTCCGCCGCGCAACAGCGGCCAGTCACGAACCAACGGCCAGGCCGACGACAGCAGGCCGGGCAGCGGCAGCCGGTCCAATCGCGGCAGCGATCCCGTCGCCGATTTCCAGCGCTGGCTCATGAAGGCGGGCGCGCGCAGCATGGCGAACCAGGTAGCCGACCAGGTCAAACGGTCGCTCGGCGCCGAGAAGCGCGACCGTGGCGACGTGTGGGACACGGCCACCACCGAGCCGCCGCCCAACGAGCCGCTCGAATGCCAGTGGTGCCCGATCTGCCAGGCGGCCCGCGCTGCCCGCACGTCGGGCCCCGGACTCGGCACGATGCTCTCTGACGCTGGCGGTGCCCTGGCCGGATTGGCCCAGGGCGCGTTCTCCGCGTTCGAGCAGCTCATGAAAACCCCAGAGCAAACCCCTTCAGCCGAACGAACGGTGGTGACTCCTCCGCCCGCTGCGCCTGACCGCGGGGACGCCGCCCAGTGAGCCTGGCCATCGGCGTCGATGTCGGTGGCACCAAGGTGGCGGCGGGGGTTGTTGACTCCCGCGGCCGCATTCTCGCCAAGCTGAAGCGGTCGACGCCTGCGGCCAGCCCGCCGCAGACCGAGCAGGTGATCGCCGACGTGGTGACCGAACTGCTCGTCGGCCATGAGGTGGCCGCCATCGGGCTGGGCGCCGCCGGGTTCGTCGACAGCGAGCGGGCCATGATGCTGTTCGCCCCGAACCTGGCCTGGCGCGACAGGCCGCTCAAGCAGCGCGTCGAGGAGCGCCTCGGCCGCGCCGTGGTGGTCGAGAACGACGCGAACGCCTCGGCCTGGGCCGAAGCGCGGTACGGGGCGGCCCGCGGGTACCGCGACGTGGTGCTGGTCGCGGTCGGGACCGGCATCGGCGCCGCCATCATCATCGGCGGCGAGCTGTACCGCGGCCGGTGGGGCATCGCCGGAGAGCCCGG
>JBOHCK010000205.1:0-11016 GCA_050698755.1 Streptosporangiaceae bacterium | reverse complement strand
TGACCGCGCTGGTCAAGACCCGGCTCCGGCGGATGCAGTACCGGCCCGGTCTCCTCGAGGGCTTCCTCGCCAAGCCCGGCCTCGACCTCGCACCTCTTCAGTAACCCTCAAAATTGAAGATCGTTAGCGCACGGATGCGCGCCCTCGGGCCGGGAGAGGGCCGGACGGGTTCGGTGGAACCGGGAAACCGGGCTGGGGATTCCTGATTTCCAAGACGTCTTCAGACGGCATGCCACGTCCGTGAACGTCCGGCGGCGTCTGTATAGCCTTGGCCGCATGAACGCACTGGCTTCATGGGCCGAACATCTTGCCCAGGCACTCCTCCAGCAGCCCCTCCCTCGCCGCTGGGCGCACGTCCAGGGCGTCGCCGCCCGGGCACGCAGCCTGGCACCCGTTCTCGGCGCTGATGCCGATCTTCTGGAAGCCGCCGCGTGGCTGCACGACATCGGCTACGCACCCGGCCTGGCCGTGACTGGGCTGCACCCACTGGACGGCGCCCGTTACCTGCGCGACGCCCAGCACGCCGACGTCATTCTGTGCCGACTGGTCGCCCATCACTCCTACGCCATCATCGAAGCCGACGAACGCGGACTTGCCGACGTCCTTGGCCTCGAGTTCGAGCCTGCACCGTACGTGCTTTCCAGCGTGCTGACTTGCTGCGACATGACAACCAGCCCGGACGGCGAGGTCGTCACGGTCGAGAGGCGACTCGCTGAGGTACATCATCGGTACGGCCCCGGGCACCTGGTCAGCCGGTCAATCCAGCGTGCCACGCCGATGATCCTCCGCGCAGTCGAGCAGGTTCACGGCCGAGCTGCCCGAACCGCATTAGTCTGCGGACGGACAGGGGAAATACCTGCGGGGCTCCGAGGCAAACACGGCTGACTTGGCCACGCAGCTCTTAGCCGAAGATCTTGTCCATCACCTCTGCGCCCTGGGTGAGCGCGGGCCGAATCTCGTGACGGTAGACCGACTCAGTCGTGGCCGTGCGGTCGTGTCCGACCAGCAGGGCGATGCTCTCCACGGGGACGTCGTTCGCGGACAGGACCGACACGAAGGTGTGCCTCATCTCCCGGGGCACCCAGTCCTCGCCCAGGCCTGCCTTCTTGGTGATGATGCGGAAGGCGCGTTTCACGTTGTCGGCGCTCAGGGGCGTGCCGACCCTAGATGCGAAGACCAGGCCGTGATCCTGCCAGAGTTCTCCGGCCCTGAGCCGGTCTGCGTCCTGAAGCATCCTGTGCTGCCGCAATGCTTCTACGCAGCGCTGCGGCAAGGCCAGGTTCCTTCGCGACTTCTCGGTCTTTGTATCCCCGCCATACCTGTCGGAACGCCAGACATAGATCGCGTAGCGGTCCTCGCCCGATTTCGCGGCTTCGGACCCGGCCGTGGTGACGGGCTGCCACCCGGTGGCATCGTCGACCAAGGTGACCACGTGATCCCACCGCAGCGCGCGGGCTTCCTCAGTCCGGATGCCGACCAGCAGGCTCAACGTAACGTACGCGTGCCAGCGCGTACGTTCCGCGACGGCAAGCAATGCCTTCGCTTGTTCCAGTGTGAAGCTCTTGGACGGCCTCCCGGTGCGGCCGCGCGGCGACTTCACCAGGGCCGCGACGTTACGTCCGACAAGATCGTTCGATTCAGCATGCCGGATGGCCCGCTCCAGCGAGTTGCGAGTGATCTGGAGCGAACGGGTCGAGTAGCGGGTTACGAGCTGGCCCAGCACTGACCTGACATCGCCCGCGGACAGGTCGCGCAACGGTCTGGCGCCGATCATCTCCACCACCGGGCTCAACAGGCCCTCGTAGAGAGTTCTGGTCCGATCGGACGTGCCGTCCAGCCCCTCGCGCAGCCAGTCTTCGAGTGTCTCGCGCACCGTGTAGGTACGCGAGGACTTGACTCCCGCGTTCACTTCTTGGTGCAGCGCCTTGAGCTTGTCCCGGACTTCCTGCTTGGTCTTGCCGGAGACCTTCCGCCGGATCCGTCTGCCGTCGGGTCCGTAGCCGAGCGAGACCGCCCCCATGTACCGGTTCCTCGCGGGGTCCAAGTAGATCCCGTCTTCGCCGTGCCCACGGCGTCTGACTTTCGTCTCGGACATGGCGGAAGTCTAACACTTTGGCTCCCAGTTTGGCTCCCAGTCGCACCGCCCGATGATGCTCTAGGCCTCTGACCTGCGCCCCGACCGCGACTCGAACGCGGGACCTACTGCTTAGGAGGCAGTCGCTCTATCCGCTGAGCTATCGGGGCCTGCGGAGTCTCTAGCCTACCTGGGCGCACACCTGGGTGCCGCCGCATGGGCGAGCTGACCGATTGAGTATTATCTACTATAACGGTAGGATTAATCGCTAACAGGCAACCAGGCTCGCGGCACTAGCGGGTCCGGCCGGAGCAGGAGCCGGAGCAGGAGAGGAGGGACGTGCCGATGGAGATCGATCCGCGAGGGCCGCGTTTCGGCGCGTCCATAACCACGATCGTGCTCGCCGTGGTCCTGGTCACGAGCAGCATCTGGCTGCTGGCGGCCCAGGGCCTAGTGTTCGCCGCCGGGTCGGCCTTCGGCTTGCGGTACGCACCATACGGCTGGTTGTACCGGCGGCTGGCCCGGCCCCGGCTGGGGCCGCCTGCGGAGCTCGAGCCGGAGGCGCCGCCGCGGTTTGCCCAGACGGTCGGCCTAGCCTTCGCGGCCGTCGGCGTGGCGGGCTACGCGACGGGCCTGACCTGGCTGGGCGCGGCGGCCACCGCGGCCGCCCTGGCCGCCGCGTTGCTGAACGCGGTGTTCGGGTTCTGCCTCGGCTGCGAGGTGTATCTGCTCATCCGGCGGATCCAGCCAGGCGTCACCGCCCTGGTTCCCGCCCATGCTGACAAGGAGGACTGATTCATGAGCCGTTCCGACGTGCTGGTCGATGCCGACTGGGTGCAGGAGCACCTGGGCGACCCCAGTGTCGTGCTGGTGGAGGTCGACGAGGACACCACCGCCTACGACAAGGGGTATATCGACGGTGCTGTCAAGCTCGACTGGAAGAAGGACCTGCAGGACCCGGTGAGGCGTGACTTCCGCCGGGCCAGTTCCCCGGCGCTGACCCGGGCGGGGTGGTATGTATCGCGCTGACCGGGCGGCGCCCCGGCGCCGGGCGGCGGGACTAGCGCGGCGTGTTCGGCCCGGGCCGGAACGCCGGGCCGTGGCCGGGCACGATCAGCGAGGCGAAGGAAAGGAGCGTTTCCCGGCTGTCGTGGAGCGCGGCGGCGTCGGATCCGAGCGGGTCCTCGGGCGGGCCTTCGGCGGCCCACCAGGCGTGCGTGCAGACGACCACGTCGCCGGCGGTGGACGCCACCGTGGAGATGTCCTCGGCGGTGTGCCCTGGCGTACGGAGCAAATGGACCGACGGGGCTAGTTCCGCGCCGTGGGCGTCCCGGTCGATCCACTGGTCACCGAGGTAGACGGCCCAGTGATCGTGGATCCGGGCGGCCGGGAACAGGGCGGCGTTGACCGTGTGATCGGGGTGATGGTGGCTGAACACCACGTCCGTCACGTCCCCCGGCTCCGGGCCGTGCGCGGCGAGCGCGGCCAGCAGGGCCGCGCGGGAGGCGACCATGCCGGGATCGACCACGATGACCGCGTCGCCGTCGATGATCAGCGTGACCGTGCCGGCCACGCGCCCCGCGGCGCCGTCCAGGCCGACGTACCCGTCATGCAGCACGTGCACCGACGCGGATCCGCCCGGCGCCATCGTCAGATCAGTCACGAAGCTGACCCTACGGCTACGGCAGCTCGAAGGGGAGAGCGAGGTCGTCCAGGGCATGCGCGCACAGGTCGTCCTCGCGCTCGGCCGGGAGGGCGGCGATGACGTTGGCGACCAGGTCGCGCAGGCGCTTGACGTTGGCGGCGAACACCTCGAAGACCTCGGCCTGGGTGACGCCCTCACCTTCCTCGACCCCGGCGTCGGTGTCGGTGACCAGCGCGAGCGGCGCGTAGCAGAGCGCGAGCTCGCGGGCCAGGACCGCCTCCGGGTGACCGGTCATGCCGACCAGCGTCCAGCCCTGGGCAGCGAACCACAGGGACTCGGCGCGGGTGGAGAACCTGGGTCCCTCGATGACGACGAGCGTCCCCGAGCCGGCCGGGATCCAGCCGTACTCGCGCGCGGCCGCGATGGCCACCGGGCGGATGGACGGGCAGTAGGGATCGGCGAACGGGACGTGGCAGGCGCCCTGGTCGAAGTACGTCTGGTCCCTGGTCCTGGTCCGGTCGACGAGCTGGTCGGGGACGACCAGCGTGCCGGGGCCGTAGGAGGGGGTCAGGGAGCCGACGGCGGTCGGCGCGATCACCCGCCGCACGCCCAGCGAGCGCAGCGCCCACATGTTGGCGCGGTAGGGGATCTTGTGCGGCGGGAACCGGTGGTCGTGGCCGTGCCTGGGCAGGAACGCGACCTGCCGGCCGGCCACCTCGCCCACGGCGATCGGGTCGCTGGGAGGGCCGTACGGGGTGTCGATCTCTATCTCAGTAGCGCCCTGGAGGAACTCGTAAAAGCCCGAACCGCCGACAACGGCGATAGTGGCCAGGTCCGCCGTCACGGATCAGGCGACCTTCTCGCTGGACGAGGACGAGGACGAGGACTTAGACGAGGACGACCCGGACGACGCCGGCGACGCCGCCACCTTGTCGCCCTTGTCGCCGGACTTCTTGTCGGCGGGCTTGTCCGAGGTCGTGCTGCTCGCGGAGGAGGATTCGCTGGGCTGCTTGTCCTTCGCCGCGGCGGGCGAGCTCGAGCCGTTCCTGCTGTCCGTGCGGTAAAAGCCCGAGCCCTTGAACACGATGCCGACCGGCGAGAACACCTTCCTGAGCCGGCCGCCGCAGGCGGCGCACACGCTCAGCGGGTCGTCGGTGAACTTCTGTACGACCTCAACCGGCTCACCACAGTCGGTGCAGGTGTACTGGTATGTGGGCACGGGCCCCTCCGGACACAATTCAAGTGGTTCAGATTAGCACTCGCGATATCCGACTGCTAAGCATACATAACCGTGCCGGCGGGCCCGGGATTCCGCCTGCGCAGGTGGTAACCCCGTACCCGGGCCGGACGACCGCGCGCACCGGGGTGTCATGCCCCTCCACCGGCACTCGCTCGACGAGTTCGGAGTCATAGAGCAACGCGATCACCGGAATCAGCGGCCCCACCCGCGCCAGCGCGCGGTCGAAACTGCCCCCGCCACGACCGAGCCTGTTCCCCTGCCTGTCCACCGCGAGCGCCGGCACCAGCACCACGTCCGCCGAAGCCACCGCCCCGGCACCCCGCGGCGCCTCCCCCGGCTCCCTTAGCCCCCTGGGCCCGGCGACCAGCGACTCCGGCCCCTCGTAGGACGCCCAGTCCAGATCCCCGTCCGGCCGCAGCAGCGGCAGCAGCACGTAGGCCCCCCGCTTCCACAGGGCAAAGACCAGCCCGCGGGTATCCGGTTCGCTGCCGATGGAGTAGTAGGCAGCCACCGTCCCCGCCATCTGAACCTCCGGCAGCGACAGCAGCGCGTCCCGGATCTGCCGCCCCGCTTCGCCCCTGTCCTGCGCCGAGAGCAGGGAGCGCGCGGCGATCACCCGCGCGCGCATCCCCGCCTTTTCCTGCTGAATCTCGGGCACGTCGCTCACCGTACCGCCAACCCGGGGGCCGGGAGCACCCCCAGGATTCCGCTACTGTTCAGGCATGAAGGACGTGACCAAGGCCGTTATACCCGCCGCCGGCCTGGGCACCAGGTTCTTGCCCGCCACGAAGGCGACGCCCAAGGAAATGCTGCCGGTAGTGGACAAGCCCGCGATCCAGTACGTCGTCGAGGAGGCCGTCGCGGCCGGCCTGGACGACGTACTGCTCATCACCGGCCGCAGCAAGCGGTCCATCGAGGATCACTTCGACCGGGCCTACGAGCTCGAGGAGGCGCTGGCCGCCAAGGACGAGATCGAACGGCTGGCCCAGGTGCGCGAGTCCAGCGAGCTGGCCACCGTGCACTACGTACGGCAGGGCGACCCGAGAGGGCTCGGCCACGCGGTGTCCTGCGCCGCCCAGCACGTCGGCGACGAGCCCTTCGCGGTCCTGCTCGGCGACGACCTCATCGACAGCCGCGATCAGCTGCTGATCAGGATGATCGAGGTGCGCAAGCGCTACGGCGGCAGCGTGGTCGCGCTGATGGAGGTCGACCCGGAGCAGGTCTCGCAGTACGGGTGCGCCGCGACCACCCCGACCGCCGAGGAAGACGTGGTCGGGGTCACCGACCTGGTCGAGAAGCCGGTGCCGGGCTCGGCACCGAGCCGGTGGATCCTGATCGGGCGGTACGTGTGCGACCCGGCGGTGTTCGGCGTGCTGCGGGACACGCCGCCCGGGCGGGGCGGCGAGATCCAGCTCACCGACGCGCTCATGACGCTCGCCAAGACCAGCCCGGCCGAGGGCGGCGGCGTGCACGGCGTGCTGTTCCACGGGCGGCGCTACGACACCGGCAACAAGCTCGACTACCTGCGCACGCTGGTCCAGTTCGCCTGCGAGCGATCCGACCTGGCCGAGGAGATCGTGCCGTGGCTGCGTAAGTACCTGGACAGCCTGCCGTGACGCACGCCGTCCCCCCGGCGGGGACCGACGAGGCGCTGACCTCGGTCGAGGCGCACCTGGCCGAGATCCTCGGCACGGTGCGGGCGCTGGTGCCCACCGAGCTGAGCCTGTCCGACGCCAACGGCCTGGTCCTGGCCGAAAACGTGACGGCGAGCGTGCCGCTGCCCTCGTTCGACAACTCCGGTATGGACGGGTACGCGGTGCGCATCGGGGACGTCGCGGCCGCGTCGGAGCAGACCCCCGTCACGCTGCCCGTGGTGGCCGAGGTCGCGGCCGGCGACACCGGCGCGTACGCGCTGCCGCCGGACGCGTCCATCCGGATCATGACCGGCGCCATGCTGCCGCACGGCACCGAGGCGGTCGTGCCGGTCGAGTGGACCGACGGCGGCACGACCAGGGTCGCCATCTACGGCCGGCCCGACCGCGGCCACGCGCTGCGCCTGACGGGCGAGGACGCCAAGGCCGGCGAGGTGCTCGTCGGCGCGGGAACCAGGCTCCGGCCGATGCACATCGCGGTCATCGCGGCGACCGGGCGCGGCACCGTCCTGGTCCGGCCGCGGCCGCGCGTGGTGGTGCTGTCCACCGGGAGCGAGCTCGCCGAACCCGGGACGCCGATCATCCCGGGCCGGATCTGGGACTCCAACAGCTTCATGATCGCCGCCGCGGCGCGCGAGGCCGGCTGCCTGGCCTACCGGCAGTCGATCGTGCCCGACAACCCGGACGAGGTGCTGCCCGCGATCGAGGACCAGCTCGCCCGCGCCGACCTGATGATCACCACCGGCGGGGTCAGCATGGGCGGCGAGTACGACGTGGTCAAGGCGGCGCTGCGGAAGCTCGGCACGGTCAGGTTCCGCAAGGTGGCGATGCAGCCGGGCATGCCGCAGGGGTTCGGCACCGTGGCCCTGTCCCCCTCGGCCACCCCCGAAGGCCGGGCCCGCCGCAGCCTGATCGGCCGGCTGGCGGAGCGGGGCGAGATAGCCGAACGTGCGATCGGATCGTCCGGTGAAGCCGATCAGGTCCCGATCTTCACGCTGCCCGGCAACCCGGTCAGCGCCTACGTGTCGTTCCAGGTCTTCGCCAGGCCGGCCATCGGCGCGCTGCAGGCCGACGACAACCTGGGCCTGGAGGCGACCCGGGCCGAGCTGACCGGCCCCCTGCGCTCGCCGCCGGGCCGGAGGTCGTTCCTGCGCGGCGTGCTCGACCGCGGCCGCGGCCGGATCACCCCGCTGACCGGGCAGGGATCGCACCAAATCGCCACGCTGGGCAAGGCCAATGCGCTGATCATCGTGCCCGAATCGATGGTACAAATGGCCGAGGGCGAGACCGCCGAGGTTTTGGTCCTGCCCTGACGGCCCGCACTGTACGAGGCACGCACCACCGTCGTTCGGTATTAGGGGTCTTTTTTGTTTTCTCGCGAGGAGGCGGCATGACCGAGCAAAGCCAGGCCCCCCCGGAAGGCACCACTATGGGCGCACCGGCTGGCATTTCTCAGCCGCAGGACCAGGCCGACCAGAATGCGCCGCAGCCGGATTCCGGGGCCATCTCGCTCGCCGTGGAGATCGGGTGGTCGATGGCGGTGCTATACCGCATGGCGCAGTCCACATCGGCCAGCACGGCGTCCGTTACCGACCGGCTGCCGACCGAGCACGAACTGTCTCCCGCAGACCGGAAGGCCCTCGAGGAAATACGCGTCAACGCGGCGCTGGCCCGGCTCGGAGGGTTGCTTCCACCCAGCCCAAGCGCGCAACCAGGCGTTCCGCAGGTGCAGTTGGCCAGCGGCCCCGAAACTCCTGCCGCGCAAAGTGACACGGACATTCTCACCCAGGCAAATCTCCAGATCCTCGAATGGCTGGCCGGCGCGGGCCGCGATTATGGCATTGCCTATCAGCTGGGTCGTTCGCTGCGTGATACCACGGACCCGCTGCCGCCTGCAGGTGGCCCGGCGGTTGACGCGCTGCTGGCGCAACTGTCCAGGACACGAGTGGCGGTAATCCAGGATTGGCTTTCCACGCTGCTTCCTTACCTGCCCACCAACTCCGCGACCATCGTCAGCGTGTCCATCGGACGGTGGAGTGACGTCGTCACCGCGATCTTCGATAAGAGCGCCCCTGGCAGGCTCCGCGCAGGCCAATCGAAGGCCGATGTTGCGGGCACATTGACTAAGAGCCTGCTCCCGCAGGGAGACGCGTGGATCAATTTGCTGGTCGGCGCCGAGTCGTCGCAGGGCCTCCTGACGCCCGAGGGGTACGTGGCCGCGGGCGAGGCCGCGTTCAGCCGGTCCGCGAGAGTCGTCAAGAAGCTTGCCGGGCATTACTGGTGGGTGCTGCTGATCCTGGCCATCGTGCTGGGCGCGTTCCTGTATTTCGCCGCGAGCGGCCTGCGAGGCGCGGGCCGGGCCTGGACCCAGATCTTCGCCGTGCTCAGCGTCATCACCGCGGCCGTCAGGGGCGCCGTCACCGCGGTGGCGAGGTTCTCCGGGCAGGCCGAGAAACCGCTCTTCGGCCTGGAGGAGATCGACGCGATGGCGTGGGCGGTGACCACCCTCCCGACCGGGCTCAAGCTCAACTTCTCCGGCGTCAGGGCGCTGCGGCGCGCCGGGATCCCGGGCTCCGGCCCGATGGGGGGAACGTAGGGTTGCCTCATGAGTGAGGTCGCGTCGGCGGGGGGGCTGACCCACGTGGACGCCGCCGGGCACGCGCGCATGGTCGACGTTTCGGGCAAGGACGTGACGGCCCGCGCGGCCTGCGCGACCGGGCGGGTGCTGCTGTCGGCGGAGGCGGTCGCGGCGCTGCGGGCCGGGAACGTGCCGAAGGGCGACGCGCTCGCGGTCGCGCGGATCGCCGGGATCGCCGGGGCCAAGCGGACGCCCGACCTGATCCCGCTGTGCCACCCGATCGGCCTGCACGCGGTCAGCGTGGACTTGACCGTGGCCGACTTCGGCGTCGACATCACCGCGACGGCCCGCACCGCGGACCGGACCGGGGTCGAGATGGAGGCGCTCACGTCGGTCGCGGTGGCGGGACTGACGCTGATCGACATGGTGAAGGCGATCGATCCGGGCGCGGTGATCACCGACGTTCGGGTCGAGTGGAAGGAAGGCGGGAAGAGCGGGCCGTGGCGGAGACCGTGATCAGGGCGCTGGCGGTCACGGTGTCGAACCGGGCCGCCGCCGGGGTCTACGACGATAAGTCGGGGCCTGTGCTCGCCGACCTGCTCCGCTCGGCGGGGTGCGCCGCCGTGGCCGGGCCGCTGGTCGTCCCCGACGGCGAGGCGGTCGAGGCGGTGCTGCGGGAGGCGCTCGCCGATGGCTATGACGTGGTGGTCACCACCGGCGGGACCGGCCTCACGCCGACCGACCAGACACCCGAGATGACCAGGCGGGTGATCGACAGGGAGATCCCCGGGATCGCCGAGGCGCTGCGCGGGGCCGGGGCCGCGGCCGGAGTGCCCGCCTCGATCTTGTCGCGCGGCGTGGCCGGGGTGGCCGGGCGGACCCTGATCGTCAACCTGCCCGGCTCGACCGGCGGCGTCCGCGACGGCATGGCCGTGCTCGGACCCGTGCTCGCCCACGCGGTTTCGCAGATCAATGGCGGTGACCATTCCCGTGCTTAACGCTTACCCTGGATCGCGTAGCGTCAGCAGCGATACAGGGGAATGATGGAAGCGTGGGACGGATGCGCGGCTGGCCAGTGACACTCACCGAGCCTGTTCTGCTCGGCGCCCCGCTCGAGCTGCGCCCGGTGCGGATGAGCGACGCGCGCGCGTGGCGCGAGATCCGGGTACGGAACGCTTCGTGGCTGCGGCCCTGGGAGCCGACCAACCCGGAAACGCCGCTCTACCGGTCCAGCCTGGGGCCCTACATCGCGATGGTGCGGGCGATGCGGCACGAGGCACGAGAGGGGCAGGCGATCCCCTGGGTGGTGACGTACGGCGGAGTGTTCGTCGGGCAGCTGACCGTCGGGTCGATCACCTGGGGTTCGGCCAGGTCGGGGCAGGTCGGCTACTGGATCGACGAGGCGTACGCCGGCCGCAGCATCATCCCGACCACGCTGGCCATGGCCGTCGACCACTGCTTCAGCGTCATCGGCCTGCACCGCCTCGAGGCGTCCATCCGCCCGGAGAACCACGCCTCCCGCCGCGTGGTGGAGAAGCTCGGCTTCCGCGAGGAAGGCATCCGGGTCCGCCAGCTGCACATCAACGGGTCCTGGCGCGACCACGTCTGCTACGCGCTGACCGCCGAGGAGGTGCCGCAGGGGCTCATGCCGAGGTGGCGGAGCATCATGCTGGCCTCGAGGTCAAACGCGGGCTGATTCGCCCTTTCTTTTTGCTTTATGTGCTCCGAATGTGGCGACACACCGGGCCGGTTACTCGTCTCGCGCGGCTTCAGCTATTACGTTGCGTCACGTGAGGAGGCGCTCGAGGGAAGCAGTATGCCCTCGTT
>JBOHCK010000204.1:0-11022 GCA_050698755.1 Streptosporangiaceae bacterium | reverse complement strand
GTCCCGGCGCCTGCGGTCCCGGCGCCTGCGGTCCCGGCGCCTGCGGTCCCGGCGCCTGGGGCCGTGGCGCCGACGGTCCCGGCAACTGCGGTCCTGGCCAGTGCGGCCTTGGCGGGGCGGTGAGGTCGGTCATGGTGCCATACGCGTCCTTCGTGGTCGCTTACCCGCAGCGTACCGCCGTGATCGCGGATCGCCGTCCGACCTGAGGATGAGCCTGACCGGCCATATTTCCTCCTCAGGGCTATCCCGCTCGCTGGCAGGACCGGCATAGCGTCTGGTCAGTGGTGTGAGGGAGGGATCGCGTGCCGCAAGGACTGCCGCCGTCGCTGGCCAGCTTGCTCGGCTACGCCCGCGTGGACTTCGATCCAGCGCACCGGCAGCCACCGGGCTCCCGGGCAGTGGCCGCGACGGCGGTTGCCCTCGCGGGGTCGCTGGCGGCCGACGCGCTCCTGGTCGTCATCGGCCAGGCGGTCTTCCCCTCGACCAGGGGGTACGGCCACTTCCAGTTCCCCGATTACGGCAAGCTGACCGTGATCGGGGTGCTGATCGCGTGCCTGGCCTGGCCCATCGTCACCCGGGTCAGTTCGGCGCCGCGGTGGCTGTTCTTCCGGCTGGCCATCCTGGTCACGCTGATGCTGTGGCTGCCTGACGTGTACATCCTGGTCCGGGGCGCGCCGGGCCGGGCGGTCGTGGTGCTGATGCTCATGCACCTGGCCATCGCCGTTGTCACCTACAACAGCCTGGTGCACATCGCGAGGGTGGGGGAGGTCGAGAACTCCCCCGCGAGCCCGGGCGCGCATCGCTACGCAAGGCGCGGGACGTGACGCCGGTGCCGAACCACAGACGCGGTTGGTTCGCCGGACCTGTCGCCGCCAAGGTGCCCGAGATCACCTTCCTGTTCTGGGTGGTCAAGATCCTCACCACGGCGGGCGGCGAGGCCACCTCGGATTACCTGGCCCTGGACCTGGGCAGCCGCTTCATTGCTGGCTGCATAGAGGCAGTAATCCTGGTGATCGGCCTGGTGTGGCAGTTCAGTACGCGGCGGTACAAGGCCGCCGCGTACTGGTTCCTCGCCTACGCCATCGCGATCTTCGGCACCGGCGTCTCCGACGCCCTGCACCTGTTCGTCGGCATCCCTTACGCGGGCACCACGGCGCTGTGGGCCGTCGTGCTCGCGCTCGTGTTCTGGCTCTGGTATCGCAGCGAGCGCACCCTGTCGATCCACAGCATCTTCACGACCAGGCGGGAGATCTACTACTGGTGCGTGGTGTTCGCCACCTTCGCGCTGGGCACCGCGCTCGGGGACTTCACGGCCACGGCGGTGCACCTGGGTTACCTCGCCTCCGGGATCATGTTCGGTGTCGTAATCCTTATCCCCGCCGTTTTGTGGCGGGGGTTCCGGCTGAACGCGGTGGTGGCGTTCTGGTTCGCGTACGTGGTCACCCGGCCTCTTGGCGCCTCGTTCGCCGACTACGTCAGCAAGCCGCACTCGATCAGCGGCATCAACTTCGGCGACGGCCCGACGGCCCTGATCGCGACGATCCTGGTCTTTGTGCTTGTCGGCTATCTGGCGGTGACCCGGACCGACATCCAGCCGCCTGTTAACCAGGGTCAATCCGCGCGCCCCGCCACGGTTAGAGATGGTGTGGCGGGTAAATGAGAGGGCATGGTCAGGATTAGGCGTTGGGTCACGGGTAAACGCAAGCGCGTCGTGTGGTCCGAGCCGCAGTTGCCGCCGTACGTGAAGATCAATCCGGACGCAGTGGCCCCCGGTCCGCGGGAGGGGCTCCAGCCGGGCGACCTGTCGATGGGCGCCGCGGCGGTGGAGTTCCTCGCCGCGGAGGACGGCGAGGACGAAATCGTCTGAGGTCGCCTCGCCTGCCAGGTGCTCTAGGTGAGCTGTGCCCGGACGGCATCCAGCGCGGCGCGGATGTTCTCCACCGAGTTCGCGTAGGAGAAACGCAGGTAGCCCTGGCCGTACTGGCCGAACGCGGTGCCGGGAAGGGCGGCCACGCCGGCGTCGGCGAGCAGCCGTGCCTGCAGTTCCGCGGAGGTCAGCTCGGTGCCGGTGATGTTGGGGAAGACGTAGAAGGCGCCCTGAGGCTCCAGGCAGCTGATGCCGGGGATGTCGTTCAGGCCCGAGACGATTACCTCCCTGCGGCGACGGAATTCCGCCACCATGTCGTCGACCGGCTGCCACGGACCCTCGAGCGCGGCGATCGCCGCGTACTGGCTGAACGCCGAGGTGCACGACACGGAGTTGATGGCCAGCCGGGTGACCGGCTCGACCAGGGCGGGCGGGAAGACGCCGAAGCCGAGCCGCCAGCCGGTCATCGCAAACGTCTTGGACCAGCCGTCGAGCAGGATCGTCCGGTCGGCCATGCCGTCGACATCGAGGACGCTGGCATAGGGAGGCGCGGGCTCGCTGCCGGCGCCGTACCTGATCGCCCAGTACACCTCGTCGCTGAGCACGATCAGGTCGTGCCGGATCGCCAGCTCCGCGATGGCCTCGCAGTCCTCGCGGGTCAGCGCGCTGCCGCACGGGTTGTGCGGGGAGTTGATGATCAGCAGCTTGGTGCGGTCGGTGATGAGCAGCGCGAGTTCGTCGGTGTCGATGCGGAAGCCGTTGCTCTCGCGCAGCGGGACGGGAACGGGCACCGCGCCGATGAAGTTAGTGATCGACTCGTACATCGGGAAGCCAGGGTCCGGGTACAGCACCTCGTCGCCCTCGTTGGCCAGGGCGAGGATGGTGAAGAACATGATCGGCTTGGCGCCCGGCGTGACGATGACGCGGTCCGGCGTCGTCTCCATCCGCCCGTTGCGCTCGAGGGAGGCGGCGACCGCCTCGCGCAGCGCCGGGATGCCCGGCGCGGGCACGTAGTGGGTGTGGCCCTCCCGCAGCGCCACGACGGCGGCGTCCACGATGTGCGGGGCGGTCGGGAAGTCAGGCTCGCCGATCTCCAGGTGAATGATCTTGCGGCCGGCCGCCTCCATGGCCTTGGCCCTGGCGAGTACCTCGAAGGCGGACTCGGTGCCGAGCCGGCCCATCCGATCTGCGAGCCTGATGTCTGTCATGGCCCTGATGATAAGTCTGTGACGGGTTGGTGGTAAGGGTCAGGAGTGGGGTTATCTTCGTGATCTTGCCCTCGCTCCCCTAAACACGTCACTCTAGATGTCGGTGCAGCACAAGGAGGTGCTTGGATGTCCGGTGAAGCGCGGCCCATGCCCGCGGCGCGGTCGGGGAGCGAGTCGGATGCCGGGCGGCTGTTCGCCGCGGCGGAGGCCGATTTCGCTCGCTACGAGGTGATCAAGGACCTCGTCGACGAGTGCATCGACCTGTCGCTGAATTACCGGCAGAGCGGGCACCCCGGCGGATCGCGGTCCAAGGTGCACATGATGCTCGCGCTGCTGCTGTCCGGGGCCATGCGCTGGGACGTGCTGCGGCCGTGGCGCCGGTTCGGCGACCGCTTCGTGCTGTCGGCCGGCCACACGGTGCCGCTGGTCTACGCGACGCTCGCGGTGCTCAACGAGGGGATCAGGGCGCGGCACGAGCGCTCGGGTGAGGAGGCGTTCGCCTTCCCCGACGACGGGCGCTGGGCGCTGACCTGGGAGTGGCTGCTGCGCCTGCGGCGGCGCGGCGGGCTGCCCGGGCATGCCGAGATGGAGGGCAAGACGCTCTTCCTGAAGTTCAACACCGGCCCGTCCGGCCACGGGATGCCGCCCGCCGCGGGCGAGGCGCTCGCGCTCAAGCTCGCCGGGGCCGGCGAGGTGAAAGTGTTCGTGTTCGAGGGCGAGGGCGGGCTCACCCCCGGCTCCGCACACGAGACCAAGAACACCGCGTGGGGCCTTGGCCTGGACAACCTCGTGTTCATGGTCGACTGGAACGACTTCGGCATCGACCCGAGGCCCGCCTCGAGCGTGGTGGCGGGCACGCCTGAGGACTGGTTCGCGCCCTACGGCTGGCGGGTCACCGGGACCGGGCACGGCATGGACTGGGGGCCGGTCACCCGGACGGTGCTGGACGCGGTCTGCGGCTCTGGTCCTGCCTCTGGTCCTGGCTCCGGCTCTGTGCCGACGATGGCCTGGTTCGCCACGCAGAAGGGGCGGGGGTACGGCAAGGTCGACGCGGCTAGTCACGGTACGGCGTGGCCGATGGACGCACCGCAGTTCTGGGCGGTGCGACGCGAGTTCATGGACAAGTACGGGGTGACATATGAGGGTTACGGCGAGCCCGCGCCGTCTGACCCGGCCGCGGTGCAGGCGCAGGCGACCGCCAACCTGCAGGTGGCGATGAGCGTGCTGCGGCGGGACGAGGACCTGGTGACCTGGCTGTCGGACCGGCTGCTCGCGATCGCGGACTCGGTGCCCGCGGAGGTCTCCGGCTTCCGGCTCGGGTCGTCGTCGGGCCTGCTGCGCGACCGGCGGATCTTCGACGTGGCGCAGTACCCGGACGGGATGTGGAAGAAGCCGGGCGAGAAGGCGCCGAACCGGGCCGGGCTCGCCGCGTGGGCCGCGTACGTGAACTCGCTCGCGCTGCGGGACTACGGGCGGCCGCTGTTCATCGCGGCCTCGGCCGACCTGGCCGAGTCGACCAACATCGCCGGGTTCGGCCAGGACTGGGACGGCTCGCCGGGGACCGGCTGGTACGAGCGTTCCGCGAACCCGTTCGGCGCGCTGCTGCCGACCGAGATCACCGAGTTCACCAACGCGGGGATGATGGCCGGGCTTGCCACGGTCAACCTGTCCGGCGACCCGTTCGGGGAGTTCAACGGCTTCTGGGGGGCGTGCTCGACGTATGGGTCGTTCTCCTACCTGAAGTACGGGCCGATCCGGCTGTTCAGCCAGCTTGCCCAGGACAGCGAGTTGCGGGTCGGCAAGCTGCTGTGGATCGCCGGGCACTCGGGGCCGGAGACCGCGGAGGACTCCCGCACGCACTTCGGCATCTTCTCGATCGGCGTCACCCAGCTGTTCCCCGAGGGGCACGTGATCGACCTGCACCCGTGGGAGTACAACGAGGTACCGGTCATGCTGGGCGCCGCGTTCTCGCTGGACGTGCCCATCGTGGCGCTGCACCTGACCCGGCCGCCGGTTGAGATACCCGACCGGGAGGCGCTCGGCATG
This sequence comes from Streptosporangiaceae bacterium, assembly GCA_050698755.1. Lineage (GTDB taxonomy): Bacteria > Actinomycetota > Actinomycetes > Streptosporangiales > Streptosporangiaceae > Palsa-504. Next base: position 5,901 of record JBOHCK010000204.1, on the reverse strand, counting down.
CCCTCGCACTTCGAGGCCGCGCGCGGGGCTTACGTGCTGCGCGACTACCGGCCCGGGCTGCCGCGCGGCGGTACCGTCTTCGTCCGCGGCACGATGCCGGTCAGGAACGTGGTGAGCCTGCTGCCGGAGCTAGACGCCCGGGGCATCAACGTGAAAATCGTCGCGGCGCTGAGCCCGCAGCTGTTCGCGCTCCAGCCCTCGGCATACCAGCACTCGGTGGCCAGCCCCGCCGAGCGGCTGGACGCCATGGTCATCACGAACGGCGCGTTCAAGCTGATGCGCGAGTGGGCCGACGGGCCGATGGCCCGGGAGTACTCGCTGTCGTCGGACTGGGATGACCGGTGGCGGACCGGCGGCTCGGTCGCGGAGGTGATCGAGGAGGCGCACCTGGACGAGGCGCACATCCTCGCGGCGCTCGAGCGGTTCGCGGGCGAACGTGAAGACCGCCTACGGCGGCTGCGGGAGTTGCTCGACGATGCCTGACGCCCCTGGACCGTAGCCAGCTGGCCGACTGCAGCGCCGGTCCAGGCGAGACGGTCAAGTCCTCGCCCGCGGTCGCGGGTGGGGTCCTCTACGTCAACGCGGGGAACGTGTACGCGTTCGACCTGAAGTAGTGAATAGCGGTCGTGGCGGCTTCAGGTCTACCTTGAGCTTAGGTCGCCAGCAGGCGCCCGGCGCGGTCCAGGGTCTCCCTCAGGTTGGGTTCCGACGTCGCCTCGTAGGCCTCGGCCAGTGAGAGCCAGCGCAGCGGGGCGTTCTCGTTCTCCGCGCGGGCCGCGTCCGGGGCCCGGGTGGCCATGACGTAGCGGATGTCGGCGTGCTCGTGGGCGGGTTCGCCCTTGCCCGGGGGAACGCCGACGATGACTATGTGGCGGATCTCGGCGTCCGGCCAGGGGTCCAGGTCGGTCAGGCCGGTCTCCTCTTCCGCCTCCCTGATCGCGATGGCGAGCGGGTCGGTCTCTCCCGGGTCCCCGTGGCCGCCGACCTGCAGCCAGGCCTGCTGACGCTCGTGCCAGCGGAGCAGCACCCGGGCGGTGGGCGGATGGACGATCAGCGCGGACGCGGTGACGTGCAGCGGGATGTCGCGCCGCCACGGGTCTTCGGCGACGTCGGCAAGGGCGCGCACGCGTTTGATGTCGGCGATTTCGGCGTCGCCATGTGGGCAGTATGCGTCGAGAAGGATGGCCAGGCTCGGCCCGGCGGAAGATGATGCCACGGGGCGCGATGCTAGCGGCCGGAGAACGCGGGTCGGCACTCGGGATCCGGAACGACAGTCGCGCGATGTGACTGGAGATCGCGGTGAGGCTGGCGGGATATGAGTGGGCGTCGTCGGGGTCGGTTGATGGCCTGAGACAGCGGAAGATTGGGGCTCAGCGGAAGAAAAGGCGCTGTATATGGCACATTTTTCTCCGTCAAGCCCAGATCTTCCGCTGAAATGCGGGTCTAATCGTACAGATGTTTGATTATCGTCGAAATGGGGCCTAGGGCTCAGCGGTTGAACAGGTACGGGGGCCGACCCTGGACTCCTGGGGTGCAGGCGAAGATGTCGCCGGCGTGGGGTTGCTGCTGGCGGTCGGCCTCGGTGAAGTTCTCGCGGGCGGTGGTGATGTAGAGGGTGGCCAGGTCGGGGCCGCCGAAGGCGGCGGAGGTGACCTGGCTGGCGGGGAGGCGGACCACGGTGTCGAGGTGGCCGGCCGGGGTGTAGCGGCGCAGTTCGCCGGTGCCCCAGACGGCTAGCCAGACGCAGCCCTCGGCGTCCAGGGTCAGGCCGTCGGGCAGGCCGTCCTCGATCGCGACGAATTGGCGGCGGGCGGACAGGGCGCCGGTGTCCGGGTCGGTGTCGAACAGGTCTTGCCGCGGAGGCCGAGGCTTTCGCGGAGGCCTGGCACGAGCTCGTCCACGCCGCGCAGGCCGATAGAGCCGGGCGAGTCGATGACCAGCGCGCGCCGGTCAGCCATGGGCCGACGCGTCCGAGACTGAAGGGACCGATGGTGTCAAAGGTTCTGACGCGGCCGGAGAGGCTGACACGGCCGGAGAGGCTGACACGGCCGGAGAGGCTGACACGGCCGGAGAGGCTGAGGGGATTGAGGAGGCTGAGGAGGTTGAGGAGGTTGCTGGTGAGACCGCCCAGCCGGACGGGCGGGTGGCGAACGGGAGGCCGCCTAGGGCGGCGGTGATCTGGTCGGCGGCCTCGCGGACGGCCAGGCCTAGCTCGTCCATCCGCCAGGTGGAGCGGTTCAGCTTGAGGCCGGTGCCGCTGATCGCGGCGACGCACTGGCCGGAGCGGTCGAAGACCGCCGCGCCCACGCAGAACACGCCCTCGGCGTCCTCCTCGTCGTCGATCGTGTAGCCGCGGGCGGCGCTCAGCTCGAGGTCCCGCAGCAGGGCGCCGGCGTCGGTGATCGTGCGCTCGGTCCGGACGGGCATGCCCGCCTCGACGGCAAGCGCCCTGGCGCGTTCCGGCGGCAGCGCGGACATTAGCGCCTTGCCCGCAGACGTGCAGTGCGGGTACTCCCGCTTGCCAAGGTAGCTGGCGAAGCGCACGGTGCCGGGCGCGTCGACCCTGGCGGTGACGACCGCGAACGGACCGTCGGGCACGACCAGGCGGGTGGTCAGGCCGGTTGCGTCCGTGACCGACTGCATGATCGGCATGGCGATGCTGACCAGCGGGGACTGGATCTCGGCCGCGTCGCCGAGCTTGGCGAGCACCATTCCGAGCCGGTACCTGCGGGTCAGCCGCGCGCCTGAGTCGGCGGCGAAGCCCCGGGCGACCAGCGTCTGCAGCAGGGCGAACGCGCTGCTCTTGGAGACCTTGATCCGCTCGGCGAGCTCGGTCAGCGTCACACCGCCGGGACCGGCCTCGGCCAGGAACTCCAGGGTGTCCAGTGCCCGCTCGACCCCGTGCAGGCGGTAGCGCTGATCGCCCGGGAGTTCCGGTTCAGTCACGGTCCGTCCCCTTCTTCCGCGAACTGTTCGGCATGGCGGAAATAGCTTGTCATCGCCCTGCTGTCCCGTCAACCGCTTGAAGAATCCTGGCTGGATGTTACCACCACCCCTCTGACCGGCAACATCTTGACAAATCAGGTTTCGCTGCCGTGTCATGAGTTGTCATCGAAATTCGGACCAGGAGAATTTATTTCGGCAGAACCTAAAACAACCGCTCGTTCTGGATAAGAGTTAAGGAAGAGGCGAGGACTGGATGAGCTGGGTCGCGGACGTTCTCGGCGGGCTCGGCGTCGGCGGCGGCGAGGGGATCGGCGAGGGGATCGGCGAGGTCCGCGCGGCCGCCTTCCCCGACGGGGCCGCGTTCCGCATCGAGATCCCCAGCGTCGAGGGGCCGCGGGTGTTCGAGGCGGTGCTGCGTGCGGCCGAGGCCGAGGGCGTCACGGTCAACCGGATCTCCCAGGGCAGCGGCGCGATGATGCTGCGGACGGCCGAACTGCGCGACATGTCCCAGGCCGGGCACGAGACCGGTGTCGAGGTGTGCCTGTTCGTCGGGCCCCGTGAGCGGTACGGCACCGGGGCGCACGCCAGGTCGGCAGACGGGCGGGCGCACGGCGACCAGGTGCGCGGCCTGCGCCAGCTCCGCTACGCGCTGGAGGACGTGCTGCGGGCGACCGAGGCGGGGATCCGCAGCTTTCTCGTCGCGGACCTCGGCCTGCTGCGCGCCGTGCGGTACGCACAGGCGCGGGGGGCGCTGCCGGACGGGCTGGTGTGGAAGGTCTCGGCCAGCATGTCGCCGTCCAACCCGGTGACGCTCAAGGTGCTCGAGGAACTCGGCGCCAGCACGGTCAACATCCCCTCCGACATGACGCTGGACGAGATCGCCGAGATGCGGGCGGCGGTCGGCATCCCGCTCGACCTGTACGTCGAGTCCCCCGATCCGCTTGGCGGCGTGGTGCGCGGGCAGGAACTCGGCGACCTGGTCCGCGCCGGGACGCCGCTGTACGCGAAGTTCGGGCTGCGCAACGCGGCAGGTGTCTACCCGAGCGGGCACCACCTGGAGGCCGTGGCCAGCGCGAACGCCGTGGAGAAGGTGCACAGGGCCGCGGTGGCGCTGGAATGGCTCGACCGGCTCTCCCCCGGTCTCACCCAGTCCAAGCCGGGTGCGGCCGGGCTCGGCGTCCCGGTCCCATGAGCCGGGCAGCCGAGGTCGCCTGGAACCCGACCGTCCGCGGCGCGAAGTCAGAGGACACGTTCGTGGCCAGCTTGTCCGGCCCGGCGCCGGTCACCAACACCGCCGACTGGCCTGTCGTTCCCGGCGGCCGGCCCGCGACATTGGCTATCTAGCGTCTTCCCCTGGCTGTCGGGGAGGTTTACTCGTCATGGCTAACGAGGGTTTGCGTCCGAGATCCGTCGGCCTGCGCGGCGACTGGATCGCCTCCATCACCAACGTGGCCCCCACCGCCGCGACCACGCTGACCATGGCCGCGCTGATCGGCGCCTCCGGGCTGGCATCGCCGCTGGCCCTGCTGATCGCGGGCGATGCGGCTCACGATCGCGAGCGAGCAGGGGACGCTCGTCGAGGCGCAGGTGCTCAAGCCGTCCGCGGGGACGATCACGACCTCGATCGACGGGCTGGCGCCCGGGGCGTACAGCGTCGACGTCGGCGGCACGGACGAGGCGTCGGCGTTCGCGGCGGTAAGCAGTGACGTGCTGGTCTGGGCCGACCCCGGAGAAGGATGAGGGCTTTCCCGGGGGGCGCACCACTGCTCGTTCTGCTAGATAGATCATTTGAATTTCTGTTTCAGCTCAGCCGGTAAAGAAGCGGTAGGAGCCGATCTCGGTGAGGGCTCCTAGACGGGCGGCTGGTTCCAGCGGTCGGCGACGCCGGCCTGGAACTCGCCGAAGGCCGCGGCTGAGCGATGACTTTCGGGCGCGGGCGGTGTCGGTAGGGGATGTGGTGAGTAAGGCGGCGCTGGAGCGGGCGCGAGCGGCAGACGACCGGGCGTTCGGCGAGCTCACCGATCCGTTTCTGGGCGAGCTCCGGCTGCACTGCTACCGGATGCTCGGCTCGCTGCATGACGCCGAGGACGTGCTGCAGGAGACGCTGCTGGCCGCCTGGCGAGGGCTCGGGCAGTACGAGGGCCGCGCGTCGCTGCGCACCTGGCTGTACCGGATCGCGACCAACCGCTGCCTGAACGAGCTGCGCAGTTCCGCGCGGCGGGCGCGCGGGGAGCCGCCGAGCCCGCCGTTCGTGCCGCCCGAGCCGACCCGGCGGGGCGAGCCGGTCTGGCTGCAGCCGTATCCGGACGCGTTGCTTGACGACGTGGCCGATCTCGGCGCAGGCCCGGAGGCGCGGTACGAGGCCAAGGAGACGATCGCGCTGGCCTTCGTTCTGGCGGTCAACCACCTGCCGCCGCGGCAGCGAGCGGTGCTCGTGCTGCGGGACGTGCTCGATCGGTGGCTTTATGCGGGCGAGTTCTGACTACCACGACGGGGGGCGGTGCCGGCTGGTGGCGAGCCGGGCCAATGGGCAGCCGGCGTTCGGCTGCTACCTCTCGCGCGGGTCGGTGTTCGAGGCGCACGGGCTGATCGTGCTGACGCTGGAGGGCGCGCGGATCTCGGCGATCACGCGGTTCGTGGACAACGGGTTGCTCAGGTGGTTCGGGCTGCCCGATGTGCTTGAGGGGTAGTCTGGGCGGGTCGCCTGCGGTTGGCGGCGCGCTTGAGGAGCTCCGCTCTGGTAGCATCTCGGCGAGGTACCCGGGCCGTTAGCTCAGCGGGAGAGCGCTTCCCTGACACGGAAGAGGTCACAAGTTCAAATCTTGTACGGCCCACCTAGTATGACCTGGCATTTCTTGTTCCTGGCGCCGTCAGGTAGCGCTCTACGGCCCTATAATTGGCCCTAGTAGCGAGCGCTACAGCTGCCAGGTAGCGGTGAGGTTCCCGCTCGAGAAA
>JBOHCK010000203.1:0-11063 GCA_050698755.1 Streptosporangiaceae bacterium | reverse complement strand
ACGATGTCCGCCGACGTGCTGGACAAGCTGGTCACCGAGCTCGGCATCGACGCCCGCGCGGTGTACCGCGTGAACGGGCCCCTCGACCTGAGCGGGCTGTCCGCCATCGCCGACCTGAGCATCGGCGAGTTCCGCTACCCGGCGTTCGTCCCGTCCAACCGGGCGGTCGCCAAGGACTCCAGCATCTTCACCGCCATCGCCGAGCGCGACATCTTGGTCCAGCACCCGTACGACTCGTTCGCCGCTTCCGTCGAGCGGCTGATCCAGGAGGCCGCCGAGGACCCGGGCGTGCTCGCGATCAAGCAGACGCTGTACCGGACCAGCGGCCAGTCGCCGATCGCCGACGCGCTGATCGAGGCCGCCGAGGCCGGCAAGCAGGTCGTCGTGGTGGTGGAGATCAAGGCCAGGTTCGACGAGCGGGCCAACATCACGTGGGCGCGCAAGCTGGAGGAGGCGGGCTGTCACGTCGTCTACGGCTTCGTGGGGCTGAAGACGCACTGCAAGATGGCGCTGATCGTGCGCGAGGAGTCCGACGGGTCGCTGCGCAGGTACTGCCACCTCGGCACCGGCAACTACCATCCGACCACGGCCCGGTTTTACGAGGACTTCGGCCTGCTCACCGCGGATCCCGCGGTCGGCGAGGACGTCACCGCCCTGTTCAACCACCTCACTGGGTACAGCCGCCCGGGCTCGTACAACCGGCTGCTCGTCGCGCCAGAATCGATGCGGAACGGCATCGTGAGCCGGATCGACGCCCAGGCCGAACGCCGGCGGGCGGGCCGCCCGGCCAGGATCGCGTTCAAGTCCAACGCGCTCGTCGACGAGGTGGTGATCGACGCGCTCTACCGGGCCTCCCGGGCGGGAGTGCCCATCGACCTGTGGATTCGCGGCATCTGCGCGCTGCGGCCGGGGATCCCTGGGCTGTCAGAGAACATCAGGGTCCGCAGCGTGCTCGGGCGGTTCCTCGAGCACTCGCGCATTTACGCGTTCGGGGCCGGCGAAGACGCGGAGGTCTGGATCGGCAGCGCCGATATGATGCACAGGAACCTGGACCGGAGGGTAGAGCTGATCGTGCAGGTCACCGACCCCGGCCACCAGCGGAGGATCTGGCAGTTCATGGACCTCGGCATGGACGACGGCACGTCGTCCTGGTGGCTCAACCCGGACGGGTACTGGACGCGGCACAACCGTGATGAGTGGGGGAACCCGCTGCGTGACGTACAGGAGACGCTGGTCGGGGAACGACGGGTCCGTTCGGCCGATGAGCCGGGCTTACGGTCGGCCCCTGAGCGCCGTTACGCGGAGGTGCCTCGGTGAACGTCGCCCGTGAGTGAGCTGATCCTCGCGGCGGGGGCGGTGGTGTGGCGGCCCGCCGCGGGCGGCACCGAGGTCTTGCTGGTGCACCGGCCGCGGTACGACGACTGGTCGCTGCCCAAGGGAAAGCGCGAGCGGGGCGAGCACCTGCTGCTCACCGCGGTGCGGGAGGTCTTCGAGGAGAGCAGCGTCCGTCCCGTGCTCGGCCCCAGGCTGCCGACGACGGAGTACCTGGCCGCCGGGCGAGGAAAGCGGGTGGACTACTGGTCGGCGGTCGGCCCGGATACCGTGGCCGAGGCCAGCCACGAGATCGACGCCGTATCCTGGGTGCCGCTCGCGCAGGCCGCAGGCCGGCTGAGCTACGCGCACGACGCCGCCGTGCTGGCCGCCCTCCGGCCGCGGCCGACGGTCCCGCTGATCCTGCTCAGGCACGCCTCGGCGGGCCAGCGCACCGCGCACGCCGACGATGACGCCAGGCGCCCGCTGGACGCCGAGGGCGCGATCGACGCGGGGCTGCTGGCCGGCCTGCTCGCCTGTTTCGCGCCGCGCGCCCGCGTGCTGTCTTCTCCGGCGTTGCGCTGCCGCCAGACGGTGCAGCCGTTCGCGGCGGACTTCGGCGGGTCCGTCGAGGCTGAGCCCGTGCTGGCGGTGTCGCGCCGACCCTCCGACTCATCTTTGAGCCGAACGAGCGTTGGTGACTCCCTCGCATCCCTCGTGCGCGACCTGGTGGCGGCCGGCCGGGCGGCGGTGGTCTGCCTGCACCGGGAGAACCTGTCGCAGGCGCTGGCCGCGGCCTGCGCGGCCCTCGGCGCGCCCTCGGCCGTGCCGGACGATCCCGAACTGCCCAAGGGCGGCTTCTGGGTCGTGCACGCGGCGTCAGGGACGCTGGCCGCCCTGGAGCGCTACGACCTCCGCGAGCCCCAGGATGCCCAGGATCCCCAGATGACCCTCAAGATGGCTCCCGAGTAACGGAGTCCTCTCCAGCCTCGTGATCCTCTACGGTCTGGAGATCAACTTCAGTCTCCAAGTCAACTTCGACCTTGTTACCATCTTCAGCCTCGATGTCCTCTCCAGTCCCAGAGTTCTCCTCAGCCTCGGAGTCCTCGGAGTCCTCGGAGTCCTCGGTGACGGAGGTCTCTGCCGTTACCGTGACAGCCCGGTGGCGGCGACGGCGCACGATGCGGCGGATGATGTAGCCGGCCAGCAGGACGGCGAGGGCGAGGAGCACGTAGAGCGCGTACCGGTTGACGTTGCGGTAGATCGCGCCGATCGCGTCGCCTGCCACGTACCCGATGCTCACCCAGGTGGCGACCCAGGCGCAGGCCCCGAGCACGTTGAACAGGGCGAAGGTGAGCCACCGCATCTGGGTGAGGCCGGCGATGATGCCGTTGGCTTCGCGCAGGCCCACGATGAACCTGGCGATGACCACGACGATGCCGCCGAAGCGGGAGACGATCATCTCGGCCCGGTCCAGGTGGTGCGGCTTGATCAGGACCCACCTGCCGTAGCGCAAGACCAGCTCGCGCCCGGCGAACCTGCCGATCAGGTAGCCGATCTCGGCGCCGGCGATCGACGCGGCGACCGAGACCACGCCGACCTCGACGACGTTCAGGCCGGCCCGGCCCGTGCCCGCGAATATGGCGCCCACGATCATCGCGAATTCGCCCGGGATGACCGGGACGCCGATGTTCTCAAGCAGCAGCAGGAGGGCGATGGCCCAGATGCCGTAGTGGTCGACCGGGCCGGCCAGCGCATTGAGAAACCCGGGCAGCGCAGGCGCGTGATGGTACGCGCTAGCCAGCGTCTCCATGCTCAGTGTCTCCCGGGTCCGGCGGCTTGCTCTTCCCGGCGTTGAGCGCCTCGGCGACAGGACCCGCGGTGAACTCGACCTGCCAGGCCCTAGCCCCGTACGACGCCAATGCCGCGCCCACCGTCACCGGGTCGCTCGGCTGCGGAGGATCCCAGCTAAGCCTGCGCAGCACGTCGGGGGAAAGCAGGTTCTCGACAGGTAGCCTACTGGCCTCGGCGATGGCGGCGACCGCGGCACGCGTAGCAGCCAGGCGCGCGGCAGCGACCGGGTCGCGCTCGGCCCAGCGATGCGCGGGCGGCGGCCCGTTCGGTATCGCGCCTCCGGTGGGATCGGGCAGCTCGCTGTCGGCGCCGGTTCGCGCGCGGGTGATCGCCGCCAGCCACTCGCGCTCGTGCCTGCGGGCCTGGCGGCCCGCGAACCCGCCGATCCGCATGAGCTGCCCCGTGCTGACCGGAAGTGACCTGGCCGCCTCGATGATCGCCGTGTCGGGCAGGACGCGCCGCGGTGACAGGTCCACGGCCTGCGCGATCTTGTCCCTGGTGATCCACAGCTCCCGGACGACGGCGAGCGCGCGCCGCGACTGCACGCGATGTATCCCGGACGTGCGCCGCCACGGGTCCGCCCGGGCCGTCACGGGCCTGGCGGCGAGCACCGCCTCGAACTCCTGGCGAGCCCATTGGGTCTTGCCCTGGGCGGCGAGTTCGCCGGCCAGCGCGTCGCGCAGCTCGATCAGCACCTCGACGTCGAGGGCGGCGTAACGCAGGAGTTCGGTCCGCAGGGGGCGGACCGACCAGTCGGCCGCCGAATGACCCTTCTCCAGGTGGAACCCGAGCACCTCCTCGACCAGCGTGCCGAGCGCCACCCTGGGGTACCCGAGCAGCCGGCCGGCCAGTTCGGTGTCGAACAGCTGCCGGGGCCGGAAGCCGAGCTCGGCGAGGCAAGGCAGGTCCTGTGACGCCGCGTGCAGGACGGCCTCGGCGCCATCCAGGGCGGCGTCGAGGCCGGAAAGCTCGGGACAGGCGATCGGGTCGATCAGGACCGTCCCGGCCCCGGCTCGCCGCAGCTGGACCAGGTACGCGCGCTGCCCGTACCGGTACCCCGAAGCGCGCTCGGCGTCGACCGCCACGGGGCCTTCACCCCTGGCCAGCCGGTCCGTGACCTCGGCCAGGGCGACGCTGGTCTCGACGACAGGCGGCAGGCCTTCCCGCGGCTCGAGCAGCGGAACGGCTCCTTGGCCATCGTGGGGCCCGTCGTACGCGTCGACCTTTTCGCCTGCGCTCACCCGTGCCCCGGCGGCCGCAACGCGCGAGTACCCGGCGGTTCCAGGCCGGCCGCGGCCGACAGGCAGTCACACCACGCCGCGATGTGGGCGGGCAGGTCAAGGACGTCCAGGTCGACCTCGGCCGGGCCGCTGGCCCTGGCCGTTCGCGCGGGCCGCTTGCGCGCCGAGGAGCCTGCGGCCCGGCCCGGTCCGCCCGGGGGTGCCGGGGACCATGAGGCGCGCAGCTCGAACCCGGTGAGGGGCAGCTCGTCCCGCTTGGTACCGAACCCCTCGGTGATGACCCTGGTCACCGTGCCGCTGGGCTGCGCGTAGCCGGGTACCTGGTGGTCGAGCGCCTCGGAAAGCCAGCTCCACCCGACCTCGCCGAGCAGCGGATCGGCGGCGATCTCCGGCTCCACCTCGGCGCGGATGTACGCTACCAGCCTGAATACGCCGTCCCAGCCTTCGTGGCCATCCGGATCGTAGAGGAGCACGAGCCGTCCCCAGGCGACGTCCGCGCCGTCGCGCTGGACCGCGGCCGCGATGGCCGTGGCGTGCGGGGCCAGTCGTTTGGGAGCGGGGACGTCCTCGAAGGCCAGGTTCCGGTGGGCCTGGTCGTCACGGCCCTGCTGGAAGGCGGCCACCGCGGCGGCGAACGTCACCTCGGCTGGACTGCCCGCGCTGCGCGCCGTCGGGTCTGCCGCCGTCAGCGGGTCTGCCGCTGTCAGCGGCGCGCTTCCCGTCTCAGGGCCAGATGCCGCGCCAGGCCGCCGTGCCGCCGACCGCGCGGAACGCCGATTCCCCGGTCCGTCACCCGGCTTCATGACCCGAGCGTACGTGTCACTCATAAGCTCCTCGCGCGAGGGCGCCTAGGTTCATGCCCGAACCCCGTGTTTCATGCAAGTTCGACCGATCTAGGTTCAGCCTAGAACCAGTACGGATCAGGTAGGTCGGTTACGCGGCCCTGGACACGGGCTCGCTAGTCGCGAACTCGGCCAGCGGGAGGTCGATGAGCAAGGCGTCGCCGCATACGGTGCAGGCCCATTCCGGGCAATCGCCATCCCGGGTGTCCGGGCAGCCACCCGGCTCCGCGTGAAACTGCTCGAATGGTCGCTCGTCGCTGCATCCGGTGCAGTACCGGGTCAGATGAGTCATCCTGGCGACCTCCTCCTTGCGGTTCAGCACGGACTGCGAAGGGTTGAAAGCGATCTGATGCCGATAGTGACACGCCCGGCCGCTCGCCCGTGGGATATCGGGCGGCGTGTCTGCCGTCGGTCCGGACCTCCCATATCGGGCACGGGTATGTGAGACGATCCCTGACGTGACCGTTGTCCCGCTGAGGTCCCCTTTCCTGCAGGCTTGCCGGAGGGAGCCAGTTGAACGTACGCCCGTCTGGTTCATGCGGCAGGCGGGCCGCTCGCTGCCCGAGTACCGCAAGGTACGGGAGGGCGTCTCGATGCTCGATTCGTGCACGCGCCCCGACCTGATCACGGAGATCACCCTGCAGCCCCTGCGCAGGTACGACGTGGATGCGGCCGTCTTGTTCAGCGACATCGTGGTACCGCTGCGCGCGATCGGGATCGACGTCGACATCAAGACGGGCATCGGCCCGGTGGTGGCGACCCCGGTGCGGACGCCCGCGGACCTGGAGCGGCTGCGGCCGCTGGAGCCCGGTGACGTGCCCTACGTGACCGAGGCGGTCCAGATGCTCGTCGCCGAGCTCGGCGATCGCCCGCTGATCGGCTTCGCGGGCGGGCCGTTCACGCTCGCGTCCTACCTCGTCGAAGGGGGGCCGTCCAAGAATCACGAGCTGACCAAGGCGCTGATGTACGGCCACCCGGAGCTGTGGCACACGCTGCTCTCCCGGCTGACCGACATCACGATCTCGTTCCTCCGGGTCCAGGTGGAAGCGGGCGCCTCGGCCCTCCAGCTGTTCGACTCGTGGGTCGGGGCGATCGGCCCGGACGATTACCGGCAGGCCATCCTGCCGCATACGAGCCGGATCTTCGCCGCGCTCGAGTCCGCGGGCGTGCCGCGCATCCACTTCGGGGTCGGAACGGGCGAGTTGCTCGGGCTGATGGGCGAGGCCGGGGCCGACGTGGTCGGGGTCGACTGGCGCATCCCGCTGGACGAAGCCGTCCGGCGGGTGGAGCCGGGCAAGGCCCTGCAGGGCAACCTGGACCCGGCCGTGCTGCTCGCTCCCTGGGAGGTCATCGAGGAGCGCGCCAGGGCCGTGCTCGCGCGCGGGCGCACCGCCGAGGGCCACGTGTTCAACCTGGGGCACGGCGTCCTACCGGAAACCGATCCCGGCGTGCTGGCCAAGCTCGCCGACCTCGTGCACGACGAGTCCGCGCACGCGCCCGCCTGAGCGCGCTGACCCCGGTCAGGGCCTCCAGTGGGCGATGAAGCCGAGGTACCGGTCGGCTATCTCGCGGCGGGCGTTCACCGCCGCGCTTTCGGTGGCACCGAACGCCTCGTACCGGCTCAGCACGTCCTGGAAGATGCTGCGCCCGATCGCGAAGCCGACGAACTCGTCGACCTGGCTGGCCACCTCAAGCCAGTGGTCGAGCCGCTCGGCGGGCGCGTCGCGGCCCAGGACGATCAGGTCAGCCGCGCGGCCGCCCGCCTTGGCCTGCGCGGCCACCTGCCGCGCGGCCTCGACGGTCTCCAGGCCCTCGACCTTCCACAGTGCGGGCTCGACGCCGTGCGCCTGGTTGTCGGCGATCACCTGGGCGACCAGGCCGGGGCGGAGGTCGTGGTCGTACGCGCCGGCGTCGTGGCCCGCCTGGGCTAGCTGGGCGTCGGTGGCCGGCACGAGCAGCTCGTAAAGCAGGGGCACGCCGACGGTCCGCAGCCCGGCGCTGACCTGCGCGAGGCTGGTGAGCTGGGCGTCGCGCTGGGCCGCGTCGAAACCGGGGTTGTCGCGGACGAGCACCTTGGCGTAGTCGGGCTTGACCGACTCGACGTGCTCGAGCCACTGGTCGCCCCATTCCAGCGTGAACCAGTCATGCCCGCTGGCCTCGACCGGCACCGCCAGCACCATCGGGTCGGCGCTGCTCTGGACTGTTTTGACTGCGTCGATCACATGCTGGCCGTACCGCTCGTCGACGAGCACCCCGATGCGCCCGGAGGTCACCGAGGGCTGAGCCACCTGCAGGCCCTCGAAGATCAGGAGCTTTGCGGATTTCATCGCCTCGGCCTGCGCCTGGTCCGGGTCGTCGTGCTTGACCTCGAACAGGGTCCGGCCGAACGACTCGCGGTGATCCATGGCCAAGATGAACAGCGGGTCGTCGTGCCGTGGCTGCCATCCCGAGTTTCCCGTCATGGTCGGGACGCTACCCGGTCGGTCTGGGCCGGCCCGGGCCGGGTGGGCCGTCCGCCCGCGCCCCCGGCCCGGCCCGGCTTACTAGTTGTCCTGCGAGGCAGGCTGGGCGGTCGGCCTGCGGCGGAGCAGCCAGCGCCGGCCCCGGAAGATCACGAACGCGACGACGGCCGCGACGACGGCGAACGGTGCGACGGCGCCGAGGAAGGCCAGCGTCCAGTCCGCCGTGATCCGCAGGCCGCGCCAGCCGGCCTTCCAGCCGCCGCCCAGCGACGGCGGGGCCTTCGGGTGGTGGACCGGCGGCTTGGCCTTCGGGCCGAGGATGTTGACGGTCACCGTTGCATAGGTCGTCTCATGGCTGAGGGCCCGCTGCTGCGCTTCCAGCGCTTCCAGCTGGGTTTCCTCCTGGTTGATCTGGTTCTGCACGTTGAGCAGGTCATTGACCGAGCCGGCGTGCGACAGCAGCGCGCGCAGCTGGGCGATGGCCGCCTCGAACGAGGCGACCTGGCTGTTCACGTCGGCCACCTGCTCGGTCACGTCCTGGGCCTGCTGCTGCAGCGACAGCTGCGTGCCGAGGCTGGTCGCGAGCTCGCCGAGCGTGCCCGCGTACGTTGTCACCGGGATCTTCAGCGTGATGGTGGCGGTGGCCTGCGACGGGTGATCCGGGTTGGCCGAGTTGTTCTCGCTCGAGACATATCCGCCTATGCCCTCGGCGATCTGGGTGGCCTTCGTGACCGCGGAACTGACGTTCTGAGCGCGCACCGTCAGCTGGGCCGTGTAGATGATGGAGCTCCCCGGCGTGAGCTGCACGGTGGTAATGGCCTTGCTGCCCTGCTGCCCGGCCGAGAGACCGGCGGCCGCGCTGGGAACCGGAGCAGCTGCCATCGCCTGTCCGGACGGCAGCGACTCCCGCGCCGCGGTGCCCGCCGTGGCCGAGCTGGATGCGCTGCTTGAGCAGCCGGCCAGGAATAGTGCTCCGCCTAGAGCGGCGGCGACAGCCACCGTCCCGGCGACCCCGAATCGTGTGCGCCAGGTCCGCGCGGACCGGCCCTGCAAACCCTGTACGTTCAGCATGCCGATGTGACGGCGGCCACACCCGCCCGGTTCCGTCGGCCTGGTCACGATCGCGTAGCGGCCCGGCCGCTCCGCGGTCACAGCATCTGCGAGGCTAGGGGGCATGCATCCAACGGGCGAGCGGCCTCACGTGGTGATCGTGGGGGGCGGGATCGCCGGGCTGGCGGCGGCGTTCTTCCTCAAGGACGAGCCGGTCCGGGTGACCGTCCTGGAGGGATCGCCGCGGCCCGGCGGCAAGCTCTCGGTGACCCGGATCGCGGGCGTCGCGGTCGACGAAGGGGCCGAGGCGCTTCTCGTCACCAGGCCGGAGGGCACCGGGCTGATCGCTGAGCTGGGACTGGGTGGCGAGCGCGTCGACCCGGGAACCACGTCCTCGGCGATCTGGACGCTCGGCGCGCTGCGGCCGCTGCCGCGGCGTCAGTTCATGGGCGTGCCCTCCGACATGGGCGAGCTGGCCAGGTCCGGAGTGCTCTCCAGTGCAGGGGTAGCCAGGGCCGGCCAGGACCTCGAACTGCCTCCGACCGCCCGCGACGGCGACGTGGCGGTCGCGCGGTACGTCGGAGCCCGGCTCGGTGCCGAGGTCGTCGACCGGCTGGTCGATCCGCTGCTCGGGGGCGTGTACGCCGGACGTTCGGAGGAGCTGTCCTTTGACGCGACGCTGCCGGCGCTGGCCACCGCCTCGCGGAAGTACCGGTCGCTCGCGGAGGCGGCCCGGTCCTTGCTCCCGCCGCCGGCTCCGACCCTTGGACCTGGTGATAGGGACGGCAGGCCCGCACCGGGCGGATCGGTGTTCACCACGCTGGCCGGCGGGCTGGGTGCGCTGCCCGAGTTCCTGGCGAAGGCCTCGGGCGCCCACGTCCGCACCGGCGCGATGGCCCGCGAGCTGTCCTGGGCCGGGGGAGGCTGGCGGGTCACGGTGGGATCGGCGGCGGCGTCGGAGCAGGTCGACGCCGACGCGGTGATACTGGCGGTCCCGGCGCGGCCCGCGGGCCGGCTGCTCGCCGGCGTGCCGAACGCCTCGGCCGCCGTCGCGGCGCTCGCCGAGATCGGCTACGCGAGCATGGCGATCGTCACGCTCGCGTACCCGCGCTCCGCCTTTCCCGCGCCCGGGCTGGCGGCGCTGGGCTGGAGCGGGTACCTGGTTCCCGCCGTCGACGGGCGGGCGGTCAAGGCCGTCACCTTCTCCACGGTCAAGTGGCCGCACCTGGCGGGGTCCCCGGAATCCGGCGCCGCGCCGCTCGAGATCGTCCGGTGCTCGGTGGGCCGGATGGGCGAGGAAGCCCTGCTGCAGCGGGCCGACGACGAGCTCGTCTCGCTGGCCGCGGCGGAACTCGCGGCGGCCACCGGGGTACGCGGCGGGCCGGCCGCCACCCGCGTGACCCGGTGGGGCGGGGCGCTGCCCCAGTACACGGTGGGACACGTGGACCGGGTGGCCAGGATACGAGCGGGGGTCGCGGCCCAGCCCGGCCTGGCCGTCTGCGGCGCGGCGTACGACGGGGTGGGCATACCCGCCTGCATCGGCACCGCCCGCGCGGCGGCCAGCCAGGTCACGGCGTTCTTCGCGGCCAGGCGCTGACCGGTGCCGCACGGTCCGTCGGCGTGGCCGACAATGGTGGCATGTCTGACGAACACGCGATGACCGAGCCGGACGGCCCGCAGACCGAGACGGACGGAACCGCCGAGGCGGCGCGCAAGCTCAAGGCGCGTGAGCTCAACGAGCTGGTCCGGTACACGATGTGGTCGGTGTTCCGGGTGACCGACCGGGCCGCGCTGGAGGCAGGCGGGCCCGGCAACGCCGCGGCCGAGGTCGACGACCTGCTCGACCAGGCCGCGGGCAAGGGCATCGTCACCCGCGGCTGCTACGACGTCCAGGGCTTCCGGGCCGACGCGGACTACATGTTGTGGTGGGTGGCACCGACCTCGGATGAACTCCAGGAGCTGTACGTGCGGTTCCGCCGGACCAGGCTCGGCCGCTGCAGCGAGCCGGTCTGGTCGGCGATGGCGCTGCACCGCCCGGCCGAGTTCAACAAGAGCCACATCCCCGCCTTCCTGACGGAAGAGGAACCCCGGGCGTACGTAAGCGTGTACCCGTTCGTCCGCTCGTACGAGTGGTACCTCCTCGATCCCGCCGAACGCCGCAGGCTGCTCGCCGAGCACGGGATGCTAGCCCGCGAGTACCCCGACGTCAGGTCCAACACGGTCGCCTGCTTCGCGCTGAACGACTACGAGTGGATGCTCGCCTTCGAAGCCGACGAGCTGCACCGGATCGTGGACCTCATGCG
>JBOHCK010000202.1:0-11116 GCA_050698755.1 Streptosporangiaceae bacterium | reverse complement strand
CCGCTCGACGTTGGCCTTCACCAGGTCGTAGTAGAACCCGACGTTGCGGCGGAATTCGGCGTTGGCCTGCGACGTGCCGTCGGTCATCTCCACCACCAGGCCACGGGTGCCGTGTGCGGGGGCGGTGCGCAGCATCAGAGGGATCGCCGCCCGGCTGGTGACCAGGTGGGTGTGCACACCCATTTGCAGCATCCGCAGGCCACCCTGCCAGTCGTGTTCCCACAGCGGCTTGTCCCACTGCATGTACCGGTCACCGCCGAAGATGTCATTGACCAGCACATCCAGCCGGCCCTGCTCACGCTCCACTGCGGCCACCAGCTCGGCGACCGCATCTGGGTCCTCATGGTCAACGACGCGGACGGCGCCCACCCCGCCTGCGGCGCGGACCAACTCGCCGGTTTCCTCGATTGTCTCGGGCCGGTCGATCTCGGACCGGCCTGCGGTACGGCTACTGCGCCCAGTCGCATACACGTAGGCGCCGGCCCGGGCGAGTTCGACGGCGATCGCCCGGCCGGCACCCCGGGTGGCGCCCGCGACGAGCGCAACTTTTCCTGCGAGCGGGGTGTCACCGGCCATGAATCTTCTCCTTGGGTGTGGCCCATCCGGACAGCAGTGCGTCCAGGTCTGCCGCAAGCCGGCGAATCAATGACCCGTCGGGGTGTACCGACCAGGCCAGGCAGCCGCCCTCCATGGCGGCCATCACGATCCGGGCCAGCTGGGCCGGCGGCGGTGCGCCGGCCAGCTCACCGGCGGCGGCCGCGGCAGCCGCGTGACGTTCCAGGTGACGACGCACGTGACCCCAGCCGACGTGCAGCAGGCCGCGCATCTCGTCGTTCTGCAGGTCGATCGCCAATGCCGCGAGCTGCTTGGAAGCGGTCAGCGGACTGTCCAGGTCGTGGTAGTTGTACAAGGCCACGACGCGCAGCCGCTGCAACGGCGAGTCCACGCCCCGGGCCGCCTCGCCGAGCTCACCATCCAGCGAGCCTGCCCAGCGCTGGGAGAGCCGCAGGAACAGCTGCTCCTTCGAACCGAACCGCTTCACGAACGTCGCAGCGGACACCCCGGCGGACGTCGCTGCCTTAGCAAGGGTGAAGCCGGAGGGGCCCTGTGTCATCAAGACACGGTCGGCGGCGTCCAGCAAGACGTCGTCGGGAGTGCCGACCGGCCGCGCCACAGCCAACAGCCCGCTACCGTTGCCAGGCCTCCTCGCTGCCCTTGCCGTAATCGACGAACGCCTGCCGTAGCCCGCCGAGAACTTCGGCTCCGGTCTCCAAGACCGCCTTCAGCTGCGGGTCATCGACGCGTCCAATGGTCGCGCGCACATCGTCGCGAAGCGTCGCGAGCTTCACCGCAGTCGCCTCCGCCTGCCCAGCGTCCTGCTGGATCGCCATATCTGCCTCCTCCCGGTCGAGATGAAGCACCCCAGCTATTAGTAAATCGTTGTTTACTAATGATGTCAAGCCATCGCCCCCGGTGGCATGCCCGAACCATCTGGCACCCAGCACCGCGGAGCGATCCGGCTTCGACACGGCCAGTGCAGCAGCGCCGGACCGGATGCTCTGTGCGCCGCGTGATGTAGGCAGAGCGCACATGCGACCCGCGCCGAATCGGCGCTCGGTTCGCTCATGTTCAGGAACGTCGATCGCGCTGCGTGATGATCGCTGGCCGCGGCGGTTGCGCGAGATCCGCCGATATGCACGGCTGTGGCCTAAGATCAGCTCACGATGATGGCCACGCATGAATAGTTGTTATGCGCGCCCTCTCCGGCTCCTGAAGTAGCTTGATATCCGTCATATACGAGCAAGGGGATCATCCACGTGTCGGCCACTGACAGTGTGCCAGATCTCGCCTGGCTGGCGGATTCGCCGGTATTCATTGACAGCCGGCAGGTGGGTGCTTTCTACGACGCTGTCGTCGGGCCCGCGTTCAGGACCGTTGAGCTGCAGGTCTCGGCTGTCCAGACCCGGCAGCTCGAGAAATCTGCCGGGGCGCCTGAGCGCCGGGTTGTCTTCGCTGTTTCCATGGCTGAAGATCGGTGCAGACGTGGAGACCGGACTGACGGCGACACGCGGCAGCCAGGATGGTCAGACCATCACCTTGCAGCCGATCGACAGCGCTGCGCGGCAGCTGGTGCAGCTCTCGCTGCACTACGTGGTGAACCAGCCGGAGCGTATCTGCGTAGTGAGCCCGGACACCCGGCTCCCGGAGGCTGAAGACATCGCCGCGAGCCCGCGGATGATTGCCTTCGTCGACGTCCCGCCGGGTACCCGGTGCTTGCCGCAGGCCGCGGAGCTAAATGACGGCCGGGTGGTCACGTTCTTCAGCCCGCTGGTCGAGAAGCTGCAGCGGGACGGCGGAACGCTGCCGGTGGCCTATCCCGACAGCACGACCACGGACCTCGGCAAAGCCCAACGCGATGCTTACTGGAACTGGTTCGCCGACCACTGGAACGCCGACCGGGCAGTCAAGGTCGTGGAGGAAGTGATCGGCGCTGGCGGGCGGCCCCGTTGGATCGCCTACCGCATGACCTTTCCCAACGGGACGATGCTGCACCTCGATGTGTCCGCTCGCGGCGATTACGACACTGGCGTCTTCGCTTACAACTTCATCCGCCGCGGCGAGCGATTCGGGCTGAGGCTCGTCGGCAGCCTGAAATCGCAGCCTTCCCTGAACGTGCTGGCCGCCTACGACAAATAGGCGCTCAACTACACGGGAATCAAATTCACAGTCCGTCATAATGAAACGGAGCTATCGCGCAAGTATCCGCCTGATAGGTGCGCCGCGTTGCCGGTCCGGGCTGCTCAAGGCGGGCGTGCAGAACTGGCTGATCGGTTTGGTCCGGGGCCGCGCTGGAGCGTGTTTCGAGACCGGGGCTGGACCTGCTGCCGGCGGCGATAGATGACCCGGGGTTCAGCCGCGAGTCGCACAGCGCGGATTCCTGCCGAGGCGGATTCGGCTGGCACTGGCCTGGCGCGCGGCTGACAGCGAGCGGACGCACTGGAACGGCCGGTGACACGAGGAGGCCACATGTGGTAGCCGATGATGGGCGGAACGGGTCATGATCAGGACGAGGGATTGATGGTGCTGACCGGTGACTTGAGAAGGTTCGCGTCACCGCTGACGGTGGCGGGGTCGCGAGATGTGCCTGCGACCGGGTGCCTGCCGGGGTGGCGCTGGCGGGAGCGGCGGCCGTTTCCGGTACCGTGGCTGCTGCCTCTCCGCTGGACGGGATCATCGGCGGTAGTAACGGCAGGGGCCAGCAGGATCACCGGCGCGGCGGGTATTGCGGGCGGGTGAGCGGTATGCGGGTGCTGGTGATCGAGGACCATGAGGATCTGGCTGGCGTGCTGGCGCGGGGGCTGCGCCGGGACGGGATGGCGGTCGATGTCGCGGTCGATGGGGGCGAGGGCTGGTTCAAGCTGGGGGCGTCGGACTATGACGTCGTGGTGCTGGACCGGGACCTGCCGGTGCTGCATGGTGATGAGCTGTGCCGCAGGTTGCGCGCCCGGGGGGCGGGGATCCGGGTGCTGATGCTGACCGCGGCGGGCGGTCCTCGCCGTGCCGCGGAGGGGCTGGGGCTGGGTGCGGATGACTATCTGGCTAAGCCGTTCGATTTCGTGGAGCTGATCGCCCGGGTGCGTGCGCTGGCCCGCCGGCCGGCGGTGGTGCGGCCGCTGGTGCTGGAGGCGGCCGGGATCCGCCTGGATCCGGCCACCCGGTCGGCGAGCCGGTCCGGCCGCCGGCTGGAGCTGGCGCGCAAGGAGTTCGGCGTGCTGGAGGTGCTGCTGGCGGCCGGGGGGCGGGTGGTCAGCGCGGAGGAGCTGTTGGAGAAGGTGTGGGATGAGAACGCTGACCTGTTCACCACGGCGGTGCGCACCACGGTCAAGAAGCTGCGCCGCAAGCTGGGCGAGCCGGACCCGATCCAGACCCTGATCGGCTCGGGCTACCGGATCGCGCGGTGAGGCGTCCGTTCCGCCCGACCGTCCGGGTGCGGCTGGCGCTGCTGCTCGCGGCGCTGGTCGTGCTGACCGCCGTGGTGCTGCTGGCGGCCAGCTGGCTGCTCGTCGTCCTCAGGTTCCGCACCACGGTATATGGCCTGGACACGCCTGGGGGCCAAATCACCGGGGTGTCGGCGCGGGAACCGAGCCTGCCGGGTCTGCTCGTGCAATACGGCATTCTGCTGGCGGTCCTGGTCGCAATCGCCGGCGGGCTGGCCTGGCTGGTAGCGGGGCGGATGCTGCGGCCGCTGCGCCAGATCACCGACACGGCGCGGCGGATCACCGGCGAGGACCTGGACGAGCGGCTGGCCCTGGGCGGGCCGGCCGATGAGCTTACCGAGCTGGGCGACACCTTCGACGCGATGCTGGCCCGGCTGGAGACCGCGTTTGCCGGCCAGCAGCTGTTCGCCGCCAACGCGGCGCACGAGCTGCGCACCCCGCTGGCCGTAATGCGTGCCGAGCTCGACCTGCTGCTCACCGGCCCGGAGCCGTCACCAGCGGAGTTCCGCGACGCCGCGACCAGGCTGCGCCGCACCGTGCTCAGCTCCGAGCGGATGCTGGAGCGGCTGCTGACCCTCACCCAGGGGATGCTCGCGCCCGGGGAGAGGGAGCCGGTGCCGCTTGATCAGATCACGGGGCAGGCACTGGCCACGGTGGGTGAGACGGGCCTGATCGTCCGCCGGGAATTGCATGAGGCGTGCGCCTACGGCGACCCGGCGCTGCTCGGCGAGCTGGCCGCCAACCTGATCAGCAACGCGGTCAAGTACAACTGCCCGGACGGCTGGATCACCGCCGGCACCCGCACGGCCGGGGACCGCGTGATCCTGGAGATCTCCAACAGCGGCCAGCGGATCGCCGGCGAGGACCTGGACGGCCTGCTGGAGCCGTTCCGCCGGGCCGGCCAGCAGCGGACAGGGCACAGCTCCGGCCTCGGCCTGTCGATCGTGCGCGCAATCGTTACCGCCCACGGCGGCCAGCTCGGCTTGCGGGCGCTGGCCGACGGCGGGCTCGCGGTGCGGGTGAGCCTGCCAGCCGCCCCGGCCGGCGGCGACGGGCAGGTGCCTGCCCGCTCCGCCACGTAGCCGTTCCGCTGCCCGGTCCGATCGCTGGGCAGCCGGCCCTTCCGGCAGGACACCCTGCCGGAAGGACACGGGGGCGCCACACGGGTCCGGTCACGATGACGGCATGGAAGCCTTGGTGCGGCTCTGTCAGCAGGACAGGCCGCCGATCGTGCGCCGCCGGGCAAACCGGGCACACGCGAGGCATGCAGCTGAGCGGCCGCCCGGCCACACCACGCGCACCCGGGCGATCGCTGGTCTGCTCGTGTTCGTGTTCATCTGCGGGCTGGGGGTACTGGCCGCACTCGTGCCGGTTGGTCATGGGTTCGCACCGAGGGGCGGTGGCTGGTTCAAGCCGGAGGTCGTCGGCGGCGTGTTCACCTTGTATCCGCTGTTCATCGCCGTACCGTGGGCGGCGTGCTTTGTCCTCGGGCTGTTCGACTGGCGCTGCCCGTGGCGGGCCGGGCATCTGGACCTGCTGGCGCTCGCCGGCTTCTTTCCGGTGGCGATGCTGCTCAGCGACGATCTCTCCGCAGCCGGCCTGTGGCTGGCAGCGGCGTGTCTGGGCTGGCTGTTCGCCCGGATGCTCGGAGCGGCCTTCGGGGCGTGGCCGATGCCGGAACTGCGCCCATCGGTCAGCTCCCGCCGCCTGGGCCTGGCCATAGGGGTACTGCTGCTCGTCCGGATCGGAAGTCTGGCGGGGAGCAACATCCTGGATGTCGGGCAGGCGAGCTCGCTCGGCGCCTGGCGCGTTCTGCACGGACTGCACCTTTACGGGGCGGTGTCCTGGCCAGGCCCGGGCGGGCTCCGGATTTACCACCCGGACTCCTACGGCCCGTTCGCCTACTACGCCTACGTCCCGTTCGCGGCCATCTTCCCGCCCGCGCCGGCGCTGCCCGCGACTCTGCTGCCGGCGGTGTGCTTCGATGCGCTGACGCTCGCCGGCCTGCACACGCTCGGCCGTCGACTCGGCGGGCGGCCGCTCGCGCACGCCTTCGCGTTCGCGTACCTGCTCTACCCGTTTCCCGACCTCTCCCTGATGGCGGAAACCAACGACGCGCTGATCGCCGCCCTGTGCGTATGGGCCATCGTCATCGCAGCCGAGCGCCCGGCCGTTCGCGGGCTGCTG
Source organism: Streptosporangiaceae bacterium (assembly GCA_050698755.1). Taxonomy (GTDB): domain Bacteria; phylum Actinomycetota; class Actinomycetes; order Streptosporangiales; family Streptosporangiaceae; genus Palsa-504. The sequence continues at coordinate 4,931 of JBOHCK010000202.1, read as the reverse complement.
ATGGCAGCCGCGGTCCTGACCAAATTCCTGCCCGCGCTGCTCGCCGTGCAATTCCTGGGCGTGAGACGAGGGCGCTCGCGGTACGCGCTGACGCTCCTCGCCTCGCTCTGCGCGATGCTCGCCTGGCCGTTCATCACCTCCGGCCCCGCGGAGTTCCTCGACTCGACGTTCGGCTACCAGCTGATACAGCGCGGCGGCGGCGTGCAGTTCAGCATCTGGACCTACCTGCCGCACCTGGCGAGCGCGGCCAGGCCGGTACTCGCCGCCGCGCTGGTGCTGCTCGCGCTCTCACCCATGGTGCGTCCTCCCATGCAGGACCCTCGGCAACACGCGGCCCTCGCCGCCGCGCTCCTCATCGGCGCGCAACTGCTCCTGGGCTACTGGTTCTACAGCTACCTCACCTGGTTCTATCCGCTCCTCATCATCGCGATCATCCAAGCCCGGTCCGGCCACGAAGCGGCCAGCACGTCAGCGCACGGTGCCGCAAGCGCCCGCCACGACCAGTCCCCCATTCCCGCGCCGCTGGCCGCGGACGGCCGCGCCTGAATCCCCGGTTTGCCGCCGCCGCACTCCGCCGGGCCCATGCGCGAGGCCCGCCCCGCACAGCCGGCGGAAGCGCACAGAACCGGCTCATATGCGCTCGCCAGCGGCCTGCATCAGCCCAGGAGCAAGCAGGAAGATAATCGGCGCTCGGGAGCGGCGGCCGGACCTGGCATATGCATCCTGCCGCCACGGGCAGTGACGTGACGAGTCCATGGCGGCCGCCTTAGGCGTCCGGCCCGGCAGGGGCAACCAGGCTCGTGCCGGTCGTGCAGCTGGCGACGGGGTGCTCGACCGGAGACCGGGCTAGTTGCCTTCCGCGATGACCGCGATGCCTTCGGTGTTGTCCGTGCGGAGGTGCTTGATGGCCTGGTACTCCGGTGACTCGTACCAGGCCGTGGCGGCAGCCTTCGTGGCGAACCTCAGCACGACGGTGACCTGCCTGGCTGATCCTTCAAGCAACTCGCAGTCGCGGTCGACGACGACCCTTTCGGCGCCGTGGGCCGTCAGGGTCGGCCCGACCGCGGCAGGGTACTCCTGGTAGCCGGCCTGGTTGGTGATCGTGTAGTTCGCAATGAAGTACCCAGCCATGACGCCTCCGGTCCGGACAGTCGCGGGCGAGCCAATGCCACAGGCTGGCAGACTACTGCGGTAGGCGCGAGGGCAGCCACGCGGGTGGCCGGGCGGCCCGGGAAGCTACCGGTCAGCTGGAAGATCAACCCCCAATAGGAGGCGCAGGCCCTGCGGCGCGGCAGTCATGAGGACCACGAGGAGTCCTCATGGACATCGAGACAGTGATCGGCCGCTCCCGGGAACCGCCTCGGCCGGTGTCGTACGACTGCCGGCCCAGCAGGCTGCGAGCGGCCTGGCGGCGATGCCGGCCGGGGGGGCAGGTCACGATGCGCGATGGAATCTCAGCCTTAAGCGGCGTGGGAGATCCGCCGTTCGGTATGCCTAGGCCCGGAAATATCTGGACCGCGGCGGCGTCCCAGATCAGGATGTTCTGCAATGCCCGCGCCGAGGGCATGCGGACAACTCAGCCGACTGGTGTGATGATGACTTGCGGCAGGACATAGCGATCCGGTTGAAGGTCGTGGGATTTCAGCGTGTCCCGGATCTGTGTGAGATGGTCCGTTGTGAGCTGGAGGGGTGGTTCGTCCGGCTGGTAGCTCCAGCCGACCGGGTAGTCAACTCCTGGCGTTGTGGTCATCTCGATATGGCAGCCGATCAGGTATGTCACCGGCCGCCGGTCGCACCAGTCGGCGAGCCGGCTGATCGAACGTACAAAGGCCGGCCAGTCGAAGACGTACAGGCGCCCCGGGTAGACGGTGTCGCCGGTAAACAGGATCCCGCTATAACGGTCGTAATAGGTGACCGCCGCCTGGTGGTGCCCGGGCGTCGCGAGGCAATCCAGAACGCGGCCGCCGAGATCAATCCCGGCCACCGCATCGGGTTCGTCGGCGAAGCCGAAATACGGCCATGCCACATCGCGTTTCGCGCCGATCACGACGGTGCTGGGCCGGCCGGCGAACTGGCCATCGCCCGCGGTATGGTCCGTATGCGAATGGGTGTGCAGGACGAGCAGCCCGTAGTCGTCTGGATGTGGATGCCGGGCCAGCCAGGCATCCATGATCGAATCGACGATCTGGCGCAGCGGGAAGAACGCCGGGTTCGCGGTAGCACCGGTGTCTAGCAGAAAGGCCCGGGAGGCTCCGAACAGGAGAAACATGAAGGGCGCCTCATAACTGACCGCCTTGTTCTGGCGCAGGATGTAGGTGTGTTCGTCGCAAGTGTGGACCTGGATGTCGGGATCGGTGTTGTACTTGGCGGCTTCTGATCCGTGTATCCATGCGACGTCAAGGTCCAAGACGGCGGCACCGTCTGGAAAGGCGATCTCTCCCTGTGCTGTCACATAGCCTCCAGCGCACTTGAGTGGGCGGGTCTCGTCCACATTTCCTGTAGCGGTCAAAGCATCTTTGCACCGTAGCAAACCAGCCGATCAGGGTAAGCGGGCCGCGACAGACGCAGACCTGGGCGATAGGTGCGCCTACAGCAGCTTGGAGATCACCCTCAGACGCCGTGAATACTCGGCGATATCGCACCCGCGAGGGTCACGCTAGGTCACGCTGAGGTGTCGGTCCTGGTCAGGTCACGATGACCGGCGCCGGTGCCGCGCTGATTCACCGGGTCGGCGACCCGGGCGCGGCACAATGGCCTGATGGCGCAGGTGGTGATGTTCCATTCCGGAGATCCAAGCGATCGGCGGGCGGCCAGCTTACGGCCGTCAGTCAGGTCTCGCGCTGGGTGCCGTCCTGGCCGTAGCGCTCGCCTCGCCGGCCGCGGACGGCGAGGTCGACGGCGCGCAGGCGCTTGTTGTCTTCCAGGATCGTGCTGAAGCCGGGCATGAACATCATGGCGACGTAGTCGCCCAGGCTGTCCTGCAGCAGTGACCGGAAACCCTGGGCGTCCTGGGCTTTGTTGATCTGCAACTTGGTCATCCGGAGGGTGAACGTGTGGTTCTCGGCGACGCGGCGGGCGAAGGCACGGGTCTCACGCTCGAGGTCTTCTGCGGGGAAGACGCGGGAGACGAAGCCAGCGGCCTGGCACTCCGCGGCGGTCATGAAGCGGCTCTCGAAGCAGATCTCCTTGGCCTTGCGGAAGCCCAGGTCCCAGGGGATGGAGTTGTACTCCACGAACCCGCCCAGGAACTGCGCCTGGTCGGAGGCGAACACCAAGTCCATGACGGCCGCCAGCATCCACCCGGCGTAGATGCAGTAGCCGTCGACCATCGCAATGGTGGGCTTGGGAAAGTCGCGCCACTTGAGCAGCAGGTCCAGGTTGTACTTCTTGAACTCGTTATACCGCTCCAGCGGGTCGTCGCCCCTCATCAGCCCGGCTTCCATCTCGTCCAAACCAGCTTGCCCCAGATGATGTCTCGCGTACGACTCTCCGCGATCCAGCTCACGATGGTTACCATGGGGCGACTATCGCTCAGCGGCCACGTGGCCACTCGCTGTTCTACCTGGAACCTATACTGTCATTGCGCCAGCATATGCTGGTATGATGACAGTATAAGCAACCGCCCGGCGGTGAGGAGGCAGCCAGCGTGCGGGAGGCAGCGCCTGCGGTTTTCCCGGTCTTCCGGTCGCGGCTCACCGCTGCGGTGCTGGCCCGTACCTACATCGGGGAGGGGGAGTATTCGATCGCCGAGCTGGCCCGCATGGCCGGGACCGATACCGGCACGATGGCCCGGGAGATCAAGCGGCTGGAGACGGCAGGCGTGGTCCGCGCTCGCATGGTCGGGCGCACCAAGCTCGTGCAGGCTGATCACACGGCCCCGTTCTACCGGCCGCTGCGGGATCTGGTCGTGATCGTCCTGGGTCCGGCGCAGGTGCTGGGTGAGGAACTGGCCGGGCTGGGCGGCGTGAGCGCGGCGGCCATCTTCGGTTCCTGGGCGGCCAGGGCCCTGGGCGAGGCGGGCCCGTCCCCGGTCGACATCGACCTGGTGGTGATCGGCCGGCCCGACCGTGACGACCTGCACGATGCGGTCGGTCGGGCGCGGTCGCGGCTCGGCCGGGACATCAACCCCGTCGTTATTTCTGCCAGCCGATGGCGCGCCGACGGCGACCCGTTCCTGGCCGAGCTGCGGAGCCGGCCGCTGGTCCCGCTGCCGGGGATACCGGGGCCGGACGACCTGGCGGTCTCGCGGTGACCGGGTGGGCCCGAGGGCGTGAGGAGATCACGGGGATGCTCGAACGCGGCGAGCTTTCCCAGATCACCGCGAACGCCGAACTGGCTGACCGGCTACTCGCGACCGCCCGCCAGCACCTGGCCAGCGCGCGCTTGCTGGCCGGCACCGACCCCTACCTCGCGTACGTGGCCGTCTACGACGCGATCAGGAAAGCCCTGTCCGCGCTGCTGCAGATCCAGGGGCTCCGCGCCACGACATCTGGCGGGCACCTGGCCGTCATGCACGCCGTGCAGGCGCAGTTCGGCGCGTCGATGGGCGCCATCCTGCGCCCGGTCGACCGGATCCGGGTGACCCGCCATGAAGCCGAGTATCCCGGCCAGGCCACCTACATCGACCAGGACACCGTCCTGGATGACCTGCCGAAAGCCGAAGCCGTCGTCGAGGCGGTCGCAAAAGCACTTCCGCACCTGGCCCCATTCACTGTATGAGCCGACGGATCGGACCCGGCGGGGGCTACCTGAAGATCTCGTCCATGACTTCGGCGCCACGGGTCAGGGCAGGCACGATCTGGTGTAACGGCACAGTCGGGTATTGCAACCCTCCGAATGCCCCTGTCCGGGCATCGGAGTCCAGCCACAAATCCCTTCTCTTCCTCGATGCGCTTGTAGAGAGCCCGTCGGCCGCCTCGACCTTCTAGCGG
>JBOHCK010000201.1:0-11169 GCA_050698755.1 Streptosporangiaceae bacterium | reverse complement strand
CGCCGCCCGCATCCCGTCGGGCAGCACCGCCCGCCGGGACCGGATTACCAGGTCATACCGCATGTGCCAGCCTCCAGCCGAAGCTCGATGAGCTGGCCGCCGGATCGGAGGGCCTGTACTCGCAGCCGATCCAGCCTGGGTAGCCCTGCGCGGCCAGCTGCCCGAAGAGCGCCTCGAAGTCCAGCTGGCCGGTCCCCGGGGCGGTGCGATCGGGTACGTCCGCGATCTGGATGTGCGCGATGTCGTCCGCATGGCGGGCCAGCACCGCCGGCAGGTCCTCGCCCATCCGGCCGAGGTGGTAGAGGTCGGCCAGGAACGCGATGTTGCCGACGCCGCGGGCCCGGACCCGGTTGATGACCTCGAGCGCGCTGTGGCTGGACACGAGCGGGGCGCGCGGGGTGTCGTAGGAGTTCAGCGCCTCCACCACGACGGTGGCCCCGGCGCGTGCGGCGGCACCCGCGGCGAGCGTGAGGTTCTCGGCGGCCAGCTCGTCCTGCTCTCGGGCGGATACGCCGTCAACGCGGTTCCCGTACACCGCGTTGAGGACGGTGCAGCCGGTCTGCGCGGCGATGCCCACGCAAGCCTCGATGTTGTCGCGGAACGCGGCCGATCCCGCGGGCAGCGACAGCAGCCCTCGCTCGCCCGCGGCCATGTTGCCCGCGATGAAGTTCAGCAAGACCAGCCGCACCCCGGCGTCGCCGAGCGCCCTGACGAACTCGTCGGCCTCGCGGTCCTGCGGCACAGGATCGGCGAACGGCCACCAGAACTCCACCGCGTCGAACCCCGCCGCCCGCGCGGCCGCCGGGCGCTCAAGCAGCGGCAACTCGGTGAACAGAATCGAGCAGTTGACGTCGAACCGCAGGCCGTAGGTGCGCACAGCCGCCAGTCTGTCACCATCTGGCGCGGTGCGGCCCGGCCGCCGGACGCGCCGCGCCGCGGCACGGTAACCGTCTAGTTCGTTCATTTACGCGCCATTTGGTTGTCAGCCGCCCGTCACAGGTACCCGCTAGAACTAACCCGCATCGCCCAGTAGATCTAACGTCCATTGCTCCGCCAGAACTAACGCCCATCGCATAGGAAGGGGCCGAGGACCATGCAAAGGTTCGGGAGGCTCGGTATCGCCGGGCGCGTAGGCAGGACATCCGCGGCCGCCGGCGCGGTCACGGCCGTCCTGTTCGCCATGGCTAGTTTCGCCCCTCCCGCCAGCGCGAAGCCGTGCCCGGGGCCCGGGATCTCCCCGAACTACGTGGGCAGCCTGAACCCGTGGACGGGCCAGCTCACGCCGGTGACCCTCAGCGGCCCCAAGGTCGAGCCCCCAGGGCATGATCTTCGTCCCGTCCTGACCGGGATTCACCCTTCCTGGCGGCTGGCGAGGTACGTGCGCCAGCCGCCAGAAGCGGTGATATCGATCAGGTCGTCCATCAAGGGGGCCGGCCGGCGCAGGACCATGCCCAGCGCGGCGGTGCCGTCGGCGAGCGTGATCACGCCGAGTTCGAGCTCGGGCGGTTCGGCGGGCAGGAGCTCATCGCGGAGCACGTCGAGCGGCAGGTCGTAGACCTCGCCCTCGATCGCGGCGCCCTGGCCGTCTTCCGCGGGTTCCAGGGCGGGGTAGCGATCCCCGCATGAGTAGAACCGGTAGAGCGGCGCGGTGCGGGTCTCGGCGACGAACGGAGCGTCGCGCAGGCGGTGGTGCAGCGAGCCGCCGCGCATCCCGCCTCCGTTCAGGAACATGTAGGGCATAAGCTCCCCCTCTCCACGGGGGGCTGGCCCGCCCCCCCATTCCCCCCGGACACGATGTGCTCGGGCCGGACGGGCACCCGCGTCAGGTCCAGACCGGTGGCGGCCCGGATGGCGGCGACTACCGCGGCTGTCGAGGAGATCGTCGGCGGCTCGCCGACGCCGCGCAGCCCGTAGGGGGCATGCGGGTCGGCCAGCTCGAGCACGTCGAGCCGGACCGGCGGCATGTCGAGGATGGTGGGGATCAGGTAGTCGGTGAAGGAGGGGTTCTTCACCACGCCGTCCACGACCTGGATCTCCTCCATGACGGCGAGGCCGAGCCCCTGGGCGATGCCCCCGTGGATCTGGCCCTCGACGGCCTGCGGGTTCATCGCCTTGCCGACATCCTGCGCGGTCGCGATCTCCACCACCTTGATCAGGCCCAGGTCGGTGTCCACGTCCACCACGGCGCGGTGCGCGGCGAACGCGTACTGCACGTGCGCGTCGCCCTGGCCGGTTTCGGGATCCAGCTCATAGGTGGGCCGGTGCCGCCAGGTCAACGTCTCCTCGATCGGCTCGTCGAGCAGCACGGCCAGCTCGGGCGTGGTCCCCCCGAAGCGCTCGCGGGCGCGGCGGTCCAGCTCCCGTCGCACCGCCTCGCAGGCGGCGCGCACCGCGCCGCCGGTCACGTACGTCTGCCTGGACGCCGACGTGGAACCTCCGCTGCCGATGGAAGTGTCGGCGGGCAGGATCACCACCCGCTCGACCCCGAGCTCGGTCCTGGTGATCTGCGACAGCACGGTGACCAGGCCCTGGCCGACCTCCGCGGCGGCGGTGTGGACCTGGGCGACCGGCTCGCCGCTGATCAGCTCCAGCCGGACCCGGGCGGTGGAGTAGTCGTCGAAGCCCTCAGAGAAGCAGACGTTCTTGATCCCGACCGCGTACCCGACGCCGCGGACCACGCCCTCGCCGTGCGTGGTGTTGGACACGCCCCCGGGCAGGGTGCGCAGGTCGGGTCCGGAAGCTCCCGCACGCGCGGGCGGCAGCGGCCTGGCCCGCACCAGGCGCAGGATCTCCTCGACCGGGGCCGCCGAGTCCACCACCTGGCCCGTCGGCATCACGGACCCCTCGTGCATCGCGTTCTTGATCCTGAGCTCGACCGGGTCCATGCCGAGGGCGGCGGCGAGCTTGTCCATCTGGGCCTCGTAGGCGAAGCAGGCCTGCACCGCACCGAAACCGCGCATCGCGCCGCACGGCGGGTTATTCGTGTACGCCGCGTAGCAGTCCATCTCGACGTTGGGCACGTCGTAAGGGCCGAAGCCGAGGGTCGCCGCGTTAGCCGCCACCGCGGGGGAACTTGACGCGTAGGCCCCCCCGTCCAGGACGATGTCGGCCTTGACGTAGACCAGGGTGCCGTCCGCGGTGCTGCCGTGCTCGTACCGTAGCGAGGCCGGATGCCGGTGCACGTGGCCGAAGAACGACTCTTCGCGCGAGTACATCATCTTGACCGGCTTGCCGGTATGCAGCGCCAGCATGCAGGCGTGGATCTGCATGGACAGGTCTTCCCTGGCGCCGAACGCGCCGCCGACGCCGGACAGGGTGATGCGGACCTTGTCCTCGGGCAGGGCGAGGCTCGCCGCGACCTGCCCCCGGTCCACGTGCAGCCACTGGGTCGCCACGAACAGGTCGACGCCGTCGTCCTCGGCGGGGACCGCCAGGCCGGACTCCGGACCGAGGAACGCCTGGTCCTGCATGCCGACCTGGTACTCGCCGTGGACCACGACGTCCGCGCACGTGTCGGGCCGGCCTCTCCGGATCCGCACGTGGCGGACCAGGTTCCCGCCCGCGTGCACGAGGGGCGCGCCGGGCGCCAGGGCCTTGCGCGCGTCGGTTACCGGCGGGAGCACCTCATAGACAACCTTGATCCTGGCCGCGGCCCGGCGGGCCACCTCCGGGTGCTCGGCCGCCACCAGCGCCACCGACTCGCCCTGGTACCTGATCTGATCCCAGGCCAGCACCGGCTGGTCGGAGTGCTCAAGCCCGTAGGTCTTGTGTCCCGGTACGTCATCATGGGTGAGCACGGCGGCGACCCCGGGCATGGCCAGCGCCTCGCCGATGTCGATCCCGATGATCACGGCCCGCGGGTGCGGGCTGCGCAGGGTGGCCCCCCACAGCATCCCGTCCAGCCACAGGTCGGAGGAGTAGGCGAACTCACCGGTCACCTTCTGCCGCCCGTCGGGACGGGTCGGGCTCTCACCCACCCCGCCCCGGACGCCGACCTCGGTCCGCGTACCGGCGGCCGGGCTCACGGTCTCGGTCATCGGCCCGCCTCCAGCCGGAGCCGTGCGGCCCGGACGTCGCGGGCCGCCGCGGCCGCGTCGGCGGTGCGCAGTTCGCTGTGCTCGACCACCGCCGCGCCGCCGACCAGGAGCAGCTCGAGCGGTGCGGGCGGCCCGAGCACGAGCGCGGCGACCGGATCGCCGCCCCCCGCCCCGTTGGGCCCGTGCGCGATGGCGTCGTGCGCGAGCGTGTCGACCCGCCACAGCGCGATGTCGGCGAGCAGGCCAGGCCGCAGTGCCCCGATCTCGTCGGCCCGGCCCAGGCAGCGGGCACCGCCGCGGGTCCCCAGCCACAGCGCCTGCCGGGCGGTAAGCGCGGCTGCGCCTTCGGAGTCCCTGACCCGGGCGGCGAACAGCGCCTGGCGCAGCTCCCCGGCCAGCGAGGTCCCCTCGCTGGAGGCCGACCCGTCCACCCCGAGGCCGACCGGGACGCCGGCCCGCAGCAGCTGGCGCACCGGGGCGATGCCCGAGCCGAGCCGCGCGTTGGAACTCGGGCAGTGGGCCACCGAGGTGCCGGTCGCGGCGAACCGCTTCACCGCCGGCTCGTCCAGGTGCACGCAGTGCGCCAGCCACACGTCCTCGCCCAGCCAGCCGAGTTCGTCGGCGTACTCGGCGGGCGTGCGGCCCAGCGTCTGCCGGCAGTACGCGTCTTCCTCGCGCGTCTCGGCCAGGTGGGTATGCATCCGGACGCCGAGCCTGCGGGCCAGTTCCGCCGTTTCCCGCATGAGCCGTTGGCTGACCGAGAACGGGGAGCACGGGGCCACCGCGACCCGCACCATGGCGCCGGGCGCCGGATCGTGGAACCTGTGGATGGCCTCTTCGGTGGCGGCCAGGACGGTGTCGGGGTCTTCGACGACCTCGTCGGGCGGCAGCCCGCCCGCGGACCGGCCGAGGTCCATCGAGCCGCGGCAGGGGTGGAAGCGCAGCCCGACCGAGACGGCCGCGGCGATCTCCGCCTCCAGCGCGTCGCGCGGTCCGGCCGCGGAGACCTCAGCACCAGCCATGCGCCGCGGGGGGAAGATGTAGTGGTGGTCGGTGCTCGTGCTGCACCCCGACAGCGCCAGCCAGGCCAGTCCCGCGGTGGCCGCGGCATGGACCTGCTCCGGGTCGATCCTGGCCCAGACCGGGTACAGCTCGGTGAGCCAGTCAAACAAGATGGCCTGCTGCGCCTGGCCCTGGGTGAGCCACTGGTACAGGTGATGGTGGGTGTTGACCAGGCCAGGGGTGGCCAGGCACCCGGAGCCGTCGACGCGCCGGGCCCCGTCGGCGGTGGCGGGCGGCGCCTGGCCCTCGCCGACCGCGGTGATCCGCCCGCCCGCGACCGCGATGTAGCCGCTCGCGTATTCGGTGCCGCTCTCGTCGTGGCGCTGGCCGTCCATCGTCGCGATCGCGCAGTTCTCGATCAGCAGGGGTGGCGTCATGCGCGGTCCCCGGCCATCCGAGTAGCCGCCAGCCGCACCGCGTCGAGGATCTTCTCGTACCCGGTGCAGCGGCACAGGTTGCCCGCCAGGGCCTCGCGGATGTCCGGGTCGGCCGGTCCCGGGGCCGCGGTGCGCCGCAGCAGGCTCTGCCGCAAAAACCAGTGCGTCTGCATGATCAGCCCGGGTGTGCAGAAGCCGCACTGCACGGCGCCCGCGTCGATGAAGGCCTGCTGAACCGGGTGCAGCTCCTCGCGCCCGCCCGCGGCGGTGTTGCCCTGGCCGGCGGCCAGGCCCTCGACCGTGACGATCTGGCGGTCCGCCGCCTGGCCGGCCGCGACCAGGCACGCGCACACCGGGATGTCATCGAGCAGGACCGTACATGATCCGCATTCGCCCTGTTCGCAGGCGTTCTTCGAGCCGGGCAGGGCGAGCCGCTCGCGCAGCACGAACATCAGGCTCTCGCCTTCCCACACGTCGTCGGCAGTCACGAGCTCGCCGTTGACCGTCATCGTCACCCGCATCTGGCCGCCTCCCTCACGTGCCTGCCTGCCGATCCTGCCGGTACGCCACCCAGGCCCAGCCCAGGGTGCGCCGGGCCAGCACCGACAGGGCGTGCCGGCGGTAAGCCGCGGTGCCGCGCACGTCGTCGATCGGCCGGGCCGCCGCCCCCACCAGGTCGCCGAACCGCTGCGCGACCGCCGCGGGCAGCGGATCCGCCGACTCCCACAGCCCGGCCCCGGTCAACGCCTCGTCCAGGTATTCTTCGGCGTCCGGTGCGCGCAGCGGCGTCGGGCCCGCCGACCCGATCCCCGTACCCACCCGCGCCGAAGACATGCCCCCAGGCCGGAGTTCCAGGGCGAACGCGCAGACGGCGATGACCATCGCGTTCCTGGTCCCGACCTTGGCGAACTGCTGAGGCCCCGGCGCGGCCGGGATGAGCACCGAGGTGATCAGCTCGTCGGCCGCCAGCGCGTGACGCTTCGGACCCACGAAGAACTCGGCCGCCGGGATCTGCCGGGGGCCACGGACCGACGTGACCTCGACGATCGCCCCGGTGGCCAGGAGGACCGGGTGGCAGTCCCCGGCGGGCGAGGCGGCGCCGAGGTTGCCGCCGACGGTGCCGCGGTTCCTGATCTGCGGGGACCCGACGGTGCGCGCGGCCATCGCCAGGCCGGGCAGCACGTCGCCGAGTTCGGCGATGAGGCGGGCGTAGGTCACTCCGGCCCCGAGGCGGACCCAGCCGTCGACTCGCTCCCACGTGGTGAGCTCGGCGACCCGGTTCAGGTCAAGCAGGGCCTCGGGCCGCCGCGCGTCGAAGTTGATCTCGACCATGACGTCGGTCCCGCCCGCGATCGGCACGGCCCCGGGGACCTCGGCCTTGGCCTCGATCGCCTCGGTGAGCGATCCCGGCTGCAGGAATTCCACGCCGCTACCAGGCTTTCCCAGGCGGCGGCGCGTCATCCCTGGTGACCGTGCCCTCGATCAGCCCGTAGGGGCGGTCGGCGGCGTAGAACACCTGGCCGCCGTTCTCCAGCCCGAACGGCGACATGTCGACCTCGAAGTGGTGCTTGTTCGGCAGCGAAAGCCGGATCTCGGCGATCTCGGGCCTGCCGTCGAGCACCCGCTGGCCCATGGCGAACAGCGTCTGTTGCAGCGAGAAGCTGTGCGTGTCGGCGAACGCCCCGAGCATCAGGTCCCGGGCCGTTCGGTACGAATCCGCCCAGCACGGCGCGGAATCCGCCACGCTGGCGTGCCGCCACCGCGCGCTGACCGCGGTGGCCAGGATCCGGTCGGTGGTCTCGGCCAGCGTCGTGTAGCGGTCCCTGGCGAAGCCCCAGAACTCGGACCCGGCCGTGTTCAGCACGGTCAGGCCGCTCACCCCGGAGACCACCCAGGAATCGCTGCCGTCGTGGCTGACCGCGGCCGTCCGCACCTCCCGGCCCGACCGAACGAACGAATGCCCGGCCCGCCGCTCCCACGGGTACTGCTCCACGGCCACCCTGGCAAACGAGATCGCCGCCTGCGTGGCCACGAAGTGCCTGGCCAGCCGCAGCGCGAAATCCTCGATCTCGCCCACGTCGCCTTCCCTGGCGAATGCGAAGACCGTGTTCTTCTGCGCGTCGGTGGTCAGCACGTCGGAATTGTCGCCGGACAGGTGCGTCGCGGTCAGCTCGCCGGACAGGGCGACGCTGACGTTCAGATCGGTGATGACGTCGGTGTCGTCGTCGCGGCTGACGTGCAGCAGCCGGACCTCTGCCTTGCCGTACTGGTTAGCGCCGAGCACGATGGCCATGGCTCAGCTCCCGCGGTAGGTGGAGTAGGCATACGGGCTGAGCAGCAGCGGCACATGGTAGTGGTCGCCGGGCCCGGTCACCTCGAAGGTCACCGTGACCTCCGGGTAGAACGACGCGGTCCCGCGGGCCGAGAAGTACGCCCCGCTGCCGAAGGTGATGCGATACACGCCGGGGCTGGCCGCCGCCTCGTCGGGCAGCCTGAGCCGGCCGTCGCCACCGGTGTGACCCGCGCCTGCCTGCGACCACCCGTCGCCCGCGCTGCGTTCGAGCCTGATCAGGACTCCCGCTGCGGGACGCCCGGTCGTCGCGTCGAGGACGTGCGTGGACAGTGTCACAGGCTCAGCAGCTTCGTCATCCGCAGCTGGGTGATCTTCAGCAACTCCTGGCGCACCGCTGCCTGTTCGGTCTCGGGGTCGTGGCCGAGCCTGGCTTCCAGCTGGGTCAGCATCTCCTGGCCGGAGAGGCCGGTGGCGCAGATCAGGAACACATGCCCGAAGCGCTCCTCGTAGGAGACGTTGCCTTCGGCCAGCGCCCGGCGCACCTGGTCGCTGGCGGACGCGGCGCCGGACTGCTCGGCTGCCGACCAGCCGCCGCCCGGCGTACGGTCCCCGATCCGCGGGTGCGCGTTCATACTCTCAACAATATCGTCCCAGCTCAAAACGCTGAATGCGGCGTCCACCGCGGCCCGGAGCTCAGCCGGGTCCCGGTAAGGCCGGCCGTCGGCGATCAGCTTCGCGAATGATCGGCTGGCGCAGCACGCGAGCAGATCCCGCTCGGCGGCCTGCGGTGATGCCGCGTTGAAGGCCGCCAGTGTGGACCCCGGCGGGCTCGGGTTCGCCATGCGAGCATCCAATCAGCCGGCAGCACGCGCGGGGTAGGCGCCATCGAATCAATCAACGGTAACCTGGTGACAGCCGGTTTGTAGCTTTCGCTAAACGCGTGATGGTCATGATGCGCAAGGAGGGTTCGTCGCAAGGAGGTGTTTCCGTGCGGGTGCGGGACTTGCTCGACGTGCCCGGCCTGGGACTCAGGCTGCTGACGGATGTCTCAGGCGCGGATCGCGTGATCCGGCACGTGTACACCACCGACCTGCCCGATCCCAGCCGCTACCTGACCCAGGGGGACCTGGTGCTGACCGGTATGATCTGGTACCGCGAGCCTGGCGACGCCGACCGGTTCGTCCGGGCGCTGGTCAGGTCGGGCGCGGGCGTGCTCGGCGCGGGGGAGGCCCTCGGTGAGGTCCCCGACGAGGTGATCCAGGCCTGCGGACGACACGGCGTCACCCTGCTCGCGGTCCCGGCCGAGACCTCGTTCGCCTCCGTCACCGAGGAGGTCGCGCGCCGGCTGAACGGGGACCGGGCGACCGCGATGACCAAGGTCCTGGGGCGGCGCAGGCTCCTGCTGTCCGCGGTGGCCGAGGGAGCGGGCCTCGACGCGATGTTCCGGCTGATGGGCCGTGAGATCGGGGCGGAATGCTGGCTGCTGACCGGGACCGGCCGGGTGGTGGGCGGGACCGGGGCCTCCTTGCCCAGGCCGACGGCGGCCAGGCTCGCCTGCGAGTATCTGAAGGCGGACCGGCTGCCGGCCACCGCGCGGGTCAGCGGGCCGCGGCCCGCGGAGGGCAGTGAAGGCAGGTATTCCCTGTTCGGGGTGGGCGGCGAACCGCGGATCACCAGCTGGTTCTTGGCCGCTCCTGGGCAGGAGCAGGACTGGGCGCCCGAGCTGCGCGAATCCGTCGTCGAACTCGCCGCGGACGTCGCGCTCGAGCGGGCCAGGCTGAGCGCCGGCCGGGGCGGTGACCGAAGGCTGGCCGAGGCGATCGTGACCATGCTGGCGTCCGAAGGGGCCGAGGGCGCCGCCCCGGCCGAGATCGCCTCGCTGATGCGTGCGGCCGGGTTGCGGTCCGACGGGACCTACCTGGTGGCCGCGCTGGGGGCCGAGGCAGACCGGATGAGCGGCCCGAACGCCGAACACTGGCGCAGCGACCTGACCGAGGAACTGGCCGGGCCGGAAGCGGACGGCGCGGTCGTCGCGGCGCTCGGGGAAGAGATCATCGTGCTCGTCCCGCTCCCAGTCCCGGCCGCGGGAGGTGCCCAGCCAGGGGACGGCGCCGCACCGGAGCAGGCCGCCGCGGCGGGCCCCTCCGTCACGCACGCGTTCGCGGCCCGGCTGCGGGCCGCTCAGCAGGTCCTGGAGTGTGACCGCTCCCGGATCAGGGTGAGCGTCGGCGTCAGCGCCCCGGCCGAGGGTGTGGCCGCGCTGGCCGGCGCCCTGCACGAGGCGCAGAGCGCGCGCAGGCTCGCCGTCATCCGGGCGGGCACCGGGGCTGGGGCGGTGTCGGTGGTGACCAGCGACGAGGTGGCCTCGCACGAGCTCCTCCTGGCCAGCGTGCCCGGCAGCGTGCTCCGCTCGTTCCGGGACCGGCTACTCGGCCCGCTGCTTGCTTACGACGAGCGGCACCGCGCCGAGCTGCTGCCCACGCTGCGCGAGTTCCTGGCCTGCTCCGGCTCGTGGCACGCGTGCGCGGCGGCCATGTACGTTCACGTCAACACGGTCCGGTACCGGATCAGGCGGATCGAGGAGCTCACCGGGCGCGACCTGTCCTCGCTGGATGACCAGGTGGATTTCTTCCTCGCCCTGCGCATTGGCTAATTTGACCGCGTGGTGGTGATCCGTTCAGCCTCGGCGGCCGACGCGGCGCAGATCGCTGCGGTCATGCAGGCCAGCTGGCGGGCCGCCTACGAGGACATTATCGCGCCCGAGGTCATCGGCCGGGTCACGGCGTCCGACGGCGGGGCGCGCATCAGGCAGTCGTTCAGGACCCGGCCGTGGCAGAAGACGTTCGTCGCCGTCGAGGCGCCTGCCTCCCAGCCCGCGGCCCGGCGGAAGCGGGACGCCGCGGACGGCATCGTCGGGTACGCGTTCTTCGGGCCGGAGCAGGACGTCCTCGGCGCGCCATGGCCGCACCCGCTCAGCCCGGAGGGCGAGCAGGGCCAGGTGGCCGAGCTGTACGCGCTGTACGTCCACCCGGCCTGGTGGTCGACAGGCACCGGGCGGGCCCTGATGGACCGGGTCCTCGATACGGTCACCGTCGCCGGGTACCTGTCCGTCCGACTGTGGGTGCTCAGGGACAATTTCCGGGCCCGCCGGTTCTACGAGCGGGCCGGATTCGCGCCGGACGGCGCGAGCCACACCCTCAACGGCCTGGGCGGCGTCACGGAGGTCCGCTACCGGCGGGTCCTGCCTGCTGGCCCGGGGCGCGACGTCAGCTAGCGGCGGCGCCGGAGGCGCGGGCGCGCAGCGCCGCCACGCCGTCGCCCTCCAGGTCGTCGATCGCCGCCTTGCGCCTGGTCATGGCCATGACCAGGGACAGGATGGGCCCGGAGACCTCGGGCCCGG
>JBOHCK010000200.1:0-11223 GCA_050698755.1 Streptosporangiaceae bacterium | reverse complement strand
CCTTCGACCTCATCGGCGCCGCGATCCCGCTCGCGCTGACGTAGCCAGGACAGCCGCACGGCCCGGCGGCGAAACCGCAGGCCAGCACCCCACTCGGTTATCAGACTCCCCGGAACTTCGGCCTAGACGGGCTGTCCCCTGGCACGCCGGACTCATCCAGCTGACCGATGCGGCCGGGCCAGAGCTCCTGCGAACCTTCCGGTATGGGAAGTCCTGAGAACTGGACCGGGCGCAGGTCGTGCTTGCCGCTGAGCGCGTGGCCTGGCCACTGAGCATCGGAGGCAGACATGACCTCACCCGTCCGCAGGATCGGCGTTAGTCACGGGGAGGCCGCGGCGCCCGTCGAGGTGCACCGCTGGCGGGCCTTCTCGCTGCTGGCCGCCGCGTTCCTCATGACGGTCATCGACCTGACGATCGTCAACGTCGCGCTGCCGACCATCGGCCGCAAGCTGCACTTCCCCGAATCCGACCTGCAGTGGGTGGTGACCGCGTACGCGCTGACCTTCGGCGGGTTCCTGCTGTTCGGCGGCCGGGCCGCCGACCTGCTCGGCCGCAGGCGCCTATTCATAGCCGGGCTGGCCATCTTCAGCGCCGCCTCGCTGGCCTGCGCGCTGGCCGTCAGTGACACGTTCCTGATCATCATGCGCGGCGTCCAGGGCCTGGGCGCCGCCGTGGTGCTGCCCGCCGCGCTGTCCATCGTGATGAACATGTTCGGCGAGGGCGCCGAGCGCAATAAGGCGCTCGGCCTCTGGGGCGGCATCGGCGCCGCGGCGGCCACGGTCGGAGTGCTGGCCGGCGGGCTGCTCACCCGGTACGCCGGCTGGCAGTACATCTTCTTCCTCAACGTCCCGATCGGCGGGGCCGCCCTGCTGCTGGCCCGCCGGGTCGTGCCGGAAAGCCGGCTGGCAGGCGCCCGCCGCCGGTATGACCCGCTCGGCGCCGTCACCGTGACCGGCTCCCTGGTCATGCTGGTCTACGCGATCTCGCAGGCACCCACCGCCGGGTGGACCGCCACCCGCACCCTGGCCCTGCTCGCAGCGTCGGCGGCCCTGCTGGCCGGCTTCCTGGTCCTGGAGACCAGGGCCCAAGCGCCGCTGCTGCCGCTGCGCCTGTTCCGGCTGAAGACCCTTGCCGGATCCAACGCCGTCGGGTTCCTGCTCGGCGCCAGCTTCTTCGCCTTCATCTTCATCGCCACCCTGTACATGCAGCAGGTGCTCGGGTACTCCGCGCTCAAGACCGGGTTCGCCTGGCTGGCCGCATCGCTCACCTCGGTCGCCCTCGCGGGCGTGTCGCAGATGCTGGTCACCCGGGCGTCGGCCAAGCTCGTCATGGCGGCCGGGATGGTCCTGATCGGCGCCGGGATCTTGTGGGCAACGCAGGTCCCGGTGCACGGGAACTTCTGGGCGGACCTCGCGGGCCCGTTCCTCGTGACCGGCGCCGGCACCGCCTTCACCTTCATTCCGGTATCGATCGGCGCTCTCGCCGGCGTGGCAGAGCGCGACGCCGGGGTGGCCTCGGGACTGATGAACACCTCCCAGCAACTCGGCGGGGCGATCGGCGTCGCGGTCGCGTCCACCATCGCCGCCACCCACGCCAGCACCCTGCTCCGCCAGGGCGCCGTACCAGCCGCGGCCCTCACCAGCGGCTTCCAGTGGGCGTTGTGGGCCTGCGGCGCGATCGGCCTGGCCGCTGTCCCGGTCGCGTTCCTCCTGGTCCGCCGCCGTGAGCTAGCCACAGCGGTGGCCACCACATCCGGCAAACCCCAGCCCGCACCCGTCAAGGTGTAACGAACCACCCCCTCTCCCCACAGCAAGGGAATCCCCCGTGCCAAACCGAGAAACGAGGAGACCGATGACCAGCAAGACCACCACGGCAGGGTCCGACACCGACCAGCAGGCCGTTCTCGAGGTGCTCACGCGCTTGTACCAGGCGTGGGAAGCCGGCGACGCCGAAACGTTCGTGGCCGACTACACCGACGACGCCAGCGTGATCCAGCCCGGCGTCTACGAGAAGGACCGCGAAGAGATCCGCACCAACATAGCCGCGGCGTTCGCGGGCCCGCTCAACGGGTCGCGGGTGGCCGCCCGCCCGGTGAACGTCCGCTTTCTCACCGGCGACACGGCCATCGTGGTCAGCGAGGACGGGATCCTCTTCCCCGGGCAGGACGCTGTCGCGAGCGAGCGCCTGGTGCGCGCGACCTGGGTGCTGGTCAGTCGCGACGGCGGCTGGCGCATCGCCTCCTACCACAACAGCCCCGCCAGCTAAGGCGCCGTCTTCCGGGTACGGGGCGCCTCCCTTCCAGGGAGCCGCCCCGTACCCGGATCTAAGGACATCCCATCCCGCCAGACACATGATCACGAATCTGGCCCTGGCCGCACGATGCTTACTAACCCCTTCACCGGCGAGAACGGCCAGCAGCCGCCTCTGCCTGCGGATCATGCGCGCTTCCTGATCGGCGGTGCCGCGGCCGTCGTGCATTACGAGACGATCGACTGGCCAGGGTAGTGGGCCTGGGTCAGGCCAGGCCGACGCGGTCCTCCCGGGCAGCGACCCAGGCCGCGATCTGGGCGCGCGAGCCGAAGCCGAGCTTGGTCAGGATGTGCGCGACATGGCTGGCGACCGTGGGCCTGCTCAGGTACAGGCGCCTGGCGATCGCCGGGTTCGACAGTCCCTCGGCGACCAGCCGGGCCACCTCCATCTCGCGCGCTGACAACGTCCCGGCGAAGCCGCGCTGCCGGGGGGACTGGACGCCTAGCCCGCGCAAGGTTTCCTCGGCTCGCTGCGCCTGCCGGTCAGCGCCGATGTCCGCGAGGAGCTCGATGGCACCCCGGGCAGCCGCCGGGTCGCCGAGCAGTTCACCGCGCCACCGCCCGGTCAGCCCGGACAGCCATGGCCAGGGCACGGCCACGGCTGCCGCGGCAGCCTCCTCTGCCCGGCCGGGCGTGGGCTCGGCGCGGAACCTGGCCGCAGCGAGGGCGGCGTCGTAAAACGGCGAGAGCCGCCCGCCGCCGGGAACCCGCTCCAGCAGGGCGGCGGCCTCGACGGGCTTGCCGAGCCGCAGCAGCGAATCCACCTGCAGCGGCACGAAGGCCGGGCCGCCGACCAAGGCGTGAAACGGCCCGCTGCGCCACAGCCGGGCCGACCGCTCCAGGTACGCGGTCGCATCCGCCCACCGGTCCTGTTCCCAGGCCAGCCAGCCGAGCACGGCGGACCGGTCGATCGCGTGATATTCCACCTGCGCCGCCTCGGTCGCGGCGGCTCGCCCGCTCAGCAGTCGGCGGGCCGACTCGAGATCACCGCGATGCAGGTGCAGCATGGCCTCGCTGGTGTTCACCCAGGGGGCGAGGAACGGCTCGCCGAACCGCAGCTCCGGGCCGAACCGCACGAACAGGGACTCGGCCTCGTCCGCGCGCCCGCGCAGCAGCAGGATGCCGGCGCGCAGAACCTGCAACTCCGCGAGCGCGGTCGGGGAGCCGGCCTGCTCGGCCGCCCGGATGCCGGACTCCACGTCAGGCAGCGTACCGCCGTTGTGACAGGCCATGTCGGACAGCACCATCGCCTCGGCGGTCTTGATGCCGAGTGCCCGCGCGGACTTGGTGCACTCGCTGAACGCGGCCTCGGCGGCCGGCCGGTCCCCAGTGATCGCATAGCCGACGTGGGCGAGGATGTGCCGCTCATACCACTCCGCGGCGTCGTCTCCGGCGCGGCGAGCGACCGCCAGACACCGCTCGGCGTCCTTTTGAGCCTGCTCATGGTCACCACGGAAGAACGCGATGACGCTGCCGCGGACGAGCATCTTGGCGGCATCCTCGCCGGCGTCCTCCAGCTCCACGTTCGCGAGCTGTGCCTCGATGAGTGACCACGCCTCGGCTACGGCGCCGGTCCAGAGCAGGTGCTCGCTGAATACGTTGGCCAGCCATAGCCGCTCCTCCGGGCGCAGTGTACCGCCCAGCGACCAGGCGTCACGGATCAGCGGATCGAGCTCTGACCACCACCTCGCCGCCGCGAGCGCCCGGATCGCCCGCCGCTCCAGCCCGGGCAGCCGAGGAGCCAGCTGGTCATGCCGCCGGGCCAGGCCAAGCGCCGCGAGACGGAGCGTGGCCGGCCGGCCGACCTCGCCCTGCTGCGCCCGCCCGGCACCCTCCTCCAGCACCGCCAGCGCCGCTTGGGGCCGGCCGGCCCGATCGAGATGAAAGGCGATCCGCTCCGCGTCCTGCGCCAGGCCGCCGTCCGCGGACCCTCTGGACAGGGCCCGGGCAACCTCCTCGTGCAGCGCGCTGCGCCGCCGCGGCGGCACATCCTCGTATGCCGATTCCTGGAATAGCGGATGGCGGAACCGGAACCCTGCGTTGTCCGGGTCCACGAGCCCGGCGGCCACCAGTTCCTCCGGCGCCGCCTCCGGCCGCAGCGTCCGCAGCAGTTGCCCATCCACGCCAAGACCGGCCACGGCGGCAACGTCCAGCAGGTCCCGCGCCGCCTGGCCTAGGCGGCCGGCCCGGTCCCGGACCGTTACCCGCACGATGTCCGGCAGTGCCGGGTACTTACCAGACCGCGCGGCCAGGCCCGCCAGCTCCTCGACCAGCAGCGGCGTCCCGGCGCTGCGCTCCACCACCTGGGCCACCATCTCGCCCGCCAGATCCGGCGCCACCTCGCGAGCGAGCCGACTTGCGTCCGGCGTGCCCAGCCTGTCCAGGGGAACGGCCAGCACGTGCCGGTCCCGTTTCAGCGTGACCAGGCTGGCCCACCGCGGGCTAGCCGGGCCTATCTCCTCCTCGCGGTAGGTCACCGCGAGAACCAGGCTCATCTCCGCGACCCGGCGCGCCGCATATCGGACGAAGTGCCAGGTCGCGTGGTCAGCCCAGTGCATGTCGTCCAATACCCAAAGCAGCGCCTGGTCCTCGTGCGTGGCTTCCTCGACCGTGTCCAGCAGCGCCTCGAACACCACCGGGCGATCCGTGCCGCCCCCCGGCTCGTCCGCGCTGCCGATCTCCGGCGTCACCGCCCGCAGCACGCCGGCCCGGGTCCGCGCCGACTCCCACACTCGCGGCTCGGCCCGGCGGGCAGCGCGCAGCGTATCCGCGATAGCCCCGTACGCGATCGCCGACTCCTCCGGCGAACCGCGTCCCACCAGCACCTGGCCCCCCCGCTGGCGGTGCTCATCTTGCAGCTGCTGGCACAGCCGAGTCTTCCCGATACCAGCCTCACCGTAGATCAGCGCGACACATCCAGCCCCCGTCGCCGCCGTAGCCAGCGCCTGGCCCAACTGCCCGAGCACGTCCACACGGCCAACGAACCTCGAGGCCGTCACGTGAGCCCGCCCCGGCGCAGGCCATGGCACTGAACATTGCCGCATGAGCACGGCCGCGCGATCATGTGCACCACTATGACCCATGCTAGCGGTCGCGCTTGCCTTCGCTGCCGCTTGGCCGTTCGCTAGTCAAGACGAATGGCCGGAACCCTAGGCCCGGACCGTTCCGGGAACGTTACCGCTGATCACCTGATCTGCCTATGCGGCTTCTGGCTGCCTGCCCGGAAGATGAGCATCGAGGCCGCGGTCCAGGTCTGATCTGCTGGTCCGTGTAGGCGCCGCCGGCTCGGGCCGGGGTGGCCTGGTGCGGTCGTGGCAGGTGAGGTGCGTGGGCCGGGATCCGGACCGTATCGTCCAGAAGATCTTGGAAGTTCGGTGCCTGGCGGAAACTTAGGCGCCGGATATGACGCCTTTTCTTCCGTCTGGCACGGATCTTCCGCAATATCCCCGGGCTGGCGATCCACCGGGCCACCGGGGCCACACGGACCCCATACGGGACGCACGATCCGCGCATGAAACGGGAACCTACCTGGAAGGTGGGGGATGGTGTCACATCGGCTGGAATCAGAGCTGGATCGTAGCTTCGATGGTGAGCCAACGGGCAGGTTGACTGCTGGCACAGTTGGTGTACTCCCCTCTATCGAGGCCGGGGTGCCACATGCCCAGTCCTTGAGACCCTCCACGGAGCGTGTCCCACAAGCCCGGTACAACGCCGACACGGGTCACCGGGAGATGAGCCGGAGCCCGTATTGCGGTTCAGCTACGAAACGGCACCAAAGTCTGTCGGGGTCTTGCCCACCCGCCGGCACCCGCCTTGAATGGGGATTCATGCCGGAACCTCCCGTTCGTAATAACTAGGACAAAGAGTGATGAATCCGGGTTCAGTCCTGGAGGTCAGGAACGTCAGCGTCCGCTTCGGGGGACTGACCGCCCTGGACGGGGTCTCGCTGGCCGTTCCGCCCTGTCACGTCATGGGCGTCATCGGGCCGAACGGGGCGGGCAAGACCACGCTGCTCAACGTCTTGTGCGGGTTCATCAGACCCGACGACGGCGAGGTGCTCTACAGCGGCAAGCACCTGCAGGTCCGGCCGCACCAGCTCGCCTCCCTGGGCGTCGCCAGGACCCTGCAGGGCGTGGGGCTCTACGCCGGGCTGACCGCCCTGGAGAACGTCATGACCGGGGCGACCTGCCGGGCCAAGGCCGGGTTCTGGTCCGCCGTGCTCTCGCTCCCGCGGTCGGGCCGCGACGAGCGTGCGCTGCGCGGCCTCGCGCTGGAGGCCCTGGCCCGCGTCGGCGCCGCCGATGCCGCCGGGTCGCTGCCCGGCGAGCTGCCCTACGGCATGCGGAAGAGGATCGCGCTGGCCCGCGCGCTGGTCGCCAAGCCAGGGCTGATCCTGCTCGACGAGCCCGCCAGCGGCCTGGACGAGACCGAACTCGCCCAGCTCGGCCGGCTCATCCGCGACCTGGCCGCCGAGGGCTCGCTGATGGTGATCGAGCACCACATGGACCTGATGATGTCGGTCTGCGACTCGATCGCGGTCCTCGATTTCGGGAAGGTCATCGCGACCGGATCGCCCCGCGAGGTCCAGGACAACCCCGCCGTCACCGCCGCCTACCTCGGTACCGCCGAGGGCACCCAGCAGAACGGGGGCCCGGATGAGTAACCAGACACCCCCCAGTGCCGGGGGTGGGTCGGCGTCGCTCACGGTCGAGGGGCTGGTCGCGGGTTACGGCGAGGTCGTCGCGCTGGACGGCGTCAGCGTTACGGCGGGAGCCGCCGCCATCACGGCCGTGCTCGGGGCTAACGGCGCAGGCAAGACGACGCTGCTCCGGGCGGTCAGCGGCATGGTCAAGCCCCGCCGCGGCCGGGTCCTGCTCGGCGGGACCGACGTCGCCGGGCGGAGCCCGGAGCAGGTGGTGCGGGCCGGAATCGCGCACGTGCCCGAGGGACAGGGCGTGATACCGGAACTCACCGTGGAAGAGAACCTGCGGATCGGGATGATGTCCTGGCGGGCGAGGAAAGCAGAGCGGAGCACCGCGCTCGAGGAAGCCTACGGCCGCTTCCCCCCGCTCGCGGCCCGCAGGCGCAAGCTGGCCTCCACGCTGTCCGGCGGCGAGCGGCAGATGCTGGTCATAGCGCGCGCCCTGCTCGCGCGGCCGCGGGTGCTGCTGCTCGATGAGCCGTCACTCGGCCTCGCCCCGAGGGTCATGGCGCAGGTCATGGACCTCATAGTGCGGCTCAGCCGGGAGCACGGGCTCACCATCGTGCTGGTCGAGCAGAACGCCCGCAGCGCGCTCTCGATCGCCGACCACGGCGTCGTGCTCAACCTCGGCCGGGTCGTCGTCTCGGCCGACGCCCAGACACTCGCCGCCGACGTCGCGCTGCGCCACCACTACCTCGGGTTCTAGGCACTGTAGGGAGCATTGCAAGTGGTCGAATTCCTGCAGTTCACACTCGGCGGGATCACGTACGGGATGATCTACGCCGCGGTCGCGCTGTCCCTGGTGCTGATCTGGCGCGGCACCCGCCTGCTGAACTTCGCGCAGGGCGGGATGGCCATGTTCACCACCTACGTGGCGATCGAGGTCATCTACCACACCCACTCGTACTGGGTCGGGTTCGTGGGCGCACTCGCGGCCGGCCTCGTGCTCGGCGCGGCCTGCGAGCTGACCGTCGTCCGGCCGACCCTGAACAAGCCACCGCTGAACGCGGTCATCGTCACCATCGGGCTGCTGACCGTCCTGGAAGGCCTGGCCGGCATCCTCTACGGCGGGCAGTACCGGTCGTTCCCCACGGCGTTCACCATCACCGGGCTGAGAGTCGGCGGCACGCCGCTGGGCGTATCGCGCTTCGACGTGTTCGTCGCGGCCGCGGTGCTCGTGGCCACGCTGGTGCTGGCCGCGGCGTTCCGGTTCACCTCGGCCGGGTTGCGCATGCGGGCCGCGGCGTTCAACGCCACCATCGCCCGCCTGTCGGGCATCCGGGTCGCGCGCGTGCTCACCGTCGGGTGGGCGCTGGCGGGCCTGCTGGGCGCGCTCGCGGGCGTCCTCGTCACGCCGTCCACGTTCCTCTACCCGAACAGCATGGACACCATCTTCGTCTACGGCTTCACCGCAGCGGTGATCGGCGGCCTGGACAGCGCGCTGGGAGCGGTGGTCGGCGGCCTCGTCCTCGGACTCGCGCTCAGTTACGCGGGCGGCTACGTGGGTGGCTCTGTGGGCGCCGACCTCACCTCGCTGGTCGCCCTGGCGATCCTGGTCGCGGTCCTGATGGTGCGGCCGGACGGGCTATTCGCCGGCTCGCGGATGCGGCGGGTATGACGATGCGGACGCTGCCCCGCAGGCTCGGCCTGGCCATCGTCGTGGGCGTGATCGTCGCTTTCCTGTCCATCAGGCTGAACGCGTTCCGCGACTACCAGATCGCCGAGATCGCGATGTACGTCACGGCGGTCGCCGGGCTCAGCGTGCTGACCGGGCTCAGCGGCCAGATCTCGCTGGGCCACGGCGGGTTCATGGCCGTCGGGGCCTACGCCACGGCGCTGGTGCTGCTGCACCTCAACTGGCCCTTCTACGCCGCGTTGCTGGTGGCCGCGGCGGTCACGGCCGCCGCCGGAGCAGTGGTGGGCGCGGCCGGCGCCCGGCTGCGCGGACCCTACCTCGCCGGCGCGACCCTCATGTTCGGGGTCGCGATCACCGCGATCGCCGACGCGTTTCCCGGGGTCTTCGGCGGTGACCAGGGCCTCAACGTCATCTTCACCACCCCAGGCTTTGTCGGCGCGAACTTCCCGCTGACCAGGTGGCAGGCCTGGGTCAGCTCCCTGGTGGCGCTGGTCGTCCTGGTCCTGCTGGCGAACCTGCACTACAGCAGGATCGGCCGCAACTGGCGGGCGGTGCGTGACGACGACGTGGCGGCCGCGCTGGACGGCATCAACGTCGCCGCGGCGCGCATCGGCGCCTTCGTCGTGAGCGCCACCTGCGCCGGGATCGCCGGCGCGCTGCTCGCCATCGTCACCGGGCTGGTCGCGCCCGGTGCCTTCACGATCACGCTGTCCATCGCGCTGCTGACCGCGGCCGTGATCGGGGGCCTGGGCACCCTGCCCGGCGCCGTCTGGGGCAGCCTCCTGATCGTCATCTTCCCGGTCTTCGTCACCGACATAGCCACCAGCCACGGCTTGTCCAGCTCGGTCGGCGCCAACATCCCGATCGTCGCCTACGGCGTGGTCCTCATCCTGGTCATGCTCGTCTTCCCGCAGGGCATCCAGGGTGCGCTCCGTTGGGTGATCACCACCTTCTTCGGTACCGACAGCAGATCCCGCACCTGGCGCGCCGCGCCCCACCTCTCGCCTTCGGCCGACGAAGAGCCGGCCACCGAACATGAAAAGGAAGGCACTTCATGACAAGATCCCAACGGCTCCGCTGGCAGGCCACGGCCCTCATGACCGTGACCGCGCTGGCCGTAGCCGCGTGTTCGAGCAGCAGCTCAAGCTCAAGTTCGAGCACGAGTTCGAGCACCGGCACCAGTAGCAGCGCGGCCCTGACCGCGTCCGCGCCAGGCATCACGCCGACGACCATCACCATCGGCAGCCACCAGCCGCTCACCGGCCCCGCGGCGCCCGGATACTCCGAGATCGCTCCCGGGTCGGCCGCGTACTTCGCTTACCTGAACGCGCACGGCGGCGTCTACGGGCGCAGCATCGTCTACAAGTACCTCAACGACGCGTACGACCCGACCACCACGGCGTCGGTGGTGCGCCAGCTCGTGCTGCAGGACAACGTGTACGCGATTTTCAACGGCCTCGGCACGCCCACGCACCTGGCCGTGGCCAGCTTCCTGAACTCGGAGAAGGTCCCCGACCTGTTCGTCGCGTCCGGCTGCACGTGCTGGAACCAGCCCACGCTGTACCCCGAGACGTTCGGCTACCAGCTCGACTACGTGCGCGAGGGGAAGATCCTCGGGCAGTACGTGGCCCAGCACTTCAAGGGCGAGAAGATCGGCTACTTTTACCAGGACGACGAGTTCGGCATGGACGGCGTGAAGGGCCTCGATTACGAGATACCCAGCTCGCAGGTGGTCAGCAGGCAGAGCTACGTCACCACCAACACCAACATCGCACCGCAGGTCGCGGCGCTGCGCGCCTCCGGTGCCAAGGTGGTCGTCGCGTTCTCCATCCCCGCCTTCACCGCCCTGCTCAAGCTCGACAGCCTGACGGCCGGCTTCACCCCGACGCTGGTGGTCAGCGACGTCAACAACGACGTGTACACCCTGGACGGGCTGCTCACGGCCTTCGCGAAGCAGGGCGGCCACACCGTCAACGGCAGCCAGCTCACCGACGGGATCATCACCGACGGCTACCTGCCGCCGCTGGCGGACACGACCAACAGCTGGGTCTCGCTGTTCAAGATGGTGCACGACCAGTACGACACCAAGGAGCCGTGGGACGGCAACGCATACTATGGGGAGGCAGTCGCGTACTTGTTCGTGCAGGCCATGCTCAAGGCCGGCCGTAACCCCACCCGGGCTGACCTGGTGGCGGCGGTCAACGGCGGGCTCCCGCAGGGCTCCTCGGAAGCTCCCTACGCCTACTCGGCAACCGACCACGACGGCATCACCGGTGCCTACATGGCGGTCATGCAGAACGGCGGCCTGGTCCAGGAGGGATCGGTCCTGGTCACGGACGATACCTCGACTGGCGCGATAACCACCTTTACGGGAACGGAGCAGAGCGCCCCAGCCAGTGGCGTTCCGTCACCGTAACGGTGTACTGGCCATCCCGGAAAGGACACGGCAGGTATTAGCCGATGACAACCGGCGCGAGCCGAACGGCTCCCGGGGTACGGGGGCAGCGCCCTGGTTCGTCGACGATCACCAGGCACGCGCCCAGTCCGGCGAGCCGCTCGTAGTAGCGGCGCTGACC
>JBOHCK010000199.1:0-11379 GCA_050698755.1 Streptosporangiaceae bacterium | reverse complement strand
CCGGCGAGGCGATCGTCGACCTGCTGATGTGGGTGCCCGCTTTGCCCGAACGCGGCGGTGACATGCTCGCGGGATCTTCGGCCGTCCAGGTGGGCGGAGGCTTCAACATCATGGCCGCCGCCGCGCGGCAGGGCCTGCCCGTGCTGTACGCGGGCGGGCACGGCACCGGGCCGTGGGGCGACAGGGTTCGCGATGCGCTCTACGCCGAAGGCATCGAAGTCCTGCGCCCCCCGGATCCGGACGCGGACACCGGCTTCGACGTGGCCTTGGTCGAGACGGGCGGCGAGCGCACGTTCGTCACCAGCCTGGGCGCCGAGACGCTCCGCGCGCCCGGGTCGTGGGACGCGGTGCAGTTGTGGCCCGGCGACGCCGTCTACGTGTCCGGTTACGGGCTGGTCCCGCCGGAGTCGGGCCCCGTCCTGGGGGCGTGGGCCGCCGGGCTCCCGCCGGGCGTGCTGTTGTTCCTGGACCCCGGTCCGCTGGTCGCGGACATCCCCGCGGCGGTCCTGGACCCGGTGCTGAGCCGCTGCGACTGGTACAGCTGCAACCAGCGCGAGGCCGCCCTGCTCGCCGGGGTGGCCGACCCGGTCGAGGCGGCCCGCCTGCTGGCCAGGCGGGCCGGGCGGGCTGGCGTCATCGTCCGGGCCGGACCGGAGGGCTGCGTCCTCGCGCTGCGCGTGGCCGGGCCCGGGGACCAGATAGGCCTCTCGCTCGGCCTCATCCCCGCGCCCGCCGTCGTCGCGGTGGACACCACGGGTGCGGGCGACGCCCACTCCGGCGTGTTCCTGGCCGGGCTCTCCGACGGGCTGGTCCCGGCCGACGCCGCCTGGCGCGCTAACGCGGCGGCCGCGCTGACCGTCACCCGCTCCGGGCCCGCGGTGTCCCCGTCGCTGGCCGAACTCGACGACTTCCTGGCCTCGCGCGGACGCCCTACAGCTTGACGGTGAGCACGATCGTGATGTGTACCGCGCCCGGGTCGGCGGTGAGCCGGGTGGTGAGCGAGATCGGGCTCTTGATGGTTACGGTCACCACGACCCAGGCGCCGCCAGTCTTGAGGTAGCCGGAGGAGGGCGACACCGTGATGACGGTGGCGAGTGCGGTGGCCGGAAGGTGGATGGTCCAGTGGACCGGGCCGCCCTCGGCGAACAGGTCGAACGTCGTGCTCGCCGTCTGCCCCTTGACCTCCGTCAGCACCAGCCTGCTCGGTTCCGCCGCCAGGGTCCCCGGCGTCTGCGAGGGCGAAGGGGAGGGCGAGGGAGACGGCGACGGCGAGGGCGACGGGGACGGTGAGGGTGACGGCGACGGAGACGACGAGGTTGGCGCCGGGCTGCTGGGCGTCGGCGATCCCGTGGAAGGCTGGCTCGTCGTCGGCCCGTCGCCCGGTGTGCTCGGCGTAACCTGGCCCGCCTCGGCGGCCTTGTGGCTCGGTGATGAGCGCGCGCCCGGCGGGATCGAGGCCAGGCCCGAGGTGGTCCCCCCGCCGCCGCCGATACCGAGGGCGACGTTGTTATGCGGCGCCTGGGTCGAGCCGCCGGCCGTCAGCGTCGCGACGATCCCGCCCACCACGACCGCGAGGGCGACCGCCGCGATGGCGGCCGCCACCCGGGGACGCCGCCGGACCTGGTACCACCAGCGCGGCCCGGGCGGGAGGATCGGCTTGGGGAAACCCGTCCAGCCGAACGGCCCGGCGCGGTGCGCCACGCTCGCCCGGTAGGCACGCCCGGTCGGCGTGTCGTCGGCGCAGGCCTTGAGCACCCGCTCGCGGAGCGCGGACGGCAGCGCGACTTCCGGCATCGCGCCGGGGTCGGCCTTGGAGGCGAGCCTGGTCGCCGAGCCCGCGCCGGTGCCGGCCCCGAGTTGGCGCAGGCATTCGTTCCGCCCGACCGCGTGCAGCCAGGAGCGGAGCTTGTCCGGGTCGCGGAGTCCCTCGAGCTTGGCGGAGGCGACGATGAAGGTGTCCTGCACGGCGCTGGCCGCGTGCCCCATCGGATCGGGGTCGGGCAACATGAACCGGCAGTAGGTGTACAGCGGCGCCGCGTAACGGTCGTACACCTCGGCGAGCCCAACCGGGTCACCTGCGACGATGGCCGCGACCAGCTCACGGTCCTGCATGCGCCCTACCGTAGTTGGCCGGTGTCTCCGGCTAAGTAAGAACGACATAACCGAACGGCGAAAGTGACAAGCCCCTGATCAGTTGTAGGCGGCATCCTGCCCAGTGGCTTGTCCCGGGTGCCCGTCGGCCA
The DNA here is from genome assembly GCA_050698755.1 of Streptosporangiaceae bacterium. GTDB lineage: Bacteria > Actinomycetota > Actinomycetes > Streptosporangiales > Streptosporangiaceae > Palsa-504. The sequence goes on along the minus strand of JBOHCK010000199.1, from coordinate 9,136 downwards.
CGTCGGATTCGGTGTGGAGGGTGCCCGGCTGGGCCGGGGGATGGAAGGGGATCCAGACCTGGACGCTGGTGCCGACCCCCTCCGCGGACTTGAGCATGGCGTGGCCGCCGTGCGCGGCGGCGATGGCCTGCACGATCGACAGGCCGAGCCCGCTGCCGTGGCCATTGCCGCCGTTGTGCCCGCCGCGATAGAAGCGGTCGAACGCGCGGGCCGCGGCTTCGGAGTCCATGCCCGGGCCCGCGTCCGTCACCTCGAGCAGCGCGCCCTGCCCGGCCGCCGACAGGCGCACCGCGACCGGGGTGACGGGCAGGGTGTGCTCGCGGACGTTGCCGAGCAGGTTGGCCAGCACCTGCCGGATCCGCGGCTCGTCGGCCACCACCACCAGGATGGGCGGCGTCCTGGCGTTGACCGGCCGGTCCGGCTCGACCGCCTGGGCGTCGGCGACGGCGTCCCTGACCAGCCCGGCCAGGTCCGTCTCGGTCAGGTCGAGCGAGGAGTGGCGGTCCAGCCTGGCCAGCTCGAGCAGCTCGGCGACCAGGCTGGACATCCGTTCCGCCTCCTGCTCGATGCGGCGCATGGCGTTCGGCAGCCGGTCGGGGCCCAGCGCGCCCTGGCGGTACAGCTCCGCGTAACCGCGGATCGTGGTCAGCGGCGTGCGCAGCTCGTGCGAAGCGTCCGCGGCGAACTGGCGCACCTTCTGCTCCGAGGCCCACCGAGCCCGGAACGCCTGCTGGATCCGGTCCAGCATCGTGTTGATGGCCCCGGCGAGCCGTCCCGCCTCGGCGTGGTCGCCAGGGTCCGGCATCCGCGCCGTCAGGTCGCCCCGGCTGGTGATCATGTCGGCCGTGCTCGCCATCCGGTCGAGCGGCGCCAGGCCGCGGCTGATCAGCCAGCGGCCGCCCAGCGCGAGCAGCGCGAGCAGGATCGCCCCGGTGATCACCTCGGCGACGATCAGGCCGCGAACCTGGCTGCTCACCAGGCTGTTCGGCCGGGCGATGACCAGGACCCCCCCGCTCGGCGACGCCGGCACCACCCCGTGGCTGTTCTCCGCCTCCTGGGCCTTGACCGTTCGCCAGATCGCGGTCAGGGCCGGCTGGCCCGGCTGCGCGACCTGGAACAGCTGGCCCGCGGGATACTGCGACCGGAAGGCCAGCAGCGCGCCGATGCCGGTGAGGTTGTCGAGCATTCCCTGCAGCTCGGATGCGGCGGCCGACGGTGTGGACACCACGCTCGCCGACCGGTCCGCCAGGTCGTAGTAGGCCACGGCGTAGCCGCTCAGGCCTGGGATATCGCTCAGCTTGACGCGGGCGGCCAGGACCAGTTCGGAGTCGAACTGGTCCTGCTCGGAGTCACTGAGGACCGCCGTGGTGACCACGCCCATGACGATGAGGAACAGGGTGGTGATCGCGATGAGCCCGGCCAGCAGCCGGGACCGCAGCGAAAGCCTGCCGCGCCCGGTAGCCCCCCGGCGCGCGGACCTCATCGTGCGGACCTCATCGCGCGGACCTCATCTGGAGACGCGTTCGGCTTCTGGCGGCGGGCGCAGGCTGTACCCGACGCCGCGCTGGGTGTGGATCATCGGCGGGCCGAGCGGGTCGAGCTTGCGGCGCAGGTAGCTGACGTAGGTCTCCACGACCTGCGACTGGCCGGCGAACTCCCAGCCCCAGACGTTCTCGAGCAGTTGCTGCCTGGTGAGCATCCGCCCCTGGTTCCGCATCAGGTACGCCAGCAGCCGGAACTCCGTCGGCGAGAGCTCTACCTGCGTTCCCGCGCGGCGGACGACCCAGTGCTCCTCGTCCAGTTCCAGGTCACCCACCTGCAGCATCGCGGACCCGCTGGCCGCGCCGTCGCCCCCGGGCGTGCGCGTGGTGCGCCGCAGGACGGCCCTGACCCTGGCCACCAGCGCCTCAACCGAGAAGGGCTTGGTGACGTAGTCGTCGCCGCCGAGGGTGAGCCCGCGGATCGTATCGGAGGTGGTGTCGCGCGCCGTCAAGAAGATGACGGGGACGTCGTTGCCGTCCTGCCGCAGCGCGCGGCAGACCTCGAAGCCGTCCATGTCGGGCAGCATCACGTCGAGGATCATCAAGTCGGGCTCGTACGTCTCCGCCTGGTGGAGCGCGTCCTTGCCACTGGCACTGACCGAGACGGCGCAGCCGTGGAACTTCAGCGCGACCTCAACCAGCTCACGAATATTCGGCTCGTCGTCGACGACGAGCACCTTAGGGATACGGTCACCGTCAGCCATGGCGTCTCACGTTTCATTGTCCAGCATAGAAAGCAATGGGGATGTGTGCAGCAGGACGCGGCGCGCCCCGGGCGGGAGGCGCGCCGCGTGCGGTGCCCGTCAGCTCACTGACGTGCCCCCCGTCCCTGACACTGAGTTGGAGCCAGAAGCGGATCCGCCCGACCTGACCACGATAAGGCGGGAGTCCTTGGCGCCGTTAACGACGGGGCCTCCGGTGAACACGGTCTCACCGTCGGCCAGCGCGCTGGTCGTGGCCTTGACGCCGTTCTGCCTGACCACGGTGTTGCCGACGATCTGCCAGGTCCATTCCGTGCCGTCCGGGGCGCGGACGACCAGGTCGCTTCCGCTGACCGAGACGATCGTGCCGCGCTCGAACGCCAGCGTGTGGAAGCCCGCCGCGTTGTGGTAGGTGAATTCGCCGTGGACGCCCCCGAGGGCCCGCAGCCGGGCGATCGCCCGCCGGATGCGGCGCAGTGGCACGTTGGCCGCGGTGCTGCCGGCGGTGCTGAACGCCGAGTTGAGGACGGCCGCCTTGGCCGACTGGGCGGTGCTGGTGGCGCTGGCGGCCGGGGTCCCCGATCCGGACAGCGCGAAGGCGATCCCGCCGCCCGCGAGGAAGCCGGCCAGGGTGATGCCGGCGCCCCAGCGCAGGAACCGCTTCTTGCGGGCCCCGGCAGCAGGGTCGGGTGGACCGGCTGGGTAGGGCCCGCCTGCGGGCCCGGCCCCGACCGGGCTGTCGTACAAGTTGTTCATGTCATGCAGGGTGGGTCGCGGGCCTTGGACATCACCCGGTCCCGTCTGTAAGCAGCCTGAGAGTGACACGCGAGTTTGCTGTCGGTCAGCAGGGCGTCCGCAGGCAGCGCTCATGGTCCTCTCGGATTCGGCGCGCAGGCCCGCCGGAGCCGCACCACCTCAGCAACGGAGAAACTGATGTCGCTGTTCGTGATTCGCACGCGCCGTGCCAGACTGAGGAAAGACGGTTCTGGTGGAGGGGCGGGCGGAGGGTGGCTCATGGATCAGGCTGATATTCCCGCGGGCGTCGACACCGGCCGGGCGACGCCCGCCCGGATCTACGACTACATGCTCCAGGGCAGCAACTACTTCCAGGTCGACCGCTTCGCCGCCGAGCACATCCTGGCCGTCGCACCCGAGATCAGGGACGCGGCCTGGTCCAACCGCGGCTTCCACCAGCGCGCGGCCAAGGTGATGAGCCAGCTCGGCGTGCGCCAGTTCCTCGACATCGGCTCCGGCCTGCCGACGGTCGGGAACACGCACGATGTGGCGCAGAAGATCGACCCGGCCACCCGGGTGCTGTACGTCGACAACGATCCGATGGTCCAGCTGCACAGCCGCGCGCTCATCGACACCGGCGGGACGATCGGCGTGATCTGCGCCGACCTGCGCGAGCCCGACACGATCCTGGGCCATCCCGAGCTCCGCAGGCTCATCGACTTCGGCGAGCCGGTCGGCCTGATGCTGACCGGGGTCATGATGTTCGTCTCCGATGCCTCCGACCCCTGGGCCCTGGTCTCGCGTTACGTCGACGCTGTCGTCCCCGGCAGCTACCTGGCGCTGTCGCACCTCACCGACGACTACAAGCCCCCCATCGCGGCCGAGGGCTTCCGTGCCGTCTTCGATACCGCTACCGAGCACCTCTACTTCCGGTCCCAGGCCAAGGTCGAACGCTTCTTCGCCGGGCTGGAACTGCTCCCGCCGTACGAGGGCGCCGAGCCCGGCGTCACGTTCACCGGCCTGTGGGGAGCCGAGGACGTCGAGCTGGCCGACAGCGACGGCTCGCGCTGGCTCTACTGCGGGGTGGCCAGGAAGCCGTGACCGGCAGCAAACCCACGGTCTCCGAGCTCGGCATCGACCTGGCGGCCCAGGCCTGGCAGCGCTCCGGCCAGGGCCCCGGCGCGATCGAGGTCGCCTTCGCCCGGGCTCCCGCCGCTCCCAGACCTGGGGTCACGCCCCCCGGACCGGCCCCAGCTCCGGGCGAGTGGGTCCTGCTGCGGGTCGCGGGCGACCCAGACGGACGGGTTCTGGTCTTCGACCGCCACGAGTGGGAGTGCTTCCTCGACGGCGCCCGCAACGGGGAGTTCGACGACGCGGCCACGCCCGCCCCGTCGCCCGGTGATCATTAATAACCCTGGGACACTGGTTTGCGATTCGCAAGTTGGGTACCGTGTAGGGCATGACAGGCTTCCTGTCAAGAAGGGGATCCAAATGAGCGATGATGCCTACGGCGCCACCATCGCCAAGCGCCGGCTGGCTCGCGAGCTGACCACGGCGCGGATCAGGGCTGGGTACACCGCCAACCACGCCTGCGACATCCTGAACTGGGGCCGCGGCAAGGTCGGCCGATTCGAGGCGAATCAGTGGAAGCGCCCGGAGATGAGCGACATCCGGGACCTGATCCGGATCTACGGCATCGAAGGCGATAAGCGGGACGAGATCGAGGACCTGGCCATCCGGGCCCGGGCCAGGCCCTGGTGGCGTGAGTATCCCGAGATCTTCGACGGCGAGTTCCCCGGTTACGAGAACGACGCTACGACGATCCGCGTCTTCATGCCGCTGGTGCTGCCCGGACTGCTGCAGACCCCCGCCTACACCGAGGCGCTGATGAGGTCGGGGCCGCGGCCCCCGGCTTACCGGCGCAAGGCGGTCGATTCCCGCCTGCGCAGGCAGGAGATCCTCGACCGCAAGGACGGCACCGCGCCGATGGTCAGCGCGGTCATCACCGAGGCGTCCCTGCTGTACCGGTGGGGGATCCGCGAGGACCGCAGGGAACAGGTCGAGCACCTGGTGGCGCTCGGCTCCCACCGCAACGTGCAGCTGCGCATCCAGCGGTTCGAGGACGGGCCGCCGACCGGGATCGTGTCCATGGTCAACATCTTCGGTTTCCGCGATGACGAGCCGAGCCTGGTCTTCGTGGAAACCGACTACTCGATAGAGGAGGTGAGCAAGCCCGAGTCCGTGCAGGGGTATATCGAATCGTTCGAGCGCGCCACAGACGCCGCGCTTGAGCCTGCAGATACCACGGGCTACCTCGAACATCTGGCTAAACGAATGGAGTTAAGCGATGACCGACCTGTCTCAGGCCATCTGGCGGAAGGCGCGCCGCAGTGCGCACAACGGAGGCTGCGTGGAGATCGCGGCCAACCTGCCCGGCGTGACCGCCGTCCGGGACAGCAAGCGACCCGAGGGGGGCGCACACGTGGTCGGGCGGGACTCGTTCGCCGAGTTCCTGGCCGACGTGAAGGCGGGACGTTACGACCTGAAGTAGCGGTCGTGGCGGCAACGGAAAGCCCCAACGGAAAGCCCCCAGGTGGATGCACCCACCGGGGGCTTTCTGTCGTGCTGGCCTGTCTCGTGGCCCGTGGGGTAACCGGAAGGTTCCCAACCGTGACTGTACATGCAGGTTCAACTAATTGCCAGACGCGAAACACCTATAAACCACCAATCCTCGCAATACAGCCACTAAGGGCGCACGAACATCGCGAGCACCATGGTTAACGCAACGCCCGGTACCCATTCGGCGGAAAACGTCGGTATAGACAGCTTATGTCCGAAATATTCGATATATCCAGTATGGTACTCCTGTATTGAACTGGGATAAAAAGAATGATGCCATTGATATTGCGAAGTGGGTCAGCCGAGTCATAACCTGTGTTTCACAGATTAAGAGTCGAAAACCAGGTATCGTGTTCGCAGGTAAACTGCCGACGGCATCCCCCCTCCAGCCGGCGGGTCTATCAAATATTGATGGCCGGAGGCGTCAGGTATGAAGCAGGGCATTAGCAGTTGGCGAGGCGTTCACGCGGGTAACTGCCAGGCGTGGCCGCTTCCGGCCGACGCGACGTGTGCGTCAGTCGCGCGGCAGGTGTTCAGGGACGCGGTCTCGGAGGTCGGGCTTGAGCCGGACCTCCTCGATGACTGCATCCTGATGGCCAGCGAACTCGCGGCCAACACACTGCACGCGCACGCGGTGGCCGGAGTCGGCGGAGGGGGTAATCGGCTCGTGTCCGTGGCAGCGGACGTGGAGGGCGAGCACGAGATTTCCGCCGACCCGGCCCCACGGGAACCACAGACCCAGCAGACCCCGCGGATCCCACAAGACCCATCGAGCACACCAGCCCCACCAGCCCCACGGACCCCGCAGGACGACGAGCCTCCCCAGGATCATTGCGGTCCCGAGCTCTGGCTGTACCTGCGCGGCCTCGGCGCCCGCCGGGAACTGGTCTGCAAGGTCTTCGATTGCGTCCGCGGGTGGCGGCACGGCTCCCCGCCGTCTCCGTCCAGCGCGTCGATCCAGGCCGTGACCGGACGCGGGCTGCAGATCGTGCACGAGCTGTCGGGTGGCCGGTGGGGACATCATCCCACGCGGGCCCGGCTGGGCGGGTGGGGGAGGCGCGGGAAGGCCGTCTGGTTCGCGGTGCCCGCCCCGCTCGCGCACGCCCGCCTGGCGGACGCGACCGGCCTGCGCGCGTACACCCTCTCCGCCGACGTCTCGGCCGCCCGGGCCAGCGTGCGGCTCAGCGCGCGCCAGGCCGCACGGGAGCTCGAGGCGATGCTGAGCGAGCGCGGGTTCGGCGGGCTGCTGCGGGCCGACCAGCCGACCTCCGACTTGTCGGTCCTGTCCGTCGGCCGCGGCCTGACCATCTGGTGCCGGTCCGGGGAGGTGTCGCTGAGCACCCCGGGCGGAGCCAGCCTGCGGTGGAACTACGCCGACCTCGTCGAGGCGGCGGAGCACACGGTGTGGCACAGCGAGGAGCTGGAGTTCAGCGGCGAGGTCGAGCTCGGCGAGGACCAAAACCTGCTCGCCCAGGCTCAGTGACGCCTCACGCAGGCATCGTCGCGGCCACCCGGCCGAACGCCCCGAGCGTGAGCTCCCAGAAGCCCGCCACGTCGATCTCCATCGCCACCCGGGCGTTACCCTCACCTTCGATACCGAACTCGGTCACCGTCATCCCCGAGGTCAGCCGTCCCGTGGTCTCCACGTCAACCCGGGCGGGGACCAGCCCGAACACGTCGGGCTGCGCCACCCAGGCCACCGCGCACACGTCGTGCACCGGCGGCCCGGAGGAATCGCCCACCGACAGGTACTGCTCGAGGGCCGGGAGCAGCAGCACGGTGCCGAGCGGCCCGAGCTCGCGCATCCGTTGCAGCACCGCCGCGGAGGCTCCGGTCCGCATGGTCACGTCAAGCCCCAGCATGGTCACCGTCCAGCCCGCCCCGAACACCATCGCGGCGGCCTCCGGGTCGGCCCATATGTTGTACTCGGCGGCCGGCGTCGTGTTGCCGCGCCCCGACGACCCGCCCATGATCACGAAATCCCGCACCCAGCCGGGGAGCCGCGGCTCCCGCCGCACCGCCAGCGCGATGTTGGTCAGCGGCCCGGTGCCCACCAAGGTGATCTCGCCCGGATCGGCGCGGACGGTGTCGATGATGAAGTCGATGGCATGCCCGGCCGCCGGGCCGGCCGCCGGCGCCGGCAGCACGGCCCCGCCCAGGCCCGACTCGCCGTGCACCTCCCGCGCGTCCAGCGCGGGACGCAGGAAGGGCCCGGCACACCCGGCGGTCACCGGCGTGTTCGCCGCGCCGATGAACTCGGACACCGCGAGCGCGTTCGCCGTGGTCTGGGCCAGCCCGACGTTGCCGGCCACCGTCGTGAGCCCGAGGAGTTCAATGTCCGGATGCCCGTGCGCGAAGGCGATCGCCAGTGCGTCGTCGATCCCCGGGTCGCAGTCCAGGATGATCTTGGTGGCCATGTCGCACTCCTGCCTCGCGTCGGTACCCGGAACGACGGTACCGAACGAACGTTGGTCCCCGCCCCAGTGACCTGCGGCGGCCGGGGTGTGTAGCCTCATCACCGAGGAGGTCCGTGATGCATAACCCGCCCATCCCGAACGTCGAACGCACTGACCCGCAGATTGCAGGCCTCATCAACGATGAGGCTCGCAGGCAGTACGAGAAGGCCAGGCTCATCCCGTCGGAGAACTACGTGTCGCTGGCGGTGCTCGAGGCCTCGGGCAGCGTGCTGACCAACAAGTACTCCGAGGGCTACCCGGGCCGCCGGTACTACGAGGGCCAGCAGCTCATCGACCCGCTCGAGGTGATCGCGAGGGACCGGGCCAAGGCGCTGTTCGGCGTCGACCACGCCAACGTGCAGCCGTACTCGGGCTCGCCCGCGAACCTCGCCGTCTACCTGGCGTTCGCGCAGCCGGGGGACACCATCATGGGCATGGCGCTGCCGATGGGCGGCCACCTCACGCACGGCTGGACCGTCTCGGCGACCGGGAAGTGGTTCCATTCCGTCCAGTACGGGGTCCGCCCCGACACCGGCCGGGTCGACCTGGACGAGGTCCGCGACCTCGCGCTCAAGGAGCACCCCAAGATCATCTTCTGCGGCGGGACGGCGATCCCGCGGACGATCGACTTCCCGGCCTTCGCCGCGATCGCCGCCGAGGCCGGGGCGATCCTGGTCGCCGACATCGCGCACATCGCCGGGCTGGTCGCCGGCGGTGCGCACCCCTCGCCGGCCGGGTACGCCGCGGTCATCACCACGACCACTCACAAAACGCTGCGCGGCCCGCGCGGCGCCATGATCATGTCCGACGCCGAGCACGCGTCCGCGGTCGACCGGGCCGTGTTCCCCGGCCTGCAGGGCGGCCCGCACAACCACACCACGGCCGCGATCGCGGTGGCGCTGCACGAAGCAGCAGAGAGCAGCTTTCGCGACTACGCGCACCAGGTGGTGGCCAACGCCGCCGCGCTGGCTGACGCGCTCCTGGCCCGCGGTTACGACCTGGTCTCCGGCGGCACGGACAACCACCTGATCCTCATCGACCTGACCTCCAAGGGCATCGCGGGCAAGCCGGCCGCCAAGGCGCT
>JBOHCK010000198.1:0-11380 GCA_050698755.1 Streptosporangiaceae bacterium | reverse complement strand
CGTGCAGTTCATGGCGTCGGGTGAGAAGGTCTCCATGTCCGTCAGCTTGGCGGACGGCTCGGTGCACACGATTGTCGTCCTTGACGGCTCCTCCGGGCTCAAGGTCGACATCCTGACCGACGCGGCAGGCAGCCAGGCCACGCCGACCGGAGGCGCCGCCACGGGCCTGGGCGGGACGGCACCACGCGACACCGCTCCCGGCCTGATCCCCTGGGCTGGGACGCTGGCGGCCGGGTTGCTGCTGGTTACCGCGGGTGTCATCGGGCTGCGCAGGTCCCGCCGAACCGCAACCGCAGGGCACTAAGCCAGAGTCCCTGGCTGGCCACCCCATGGCGCACGGCGCGGGCCGTCCCCGCCGCATCCCGAGCCCGGGGCGCACCCCTGCCTGGCAATCGTTTGCACTGCAACCGGCCTGCAACTTTCCGGCAAACGGCGCCGCTACCCCCGCCGCACAGGCTGAACCCATCAGCCAAAAGCGGAAGCCAGACCCGGAGGACGACATGAAGCTCACCCGCCTCGCCGGCGCCCTCGCCACCGTGGCCCTCCTGGTCTCCGGCTGCAGCCTCACCACCCACCACGCCGCCCCCGCCAGCCACACCGCCCGCACCGAAGCAGCCGCCCCCGCCCACGCCCTGGCCGCCGACCCGTCACTGCGCTGGCTCACCTCCCCCGGCGGACAGGCCCAGGTCACCCTCAACCAGGACGTCGATACCATGGCCGGCTCCCTGGTCATCGAGAACCAGGCCACCACGGTCGCCAACCACCTGGTCTTCGAAGCCGACGCCCGCACCGTCGCCACCCAGGCCCGCACCATCCTGGCCCACCCGAACCTGCTCCCCACGACAGGCCGCGGCGCCTACGTGACCATGCTCAACGACTTCATCACCCTGTCGAACCTGCTCCAGCCCGGCGCCCACTACGGCACCACCGCCCAGGACTACACCGCCTGGTACACCGCGCTGCGCGCCTCCAACATCACCGTCGCCTGACGAGAGGGTCGCAGGCGAGGACGACGGATTCGCGTAGCTTCGGTGGTGTACTGCTCACCGGGATCGCGCGCCGGGAACGGACCAGCCACCGGCGGGCGCTGGGACGCCTGATCAGTACTCGCGCCAGATCCCGGCCGCGTCGGGGACTGACCGCGGGAGCGCTTCCGGCGCCGGCGGGACTCGAGCATCAGGGTCGCGCCCACCAGCGAGCCCACGAGCGCTGACGCGAGGGCCGCCAGCATCACCACGAATACCGCCAGGATCACGCCCACCGCGGGATTGCCAAGAGCCGTCCCGGTGACGGCGACCGCCACCGCGATGCCCGCGATCGTGGCTGCGCCCGACTTGACGGCCCGGTGCGACACCCAGTGCGTCGGCTGCGGCGCCGGCGCGCGATCCGGCTGCGGATGGCGGGCCAGCTTCGTGCCCGGAGGGATGTCGGCGGTGAGTGCAGCCAGTTCGGCGTAGGTCCGCGCCGCCAGCGTCTGGCTCACTCGCGCATCCAGCTCGTCCTTGGTCAGCCGGCCCTCGATGAAGGCGGCCTTGAGCACGTCGACCACTCGGTTGCGGTCCGCGTCTGACGCCCGCATGTGGCCTCGATCGGCGGCGCGTGCCGCCATCTCGCCTTCCGGCCCTGACATCATCGACGCCTCCTCACCACGCTGCCAGGCACAGGGTAACTCAGCGCACGCGGGGAGGGCGATGGATGCGACGGCGGAAACTAACCCTGGAGGCCGGTACTGGCACTATAGGGCGTGGCTGATTTGGCATCCCCGAGCGACGCGGAGCTGGTCGCGGCTGCCCGCGCGGGGAACAAAGAGGCCTTCGCCTGCCTGGCTGACCGGCACCGGGGGATGGTCATGGCCTTGGCCCGGCGGCTGCTCGGCGCCGATGAACTGGTCGCCGATGTCACCCAGGAGGCCACCGTCGCGGCCCTGATCGGTTTGGGACGGCTGCGCTCGGCCCGCCAGTTCGGCGCCTGGTACGCAGGGATCGCGCTGAACGTGGCTCGCCGCTGGCTCCGGGAGGCGCCGGCCGGGCCGCTGCCCGAGGAGTATCCCGACGCCGAGCCAGGCCCGGCGGAGCGGGCGGAGGCCGCCGAGCTGGTCCGGCGGGTACGGGAGGCGGTCGCCACGCTGGCCCCGGGCCAGCGCGCGGCAGTGCTCGCCTTCTACTGGCAGGGGCTCACTCACGCCGAGTCCGCGCTGGAACTCGGGATCAGCGTCGGGGCCGTCAAGGCCCGGCTGCACCAGGCTCGCGGCGCGCTGGCCCCGCGGCTTGCGTCGTGCATCGACCACGAGAGGGAGGTAACCGCCATGTCGGCTGCGACAGAATCCGCCTGGGTGGAGGCCGAAGTAATCGATGTCCGCCGGTCCGACGGGCCGGACGACCCCCTTCGCCGCCCGCACATCGTCGTGCTCCAGGAACGAAACGGTACCCGCCGGCTTCAGTTGTTCACCGGGTCGGCCGAGGCCATCGCCCTGGCTTGCAGCATCGAGGCCGTCGAAATGCCCAGGCCCATGAGCTACCAGCTCACCGCGAACCTGGTCGCCGCCGCCGGGGCGCGGCTGATCGAGGTGCGGATCACCCGGCTGGTCGACGGCGTCTACTACGCGGTGGCGGTGGTCGAGAGCCAGGGCCGGGTCGTCGAGGTCGATGCCCGTCCGAGTGACGCGCTCAATCTCGCCCTGGTAACCGGCGCGCCCGTCCGCGTCGATGCCGCTGTCCTCGGTAATCCGGAGGTCGACCCCCAGACCGACTGGGAGCGATACCCGGCGCGAGTGCCGGACCTGGCCGCCGAGGAACGCCAGCGCAGGGCTGATTTCGTCGCTCGCCTGGTCCAGGAGCACGAGCGTCAGGCGCAGCCCGAACCCTAGAGTGCGCTGGACCAGTTCGGATCGCGCCCCAGGAAGCCGGCCAGCCGGTCGCCGGCGGGCGCCTCGCCAGGAACGTCGATCGCGGCCGCGTACGGTGCTGTGCCGTCATTCCTGACCTCATCGCACAGTGACATCATCCACTCCGAGGACAACAACGCGTCGGCTACGCCCCCATCGGGCATGGCCTGGCCGGTGGCCCGGGCGAGATCCCAGCCGTGGACGAAGATCTCCTCCGTGGCGACCTGGATGCACTGCCATCCCGGCAGGCGTCCGGCGGGGGTTACCATCATCCGCTCCATCGCCCCCGGGGCCGAGAAGGCGGCTACGGCCCGGCGGGCCTGCTCGCCGAACGCCGCAGCGAAATCCCCTTCGGCGTAGACGGGCCATTCCTGCCCCTGCGGGGAAGATCCCCACTCCGCGAGGTCGGCGAAGAAGCGGGTCGCTCCGACGATGTGATTGACCAGCTCGCGCACGGGCCAGTTGCCGCACGGCGTCGGGAACCCCAGCTGCTCGGGGGTCACGTGGTCCAGGATGCTTCCGGTCGACGTGCACGCCCGCGTCAGCACCTCGACTCGGGCCTGATGTTCGTTCGGGGTCATGGGGTTGATCTTTCCGCGCGTCTCCGGAATCAGGGAAGCCGACGGCGCCACCCGGCCAGCCCGGCGAGCCGGCCCGCGAAGTAAGACGCGAGCAGCGCGCTGTCGGCGGCGATGGCAGGCGCGAGCCTGGGCCAGTCGGCCACCGGGGTCTCGAACCGGGTGCGCACGTGCTGCACGCTGGCGGCCAGGACGAATCCGGCGGGAAGCGCCGCTCCGGTCAGCCGGTGCCCGCGGGCCGCCGCGAGAACGCCGAGCGCCGCCGCCGCCGCGAAGGCGCCCGTCGCGAGGTCGGGCTGGCGTATCTCGCGGTAGGTCATCAGCTGCCGGGTAGCGCCCGCACCCGATTCGAACAGCCAGCGCATGGACGTGCGGAACGACTTGTTCTCCTGGTGGCGGACGAGGAGCCCGGGGATGGTCGCGGCCGACAAGCCGTTCTGCTTCATGGCGTGGTTCAGCGCGATGTCCTCGCCCTCGCGCAGTTCGGCGTCGAAGCCCACGAGCTGGAATACCTCGTGACGGTACAGGCCGTTGTTGCCGGTCACCGTGGTAGCGCTGGCGACGGTCCGGGGCGCCAGCCGGAACTTCCTGTACAGGTAGGCGACGTCCCCGTCGGGGACCGGGGTTCCCCCTACGGCGTCGTGAGCCTGTATCGCGGCGCGGGCCCGGGCCAGCCAGTCACCGGGCAGGATGATGTCGGCGTCAACGGTGGCGACATACTCTCCGCGCGCTTGCGCTATTCCTGTGCGGCGCGCAAAGCCGCGGCCGCGGTTCGTGCCGAGTTCGACCAGCCGGACGGCCTCGCTGGCGGCCGCGATCTCCTTGACGATCTGTGCCGTCCGGTCGCGGGAGCCGTCATCGACGACGATGACCTCGTGCGCGCCGAGGTCGTCGAGAGCCAGGATGGCGGAGATCGCCCGGGCAATGTTCGCTGCCTCGTTATACGCAATTATGACAAAGCTGACCAGGCCCTTTTCCGGCACACCCTGCCCCCTCTGGCTCAGCTATACGAGTTACCCGCCAGAGTAGCATTGCCTTTGGGAATAGCGGTCGCGGGCAGAGGAACAAAATGGGCAATCCGGAAGAAAAGAACGGCCCGAGGGTGCTGCACGTGGTCGTCGGCCATGGCCTTCCGAGGTACTTCCTCAACACCGTCAGGTCGGTCCGGGCCCTCGCCCCTCACGACCAGGTTCTGGTCATAGACAACGCCAGTCCCCAGGCCGGGCTCCGGGCCGCGCTGCAGCGGATGGCGGACTCCGATCCCCGGATGGACCTGATCTTGCGGACCTCGAACGAATTGCTCGACAACCGTAAGGTCGGCGGGCTTTACCAGGCGTATACGATGGCGTTCGATTACGCCATGGCGCGGGATTTTGATTTGCTGCACCTGCTGCAGGGCGATTTCCAGCTGATGTGGTGGGATGACGACCTGGTGGCACGATCCTGCGATCTGTTCGCCGCCCATCCGCATTGCGTCAATATCCTGATGCAATTCTTGTCCCGCGACAAGAAGCTCACCGACGATCTCGCGCCGGCCGACGGCGGGCTGACCAGGCTGAAGAACTACGGGCTGACCGACACCGGCTTGTATCACCTCGGCCGGTGGCGGGACCTGGCCATGCGGTTCGGCGCGAGCGAGCAGGCGCACGCGCGGCGCTACCTGGACGAGGGGCTCGAGGTCCTGTGCCACCCGTGGCCCACGGACGCTCCGATCCCGTGGCCCGCGGTGATCCGGAACGGCCGGCAGCGGGGCCGGGAGGTGGTGACAGGCCAGCCGTTCCTGCTGAAGCCCCTGCCGCCGGAGGATGTCGCCGTCGTTAAAGCTTCCGGGCGCGGGGTATGGCTGGAGGACCTGTGCATCCCGTGGGGGTGGGCCTGCGCCACGCCGATGTGGGTCGGCGGTCTTGACTCGATCGACTACTGGGTGCTGCGGTACCGGGACGCGAGGAAGAACGGGTGGCAGCACTTGCTGCCCCGGCTTGAGCTGAGGGGGGTGGACGGCGGGGCGTCGCGGGCGCTCGCGGGAACGCGCCGCTACCGTCCGCCGCTTTCCCGCCTCCTGGTCGGCGCTCCCGCCCGGGAGATCGGGCGCAGGCTGAGGCGCTGAACCGGCGTTACCCAATCATCCACGTCCGGTGACTATATATGGCACGTATGGTAAACTGTCCGTATGGTGAAGACGACGGTCTACCTGCCTGACGCCGACATGCAGGCACTCAAAGCTGCCGCACGCAGGCGGCAACAATCAGAAGCCGAACTGATCCGGGAGGGCATCCGCCGGGTCCTCGCCGAGGAGGCCGGCCCGGTCATGCCGGACTTCGGGATTCTGGATGCCGACCCGGTAACGGCCGCTGAGATCGATGCCGCGCTGGCTGCCGGGCTGGGGGCGGCCGGGATAGAGCGGTGATCGTCGCCGATACCAGCGGGCTGTACGCCATCTTCAACCGCCGCCAACCCGAGCACCAGGCCGCGCGGGCCGCGGTTGAGCGTGACGGCGGGCCACTGGTGCTGTCTCCGCTGGTCCTGGCCGAGCTGGACTACTTCATCCTCACCAGGCTCGGCGCGAAAGCAGAGCAGGCGGTGCTGGCCGAGCTGCGATCGCCAGCGTACCGGCTCGCCCCGTTCACCGACGATGACTTCAAGCTGGCGTCCGAGGTCGCGGTGAAATACGGCGACATGCAACTAGGGCTGACTGACGCATCGATCATGGTGCAGGCGGCCCGGCACAAGACGGCCAGGATCTTGTCGCTGGACCACACCCACTTCACTGCGGTGAGGCCGCTGACCGGCGACGCCAGTTTTACCGTACTCCCCCGGGACGATCAACCCCTACGCTCGCGCTTACCGGCGAAGCCAAACGCAGCGCTCGCAGGCCGCGAACCAGCGGTAGCACCTCCAAGACGAGCGCAGGGACCGCCGCTCATAGGGCGCGAGCGTCTACAGGTCTGCTGGCAGGATGCGGAATGCGTCGGGCGATCTGGGTTCACCTGCCCTCTTGACTGGCACGTCACCTGCGTCGATAAGCGTCGGCGCGATGGTCGATGACCGTGACGACGACGCTGCGCCGCTGGTCGTCGATTCGGTTGATGATGCGGAAGTCGCCTCGACGGGCTGCGTGGTAACCGGTGAGTTCCAGATGCAGCTCCCCTCCGACCGGCCGCGGGTTAGCGGCTAGACCGCCGTAGACGAACTCGACGACCGCATTGGCAATCTACGCCGTGGCGGGCGCTGGCGGGGGCTGGCTAAGCTCCCTCATCAGCGGCCGGAACGTGGTCGGCGCGGCGCTACCTGCTAGCCGGCGCGGACCAGCCTCCACGCCCGCTCCGGCGTGCGCATCGCGCTCCTGGCCCGCCGGCGGAGCTGGCGCCGCTGCGAGGCATGACACCGGAACACTGCCTTCTTCAACGCGCGGTCGTCGAGCCGCTCCAGGGCGGGGTCCTCCTCCAGCGCGAGACCCCGCTCCGCGAGGCGCGACTTCCGCCCCGCGACCTCGGCCGGGTCTTCGGCCGCGTACGGGAGCTCTTCATAGACGTACACGGGCTGGACCGGCAGCCAGCGCTCGGCCGCGATCAGCGCGGCGTCGGCGGCTAGCCGGTGGTCGGGATGTCCCAGCCCCAGCGGGATCACCCAGCCGTCGGCCGCCAGGTCCCGGCCCTGCCGCAGCAGATCCTCCGCGACCGCCTCCGGGAGATCCCGATCCGGGAGCCCGGTGTATCCGTAGCGGTCGTTGCGGTACTGGCGGTCCCAGTAGGGCAGGTGGCGCGCGGTGGCCTGGATGAGCGCCGCCGCCTTGGTGTCTTCCCCGCGCCGCGTGCCCATGACGTCGGCCCCGGCGGTGAAGTACCGCGAGGCCCGGTCCCATGGCGTCAGCGGCCGGACGGATGCGGGGCCATCGGCGAAGACGGTGGTGAGGTAGGACCCAGGGTGCGCGGCCATGAACAGGCAGCAGCTGAGCGCCGCGTCGTCGAGGTGCGGCGAGATCACGTGGAGGACCCGGGACATGCGATGCCCCTACCCAGCGCCGCCGGCCAAGGCTCTGGCCGCCGCGAAGGTTCCCCTGATCTGCCGTTCGGTCAGGTCGCCCCAGGACCGGACCGAGTGGGTCACCAGCTTTCCCTGCTTGAGAAGCTCGGACGGATGCGCCGGCAGTCCCCGCCATTTCACCGCCAGGGGGTCCGCCGGTCCGCCGAAGTCCGCGATCTGATGGCCGGCCGCGACCGCCAGCAGGGACATGATCTGGTCGTCGCCCAGCCTGCTGGCCTCCAGCCAGGGCCGGCTGAAGCAGCCGGCCAGGTAGATGTCCCTGATGGCCTCGGCGCGGAGCAGGAACGCGCAGCCGAGCACGTGCTCTCCGTCGACGTACCCGTGCCGGCGGGCGAGCCGGACGTAGCGCCGGAGTCCGGCCCGAAGGCTCGGACGGCGCAGACCGCGCGGCCCGATCTCGGCCCGCAGCTGCCTGGCCGCGGGCCGGAAGTCCCGGCGCCCGCCGTCGGGTCCGACCCGGTACGCGCCGAGGAGCCCGGCCCCGGGATTACGGCGGAACGCCTGTTCCGCTGCTGCTTCCAGGCCGGGTCCGAGGATGACGGCGTCGGCGTCCAGGCGCAGCACCATGCCGGGCTGGTACCTGTCGAGAATCCAGCGGTAGGCGGGGGCCGTCTTGACCCAGAGCCCGCCCTGGGTGCCCGGCTTCGCCCGCCCGGCCCGCATGACCGTGACGTCGGGGGTCAGTTCGGGATAGCTGGCGGTCGCTGACGAGGTGTCATCCACGACGACGACGACCCGGGAGGAATCGGTGTACCGCAGGACGCTGGCCAGGGTGTCGGCGATATCGTCCCCGGGACCGGCCGGAATCACCACCGCGATCCGTACGGGCCGACGTTCGGTAAGGGAGCCGGCGCGCTTCATGACGCGAGCCCCAGTGCCGCCTGCCGGCTGTCCTTGGTTCCGCTCCACGGGAACCCGCTCCACGGGAACCCGCTCCACGGAGACCCGCTCCACGGGGAGCGTGCCGACGCGTGCCGGTAAAACCCGCGCGCGGCTCGCTCGACCCGGTTCGCCCATACGGCGCCCCCGGCCACCGGGTAAGACGTATTGGCCAGGCTGAACTTATAGCCGTCCTGCCCGCCGCCGAAATCTATCCGGGTGAATCCCGTGGCCGCGGCCTGTTCGGCGAGCAGGTACCACATGATCGTGCCGGGCGAGAACTGCTGCCAGTCGGGGTCATACGACGAGAACCACGCGGACAGGCCGGCGGGTCCCGCCAGGCCGAGCACGTTGGCGATGGGCCGCTCGCCGGCGAACATCACGCTGAGGATGCCCCGGCAGTCGTCGGCGGCGGCGGTCGCGAGGGCCTCGATGATGCGCAGGGCCGCCGGGTCGGAGAACAGCCGGCGCGCGCCGCCGTATTTGCCGCGCTTCCAGTCGACCAGCTGGTCGAAATGCGCTTGGTCGGGCGTGCCCCAGGCCAGCCGGACGGGCCCGGCCTGACGCTCGAGGCTCCGCTGCTTCTTCCTGGCGTTCTTGTAGGTCGCCGTCTTGGCCATGCTCTGCTGGTACTGCTCGTACCCGCCGGAAAGATCGATGACCGGGCACCTGACCACCGTCTCCTGGTACTGGTGCGGCATCAGGGCCTGCTGATCGGCCGGCACGTGCAGGAATCGCCACCCCCGCAGGCCGGACTTCCGCACCACGGCCCTGGCGTCGAACGCAGCGCCCGAGCCGACGAATCCCTGCAGGTCATTCATGGGGCAGCCGATCGGCACCGCGACCTTGCCCGGGGCCAGCTCGAACGGGAGGAAAGCCTCGGTCCGGCCGTCATCCTCCACCACCGCCACCCTGGCGGCAGGCCGGAACCGGCCCACCGTCTGCGCGAAGGTCAGGGACAGGAACGGATTCGACATGATCGGCTGCGATAGCTGGAAAGCGGACCACAGGCGCGCCTCTTCGGGTCCCAGGTCGCCGGGCCTGACGACTTTCACGCGCATGCGCCACACCTTTCTTCGGTTGGTTGCTCGTTGGTTCGTTCCGCCGGGCGCTCATCACCGAGCGCCTCCCAGCGGCCGTGGACTCCTCGCAGCGACCGGGCGGCGTAGGCCGCGAAGAGGACCAGCTGGACGGCTTCGCCGATCAGCCAGTACACGGCGACGTCGGCGCTGTTGCGGGCCAGCGTGGCGGCCAGCCCCACGACGATCACCGCGTCGACGGCGTTTATCACGGCGATGGCGAGCGTTTTCTTCGCGATGTACAGGATCGTCCCGGTCACGTAGTTGACGCTGGTCATGACCCCCGCGAGGATGAGCCAGCGCAGCGGCGTCAGGCTGGCCACCGAATACCGGTGCCCGAGGATGGCCAGCCCGAGCGGGGCCGCGAAGTAGGCGAGGACCAGCACCGGTCCCATGACCGACCCGATCAGGACGCACGAGCGGCGGATCAGGGCCCGGCGTTCGGCCGGCCGGTGCGCCGCCTCGGCGAGCAGCGCCCGGGCCACGGACCCGGGCAACTGGTTGAGCTGCACCGCGATGGCCATGGCCGTGTACCAGTACGCGTTCTGGCCTGCTCCGAACCGGGACAGGATGATCAGCGGAAGCAACATCGCGGGCAGCGAGCCGATCTGCCCTCCGACGTAGGCGCCCGCGGAGAAGCGGCGCAGTTCCCTCGTGGCGTCCAGGCTCACCATCGGGCGGAGGCGATCACCCTGCCGGACCAGCAGGATCACCAGGACGATGAAGGTGACCACGGCGGTCGTGCTCTGGGCGACGAACGCGCCGGCCAGCCCGAGGAAGATGAAGGCGGCCGGAGCGGCCAGCCGGGTCACGCTGCTGACGGCGGTGGCGATCGTGACGTTCTGGACGCGCCTGTCCGCGATGAACACGTTGTCGAGCTGCGCGCTAGCGGCGTTGAGGCTGGTCGAGACGATGAACACCGGGATGAGGACGGCCCCGCCGAGCGCGTACAACCTGGTGGCCGGCGGAAGGACCAGGAACAGGCAGGCACCCAGTGCGGCCGACACCGTGGTCACCGTGACCACGGTGTTGATCAGCGCGGCGCGATGGGTGCTCGAGGGCAGGAAGCGCGGCAGCGTGTAGTTGAGGCCGAACTGGCCGAACGACGAAATCAGGCCGCCCGCCGACATGGCGGCCGTGGTGAGCCCGATCGCCTCGACGGAGTAGAACCGGGTGAGCATGGCCAGCGCGGCGAAGCCGCATACCGCGCCGAAACCGACGTTCATCACGAGGAAGGCCGTGTTGCGGAACAGGCTTTCCTTGACCAGCCGGCGCACGCTCCCCGCCACGAAGCGCGAGCCCGGAGGCCGGTGTCCACGGTGCCCTGGCTCATGGCGGCGGCCCGAGACGATTTCCGCCCGGGTCTCGACGCTCGCGGTCACCGCGCCACCCCCCGGACGGCCAGCACCGAAGCCATCTCGGCCCTGGTCCTCGCGGCGATGTCAGGCCAGGACAGCGTGGCGGCGTAGGCGCGGGCCGCGGCCCCCATCGCGGCCAGCGCCGGGGTCCGGGCGCGGGCCACCCAGGTCAGCGCCGGGGTCAGCGCCTCCGGCGTCCCGTCGTAACGGATGATCGCCTCGGCCGGGAAGTCGGCGAACGCGTCAAGCTGCGGCACGATGAGCGGCCGGGCGTAGGCCAGCGCCAGCATGGCGCTCCCGCTCGTGGTGACCCGGCGATAGGGCAGCACGACCGCGTCGGCCGACGCCAGCAGCGGCGCGACCTCCTGCTCGGCGATGCGCCCGAGCCGCAGCACGACGCGCTCTCCGGCCGCCGCACGCAGCCGTGACCTCATCGGCTGGTCGTCGCACTGGCCGGCGACGACCAGTTCCGCGGGCGCATCGGCCGGCACGGCGGCGAACGCGGCGAGCAGGTCCTCGACTCCCTTGTAGTCCAGGATCTTCCCGAAGAACACGATC
>JBOHCK010000197.1:0-11396 GCA_050698755.1 Streptosporangiaceae bacterium | reverse complement strand
GCAGCACCAGGATCCCGATCGCAAGCCGGTCCCGGGGGATCTGGGGAGCAACCGTCCTGGCCGCCGTGATCGCGCTGGCCGCGAGCGGATGTTCCGCGGCCGCGACTCCCCCGAACCCGGACAGCGGCGCCTACCACGGCCTGACCCTCGCCGCGGCGCAGAGCGCCTACCAGTCCTACGTCACCGCGAGCCACACGGCCGCGGCCCAGGGGAACAAGGCGCAGAGCCTGGCGATCGTCGGAGACGCGCAGTGGGCGATCGTCAATGAGCAGTTCATGGCGCTGGCCGCGGGAAGCACCCCGGTCCCGACCTACCGGTACGGCCAGCCGGTCTTCTACGTGCCGGCGTTGACCACGTGGTCGGAGTGGTTCATGGTGGCCGTGCAGAGGACGGCCGAAACCGGCGCCCAGGCCGGCACCACGGCCAACACGATCCTGCTGTTCGAGAAGCGCGGGCCCGGCCAGCCCTGGACGGTCGACGGGTCGGTGGTGCTCAATCGACCGCTGCCGGCCATCGCCCGCGACCAGGACGGCTACGCTGTCGCGCTGAGCACGGCCGACTCGCACCTGCTGCTTCCCCCCGACGTCGTGGGGGCGTCCCAGGCGGCCGTGGTCGACAACGGCACGGCGGCCCCGTCGATCGCGGTGGTCGCCGACGGCCCGCTGACCACGGGCTGGTACCAGACCCAGGCCGAGCAGGGCCGGTCGGCAACCGCGCGGAACCTGGAGTACCAGTGGCTGCTCGAGGGGACCGACTACGCGCTGTTCAGCCTGCAGACCGCCGACGGCGGGGCCCTGGTGATGTACGGGATGTACCTGAACACCACGACCTCGCATCTAGGCCTGGCCGCCGGGGCACCGATCCCGGTCCCCGCCGCGTTCACCCCGCTCACCGGTCCCACTGAGGGTGGCCACCACGCGGTGGACGCCAACTGGACCTACGAGTTCGCCGCGGTCGACCCGGCATCCGCCACGCACGGCGCCAAGCTGCAGGTCATCGCCTCCGCAGGCGCGCCCACCTACGGGCGCGCGTACTAGTCCTGCGGCGGCTACTAGTCTTGCGGCAGGGAACTGGCGGCCACCAGGGTCCTGACGGCGCGCAGCGCCACCGACAGGGTGGTGAACGTGAAGCGCTCGCTCTCCCAGATCTCGCCGAGCGTCTGGGCGGCCATCGCGACCGCCGCCTCGTTGCGCGAGGTCCACGCGGCCAGCCGCTCCTCGGGAGTCCTGGCGATCCCCGAGCCGCTCACCCCGAGCACGTCCTGGATCAGCGACGCGTGCGCCGCGTACAGGTCATCACGCAGGGCGGCCCGGGCCGCCGTCGACCAGCGGTCCTCGCGCGGCAGCGCGGTGATGCGGTCAAGCAGCCGGGTGATCTGGAGCCGGTCGGCCAGGTCGAAATAGACGTCGGCGGCCTCCTCGATGGGCCGCCCGGCGAGCGCCGCGACCTGCACGATGTCGAAGGCGGAATACGTCGGCACCATCGCCGCGACCCGCTCGGCGAGATCCGCCGGTACGCTCAGGGCCAGGTAGGAATCCCTGCGCTCCTCGAAGGTGGACAGGTCCCGGCCGGTGAGCAGCTTGGGCAGTCCAGCCCGGACGGTCCGCACCCCGTCGGCGAAGAAGCCCACGGTGGCCTGAATGTCGAACGGCGGGCGCCGGTTGTGCAGCAGCCATCTGGCCGCGCGTTCGGTCAGCTTGCGCCCCTCAAGCAGCAGCGTGATCTGCGCCGCCAGGCTGATGTGGCCCTCCAGTTCCTCGACCTGGGCCCAGAAGGCCGGCATGTCGAACACGTCCCGGGCCACCAGCCAGGCCCGAGTGAGGTTGGAGGTGGACGCGCCGGTCTCCTCGATCAGCCGGAACACGAACGTCGTGCCCGATGTGTCGATCATCTCGTTGACCACCGAGGTGGTGATGATCTCGCGGCGCAGCCGGTGTGACTCCATCACGTCGGCGAGGGACGTCCGCAGCGGGGCGGGGAAATAGGCGGTCAGCACCCGGCGCAGGTACGGATCGTCGGGCAGGTGCGAGTCGAGCACCTCCTCGCTGGCCGAGATCTTGGTCTGCGCGAGCAGCAGGGCGAACTCGGGGTTGGTCAGGCCGCCCCCGGCCGACCGCCGCTCGGCGATCTCCCGCTCCCCCGGCAGCACGTCCTGTTCCGGGTCGAGCCGCTTGTCCCTGACCAGCTTGCGGAGGTACCGCGCGTGCACGTGCAGCAGGGAGGCGGCCTGCGCCCGAGACGCGGCCAGGGCCATGTTCTGCCGGTAGTTGTGCCGCAGGACGAGCGCGGCCACGTCGTCGGTCATCTCCTCGAGCAACTCGTGCCGGGCGGAGGCGGCGATAACCCCGGCCCGGATCCCATCGGCCAGCAGGATCTTGATGTTGACCTCGTGGTCGGAGGTGTCGACCCCGGCCGAGTTGTCGATGAAGTCGGTGTTCACCAACCCGCCGGCCAGCGAGTACTCGATCCGGCCGGCCTGGGTCAGGCCCAGGTTGCCGCCTTCGCCGATGACCCGCGCGCGCACCCGGGCCCCGTCGATCCGCACCGCGTCGTTGGACCGATCTCCCACATCGGCGTCCGATTCGGAGCTGGCCTTCACGTAGGTGCCGATCCCGCCGTTCCACAGCAGGTCGACGGGCGCGGCCAGGATGCCCGAGATCAGCTCGTCCGGCGACAGCGCGACGACGCCCTCGGCGAGGCCCAGGACCGTCCGCGCCTGCGGCGACACGGGCACCGACTTCGCGCTGCGCGGCCAGACCCCGCCGCCCGCTGAGATCAGCGCGGGGTTGTAGTCCGCCCACGAGGACCTGGGTAGCTCGAACATCCGGGCCCGCTCGGCGAAGCCGGCCGCGGGGTCGGGGTTCGGGTCGATGAACACGTGCCGGTGGTCGAACGCCGCGACCAGCTTGATGCGCTCCGACAGGAGCACGCCGTTACCGAACACGTCGCCGGACATGTCGCCGATGCCGGTCATCGTGAAGTCGTCGGTAGCGGGATTCATGCCCAGGGCCGCGAAGTGGACCTTCACCGACTCCCAGGCGCCCCGCGCGGTGATGCCCATCTTCTTGTGGTCGTAGCCCTCGGATCCACCGGAGGCGAAGGCGTCGCCCAGCCAGAACCCGTAGAGGCCGGCGACCTCGTTGGCGGTGTCGGAGAAGGTGGCGGTGCCCTTGTCCGCCGCCACCACCAGGTACGGGTCGTCGCCGTCAAGCCTGACCACATCGGGCGGCGGGACCACCGCGTCGGCGCCGATGTTGTCGGTCACGTCGAGCATGGCCGCGATGAACGTCTTGTAGCAGGCCAGTACCTCGGCCTGGTACGCCTCGCGGTCGGACGGGTCGGGCAACCGCTTGCAGACGAACCCGCCCTTGGCCCCGGAGGGGACGATGACCGCGTTCTTCACCTCCTGCGCCTTCACCAGGCCGAGGACCTCGGTGCGGAAGTCCTCCTGGCGGTCCGACCAGCGCAGGCCGCCGCGCGCCACCCGGCCGAACCGCAGGTGGACCGCCTCCAGCCGCGGCGAGTAGACGAAGATCTCGAACATGGGGCGTGGCTCGACCAGCCCCGGCACGGCCCTGGCGTTGAGCTTGAGCACCAGCGGGCGCGGCCCGGCCTGGCTGCCCGGGCTGTCCATGCGGTAGTAGTTGGTCCGCAGGGTCGCGTCGATCAGCGCCAGGTACTGCCGCAGGATCCGGTCGGCGTCCAGGCTGACCACCTCGTCGAGCTGGCCGCGGATCTCCTCGGCGATCGCCTCGCAGCGCTCGGTCACGCCGTCTTGCCTGGCCGGGTCGAACCTGGACTCGAACAGCCGGACCAGCAGGCGCGTGATCGCCGGGTTGGACCGCAAGACTCGCTGAACGTAGTCCTCGCTGAACCGCATCCCGCCCTGGCGCAGGTACTTCGCGCACGCACGGAGCAGGTTGATCTCGCGCCACCCCAGGCCCGCCGCCAGGACCAGGGTGTTGAACCCGTCGTCCTCGGTCTGGCCCTGCCACAACGCGGTCAGCGCGCCCTCGAAGATCTCCCGCACGCTGCCCGCGGCGGGATTCGCCGGGGCCCGCAGGCCGAACTCGTAGACCCAGAACGACTGGTTGTTCCCGGTCCCTGTGAACTTGTAGGGGTGCTCGTCGACGACCTCCAGGCCCATGTGCTGCAGCTGGGGCAGGACATCCGACAGCGTGATCGGCGTACCGAGCCGGTAGATCACCAGCGTCCAGCGTTCCGGGTCCTCCACGAGCCTGACCGCGTATTCCTTCCCGGATTCGCGCAGCTCGAGCATGGTGGACAGGTCATCGACCGCGTCGTCAGGGGAGACGTCCGCCTTGTAGGTCTCGGGAATGCTGGCCGAGCACATGTCGAGCAGCTTGGCCGCCCGCTCCTCGCCGAGCAGGCGGTTCGCCTCGACGCTGAGGTCCTCGTCCCACGACCTGACCGCCTCGGCCAGGCGCCGCTCCAGGGCCGCCCCGTCCACATGCGGGATGGGCCGCCCCGGCTCCCCCCTGATGACCACGTACAGGCGGGCCAGGGCCGAGTCGCCCACCTGCGCGCTGTAGTCGAGCGAGGTGCCGTCCAGCGCCTCCTTCAGTATCTCCTGCGCCCGCAGCCTGACCTTGGTGGTGTACCGGTCCCTGGGCAGGTAGACCAGGCAGGACATGTACCGGCCGTACCGGTCCCGGCGCAGGAAGAGCCTGGTCTGCTTGCGCTCGCTCAGCCGCAGCACGCCCAGAGCGATGGGGGTGAGCTCCTCGGCGGAGATCTCGAAGAGCTCCTCGCGCGGATAGTCCTCGAGGATCTCGACCAGGTCCTTGCCGTCGTGGCTGTCCCTGGACAGCCCGGCGGTGGCCAGGACCTCCGCCAGCCTGCGCCGCAGGACCGGGATGCCGGAGATGGGCTCGGTGTGCGCCGAATGCGCGTACAGGCCGAGGAACCGGTACTCCCCGGTGACGACCCCGTGCCCTGGCGGGGGGGTCTGGGGGGCCGAGGGGGTCTGGGGGGAAAGGTTTCCCCCCAGGATCGGGGGGGTCCCGGGGGGTCGTCCCCCCGGGGCCAGCACGTCGCGCTTCTTGACCGAGACGTAGTCGAGGTAGTTGGCGCGGTACACCGTCGACCTGGAGTTGGCCTTGGCCAGCACCAGACGCTCGCTCGGGTCTTGCGCCCTGGCCGCGACCTGCGGCGACAGCTTCAACAGTGGAGCTCGGCCCTTCCTGTGGTGGCGGAGGATGCCCAGCCCCGTCCCCGGCACGGCGCGCAGGCCGGTGCCTTCCTCCGTCGTCACCAGGTCGTACTGGCGATAGCCGAGGAACAGGAAGTTGCCGTCGGCCAGCCAGCGCAGCAACTCCCCGTATTCGGCCTCGTCGCTGCCGGGTTCCCCGTCCAGATCATCGGCCAGGAGGTCGGCCACCGCGGCCATCCGCTCCTGATCCTCGACCGCGACGCGCACGTCGTCGAGGACGTGCCGCAGGTCGGCGGCCAGCTCATCGACGGAAACCCGGTCCCGGGGCGGTCCGATCTCGACGTGGATCCACGACTCAACTAGCTCGTCTGCCTCGACGTCGGGCGGGTCCGCGTCGTCGGCGGACACGCCGAGGACTCCGCGCAGCATGCCGGTCACGTCACGGCACACGCGCAGCAGCGGGTGGACGAGCAGCGAGATCTCGGCCTCGTGCCGGTTCAGCTCGGTGATGACCGAGTCGACCAGGTAGGGCATGTCGTCGGTGACGATGTCCACCACCAGGCTTCCCGCGGAGACCGGGACCAGGTGGCCGTTCCCCGGCTCACGAACCTGGACCAGGGCCCGGCCCTGCGGCCGGCGCACCCCCAGCCGGGCGTGGGCCTCGGCTACCGCCGCCAGCCGGGAGGGCAGGGCGAGGTCCTCGGTCGCGACGCGCTGGTAATAGGCCCGCAGGAAGCCGGAGACGTTGTCCCCGCCGTCCCCGCCCAGGACCTGGGCGTCCAGGGCGGGATCGTCCCACCACGCCTGGCCTGCCTTGGCCAGCAGGGCTTCCCTCGCCTGATCGCCGTTGCTGTCCGCCATCGCGTCCACTCCTTTGTGTCCGTGTTAGCCGCTTTGTGTCCGTGTTAGCCGCCGAAGTACTTCAGGACCTCCGGATTAGCCAGGGCGTTCGGGTCCGCGGCCCGCTCGGGAGCCATACCGAGCAGGATCTTGCGCACCGGGACTTCTAGCTTCTTCCCGGACAGCGTCCGCGGGATGCCTGGCACCTGGTGGATCTCGTCAGGCACGTGCCGGGGTGACAACTGCGCCCGCAGCGCGGCGCGCAGCCGTCCGGCCAGTTCGTCGTCGAGCTGGCCGCCCTCGGCGGGCACCACGTACAGGATCAGCCGGCCCTCGGCCCCGAGCCGGCCCGTGTCCACCACCAGGCTGTCGGCGACCTCGCTGAACGCCTCCACTACACGGTAGAACTCGCTGGTGCCCATCCGTATGCCGCCCCGGTTGAGGGTGGCGTCCGAACGCCCGTAGATGACGCAGCCGCCGTCGGGGAGCAACTCGATCCAGTCGCCGTGCCGCCAGACGCCCGGGTAGGTCTCGAAGTAGCTCTCCCGATACCTCGCGCCGCCCGGATCGTTCCAGAACCCGACGGGCATCGACGGCATCGGCTGCGTGATGACCAGCTCCCCGACCTGCCCGATGACCGGCTTGCCGTCCTCGTCGTAGGCCTCCACCTCCGCGCCCAGGCAGCGGCCGGAGATGATGCCCGCGCGGACCGGCAGCAGCGGGCACGGCCCGACGAAGCCCGTGCACAGGTCGGTGCCGCCCGAGAAGGAGCCAAGCAGCAGGTCTCGCTTCACGTGGTCGTACACCCAGCCGAACGCCTCGGGCGGCAGCGGGGATCCGGTCGACCCGATGGCCCGCAGCGCCGACAGGTCGTGGTCCTGGCCGGGCTCCAATCCCGCCTTCATGCAGGCGACCAGGTAGGGCGCGCCGACCCCCAGGTACGTGACCCCGTGCTCGGCGGCCAGCCGCCACAGCCGGTTCGTGGCCGGGTAGGTGGCGCTCCCGTCGTAGAGCACGATGGTCAGCCCGGCCAGCAGCCCGCCGGCCAGGTAGTTCCACATCATCCAGCCGGTCGTGGTGTACCAGGTGAACACGGCGCCGGGCCTGAGGTCCTGGTGGAAACAGAGCGCCTTGAGGTGCTCGAGGACGATTCCGCCGTGGCCGTGCATGATGGGCTTCGGCAGCCCGGTCGTGCCCGAGGAGTACACCACCCACAGCGGATGATCGAACGGCACCTCCTCGAACTCCGGCTCGCTCGGGCCCTGCCCCGCGCCCAGGTCGTCCCAGCTGATCAGGGGGGTATGGGGGGACGGATAGTCCCCCCATGCGCGGGGGGATTCCGGGGGGTCGTCCCCCCGGGCCAGCACAGGGACCAGGACCACTGCGGACAGGCCGGGCAGGGCCGCGACCACGTCGCCGAGCATCTCGGTCCGGGAGAAATCCTTACCGCCGTAGGTGTATCCGTCGCAGGCGATGAGCACGGTCGGCTCGATCTGCGCGAACCTGTCGATCACGCTGCGCGCGCCGAAATCCGGCGAGCACGACGACCAGATGGCACCCAGGCTCGCCGTGGCGAGCAGGCCGATGATCGCCTCGGGGACGTTCGGCAGCAGGGCCGCGACGCGGTCCCCACGGCGAACGCCCAGGGCGCGCAGACCGCGGGCGACCCGCGCGACCTGCGCGGCGAGTTCGGCGTAGCTAAGGCTCCCGCCATGACGGCGTTCGGCAGAAAAAATAAGCGCGGTACGGTCGGGGTCGGTCCACGCGGTCCGCAGCGCATTACGCGCGTAGTTGAGGGTGGCACCGGCGAACCAGCGCACGTCCGGCATGACCGTACCGGTCAGGACGTCGGCCCCCGGCTCGCCCCGGTCGCCGAGGACCTCGAAGTAGTCCCACAGCGCGCCCCAGAACCGGCCGGGATCGGTCACCGACCACTGCCACAGGTCCTCGTAACCGGCGAACGCCTGCCCGCGCTTAGCGGCCAGCCAGCCCATGAACCGGGTGATCCGAGCGTCGTGCACGGCCTTCTCGTCCGGCTCCCAGAGCACCGCGCCGTAGCCACGGCTGGTCAGGTCAGCGCCACCGGTATCCATGATCACAGCATCGTGCCATCCCCGCGTACCTGGCAACGTCCCCGGCTAGGACGCTTCCGTCAGACGCACGATGAGGTCGACGAGGCCAGCGGTGTCCGTGAGGTCAGGGAGGACCGCGTCGGGGCCCGCCTCGCGGAGTTCGGCGGCGCTGGCGCGCCCGCCCGCCACGGCCAGCGAGCTGGCCCCGCCGACCCGGGCCGCGTCCACGTCCCGCGGCGAGTCCGCGATGTAGACCGTCGCCAGCCTGACGAGCGCCACGCCGTGCTTGTCCGCCGCCCGCTGCCTGGCCACGCCCAGCAGTGTGCCCCGCGGGTAGGCCTCCGACCCGTACCCGCCGATGTCGAAATCGACGTAGCCGTCTAGGCCGAACGCGCGCAGCTTCAGCATCGCGTTCGGCTTGCTGTTCCCGGTCAGCACGGTCTGCACCACACCCTCGAGCTTGGCCACGGCGGCCAGCGCCTCCGCCGCGCCGGGCAGCAGCCGGCCCTGGCTGACCAGGTCGTCGCGGTGCGCCGCCAGGACCGCGGCCAGCTCGGCGCTGAACGGATCGAGCAGGCGCTCGGTCACACCGTCGATGCGCGTGTCGACGCCGTTCAGCGCCAGGGCGTCAAAGAAGACCTCAGACTCCGACCGGCCCGCCATCTGCGGCAGCTGGATCAGCGGGCGGCCCGCCACTACGCCGAACGCCTCGGCGTAGGCGGCCCGCATCACCCGTGCGACATCGACCAGCGTCAGGTCGACGTTCCATAGAACCAGCCGTTGGATGGCGTCCTCCGGGTGAGTTGGGTCAGCCCATGTGAGGATGACTCAGTCATCCTTTTATCGCAGGTTATCGGCTCGCGGACAGTTCCGGGGAGCCTATCGAGGGAGCCTGAGCTAGTTTTCACGAGCCGCTCGCCCCGCCGAAGATCGCGTCCATCGCGGTCGCTGCGACGGTCACCTTGTCGGCGATCTGGTGGCGGTAGACGACCTTGGTAATCGTCGAGTTGACGTGCCCGACCGCTTCGGCGATCTTCTCGATGTCCACTCCGGAATCGGAGAGCACCGACACGAACGTGTGCCGCAGCTCCCGCGGCGTCCACTTCCCGCCAATGCCTGCCCGCTCGCAGAGCACCTTGAAGTAGCGGTTGATGTCCTGCGGCCAGCGCGGCGCCCCGGCCCGGTCGGTGAACACCAGCCCCATGCCCCGGAGGTCGTAGGCTGCGCCGAGCTTGAGCTTCCACCGAGCCTGGTCCGTCCGCAGCTCGCGCAGCGCTACAGCGGTAAGGCGCGGCATCTGGATGGTACGACGGCTCTGCTCGGTCTTGAGGTCGGCGAGCACGAGCTGCCGCTTGCCGGTCTTCGGATCCGGAAGCGCCTTGAGGCACTTGCGGACGCGGACCACTCCCCCGTCGAAGTCCACGTCCTCCCACCGGAGGCCGAGCAGCTCACCCGGCCGCAGGCCGCACATCAGGCCAGTCACGATGTATGCACGCCAGAACGGGTTGAGCTTGAGCGCGAGCAGCGCGTTTATCTGGGGCAGGTTCATGGCGCGCGACTTGCGTCGGGTACCGCTCGGCGGGTCGGCAAGCGCGGCGACATTGCGGCCGATCTTCCCGTCCCGCTCGGCGCGCCGGATCGCCAGCCTCAGCAGCGCACGGCACCGGATTATCGTGTCGGAAGACATGCCCTCGGCAGCCAGGCCGTCAAGGAACCGCTCAACGTGGGCGACCGTCAGCCGGGCAAGCTTGACCTTCCCCAGCCCGGCGATGACGTGCGCCGTCCGGTCCCTGTTACCGCGGATCGTGAGCGGCGACTTCCACGACGACGGCGGGTGTGCCAGCAGGTCTTCCATGATGTGCTTGACAGAGAGGTCTTTCGGCGCGACCGTCCCCGTGGTCTTCAGTTCCCCGCGCTGCGCGTCTAGCTTGTCCTGGCACTCGTCGGCCGTCTGCCCGAACACCTTCGGGCGGCGGCGCTTGCCCGCGTCGTCGATATAGCTCGCCTGGCCGACGTAGCAACCACGGTCCTTGTCGTGGAAGATCGTCCCGGCGCCGCGGCGGCCTCTCGATCTCGGCTTGACGGCCATCAGCTACCTCCTTCCTGACGTGCCTGACGATGAACGCGGCGGCCAGCACGCGGCTCGGAATCGATGTTCTCCAGGTCGGCGGGGAGCGGCGGCAGGAGCAGGCCGCGCTGTCGCATCAGCGCACGATGCTCGCGGAGCCTGGAGATTGTCTCGCGGCGCCACTGCGCGGAATCACTGATCACGTTCCCCTCGGCGTCTGTAAGGACTGGGCCTTCCGTCGGAATGGCTTCCAGTTCTTCGAGCATCCGATCGTGATATTCGTACATCGGGACAATCGTCTTATCGCTGGCCACGCTCAGCCATTCCGTCGCATTGTCCGATGGGTCCTCGGACAGGTGCGTCTGACCCGAAAGCCACAGGACCGCGTCCCGCGTCGTCAGCGTGCGGCCCGGCAGGATCTCTATATCCGCCTGGGAGCCGAGGGGGGCTATCAGCACGACCGGCGGGACCTCCAGGGCGGCGGCGAGGATCAGCAGTTCCGTGACCTGGACGACCGGGCGGCGCCCGTTCTCCAAGTTTGCGAGCACGGCGCGCGGGATCTCCATGCCGAGGTCGGCGCAGCGGTCAGCGAGCTTCTGGGCGCTGATCCCCCGTTCCGTCCGCCACCGCTTCACCTGGCCGCCGACGAGCTTGGCGAACTCCGCAGACCAACTGTTTTGTGACACACGCTCACAGTATCACCTCGATTTGGTTCCGTGTAGCAACTGTCTGATACCGTGCTTTTCAGATTCAAGATCTGAGAGGATTGTGATGGACAAGCACAATCGGGTTCCCGACCCGGTAGCCCAGCCGCTGCTGACGGTCGCAGAAGCAGGCGCGGTCCTGGGTATGTCGCGACCCTCGGCCTACTCGGCTGTACGGCGCGGAGAGATCCCGGTACTGCGGTTCGGCCGCAGGATGATGGTCCCGACTGCGCGCCTCCGGACGATGCTCGGATTCGAGAACGGGGGCGTGTCATGACGCTGCTCCTGACCCCCGAGGAATCGGCGGCCGAGCTGCGCATCGGCCGGACCCGCATGTATGCGCTGATCGCGAGCGGCGAGGTGGTCTCAGTCAAGGTCGGCGGTAGCCGGCGCGTACCCTATGACGCACTCCAGGCGTACATCAGGCAGCTCGTGGACGAGCAGGGCAGCGACAGCGCGGGGGCGGTCTGATGACCCCCCGGAACATGCCAGCGGCCGGGCCGCCAGACCCGGCCGCCACCACCGTCGACCTCACGAAC
>JBOHCK010000196.1:0-11416 GCA_050698755.1 Streptosporangiaceae bacterium | reverse complement strand
CTGGCCCGGACGACCGACGGCGGGCGAACCTGGCAGCGCACCAGCGTCCGGATCGAGGCTTCGGCCAACTCGCTGAACGGGCCACTGCTCGGCTTCAGCGACGCGAACCACGGCTGGCTCGTCATCGGCAACGCCACCTGGCGCACCGCCGACGGCGGTCGCACCTGGAACCGCGGCTAGCCGCCCGGCCAGCCGGGACCGCGGCCCGCGCGGGAAATCACGGCGACACGCCCTCGGATGTCCCTGTTTTGATGCAAGCCAGCCAACAGACTTGGACCATGCTCTACCAGGACAACCCCGGTCTGCCGAGCCTGGAGTCACCGGGGCGTAACCGGCTGGGCCTGCCGGGCCTTGGTACCGTGCGGGACCGGATCGGTTCCTGGCGCGCGCTGCTGAACCGCCCGCTTACCTCCTATTACCTGGTCCTCGGCATCACCGTCCTGCTGCTCGGGCTCGGCCTGGTGATGGTGCAGTCCACCGCGTCCGTAGCCGACCTGAGCGCCGGGCTGTCCCCCTACTCCGACTTCAAGAAGCAACTGCTCGGAGCGGCAGTCGGCTTGCCGCTGATGTGGATGGCCGCACGCTCGTCACCCAGGCTGTTCCGGGCCTTCGCCTACCCGCTGCTCGCGCTCTCGGTGGTCGGCCTCAGCCTGACCCTGATCCGTGGAGTCGGCGTCGCGGAGAACGGCGCGGCCCGCTGGATCGACATCGGCGGGCAGCAGATCCAGCCGTCTGAGATAGCCAAGCTCGCCCTGGCGGTGTGGGGGGCCGACCTGCTGGCCCGTAAGGACAAGCTGGGCCTGCTCACCGACTGGCGGCACATGCTGGTCCCGCTCATGCCGGGCGCCGCTGTGCTGTGCCTGCTCGTCATGACCGGCGACGACCTAGGCACGACGTTCATCCTGCTGATGATCTTCCTGGCGCTGCTGTGGGTCATCGGCGCGCCCGGGCGGGTGTTTGCCGGAATGCTGGTCTTGATGCTGCTGGCCATGGGGCTCATGATCGTCACGGCGCAATACCGCCTCGGCCGGCTGACCGGCTTCCTCGGCCCGCAGGGGAGCGCCACCGGCACCAACATGCAGCGCATCCAGAGCCAGTACGCGGTCGGATCGGGCGGCATCTTCGGCGTGGGCCTGGGCTCCGGCCGGGAGAAATGGGGCTGGGTGCCCGAATCTACCGACGACTTCATCTTCGCCATCATCGGCGAGGAACTCGGGCTGATCGGCACGCTCTGCGTGACGTTCCTTTACGGCGGGCTGGCCTTCGCAGGCCTGCGGATAGCCAGGCGAGTACCCGATGCCTTCGCCCGGCTCGCGGCGACCGCCATCACTGTCTGGATCGTGATCCAGGCGGCGGTAAACATCGGCGTCGCGATCGGCATCGTGCCCGTCGTCGGCGTGCCGCTGCCGCTGGTGTCGGCCGGGTTGTCGTCGCTGTTGGTGACCCTGGTCGCCCTCGGCATGCTGATGTCATTCGCCCGGCTCGAGCCGGGCGCCAAACAGGCTTTGGCCGCACGCGGCCCCGGCTGGCCGCTACGCGTTCTAAGCTGGCTCGGTCTAGCAAAAAGCCGACGATAAGCGGCGGCAGTTCAAGGACGAGGCATGAGGGTACTGCTTGCGGGTGGCGGGTCGGCCGGCCACATCGAACCAGCTCTGGCGGTGGCCGACGCCGTGCTGCGTCTTGACCAGAACGCCGAAGTGACCTGCCTGGGCACCGAGCGCGGCCTGGAAACCCGGCTCATCCCCTTGCGCGGGTACCCCCTGGAACTCATCCCTGCGGTGCCGATGCCCAGGTCGATGACGCCCACGCTGATCACGGTGCCCGGCCGGCTGGCGGGCGCCGTCAACGCGGCCGCCGCCGTGATCGACCGGACCAGGGCCCAGATCCTCGTCGGGTTCGGCGGGTACGTGGCGACCCCCGCCTACCTGGCCGCTAGGCGGCGGAAGATCCCGATCGTCGTGCACGAGGCGAACCCGCGGGCGGGCCTGGCCAACCGGATCGGCGCCAGGTTCACCACGCACGTCTACACCGGTCACCCGGACACTCAGCTTAAGAACGGCAAGTATGTCGGCATACCGATCAGGCGCGAGATCGCCGATCTGGACCGGCTGGCCGTCGGCGACAAGGCCCGCGCGCACTTCGGGCTCCGCCCCGACCTGCCCGTGCTGCTGGTTACCGGCGGCTCGCAGGGGGCGCGCTCGCTCAACCTGGCGGTGTTCGGCGCGGCCGAGTGGCTCAAGGCGGCGGGCGTCCAGGTGCTGCACGTCATCGGCCCGCGCAACGGCGTCGACGCCCCGGTCTCCGCCACCGGCGTGCCTTACGTGGCCGCCCCGTACATCGACCGGATGGACCTCGCCTACGCCGCGGCGGACTTCGCGCTGTGCCGGGCCGGCGCCATGACGTGCGCCGAGCTCACCGCGGTCGGCCTGCCCGCCGCCTATGTACCGCTCCCCATCGGCAACGGAGAGCAGCGGCTGAACGCCCTGCCGGTCGTGCAGCACGGCGGCGGCATGCTGGTCTCCGACTCCGAATTGACCCCCGAGTGGATCCGCGACACCCTGCTGCCCGTCCTGGTCAACATCGATCAGGTCGCGGACATGTCAGAGGCGGCCGCGTCGCTGGGGCGCCGTGACGCCGATCGCCTGCTCGCCGAGGCGGTTATCGAGATAGTGGAGGGCGCGGGTGGGGACCCTAGCGGTCAAGGGGCTGATCACGCCGGCTGAACTGGTGCCCGCCGGCCGCCTCGGGCGGGTGCATTTCACCGGGATCGGCGGCGCGGGCATGTCAGGCATCGCCCGGATCATGCTCGCCCGGGGCATCGAGGTGTCGGGCAGCGACGCCATGGCCTCCGCGGTGCTCGATGACCTCCACGCCCAGGGCGCCCGCGTGCACGTCGGGCACGCCGGCAGCAACCTGGGCGATCTCGGCGCGACAGACACGCTGGTGGTGTCCAGCGCGATCCGCGCCGACAACCCGGAACTGGCCGAGGCGACCAGGCGCGAGATGCGGGTGCTGCACCGGGCGGCCGCGCTGGCCTCGGTCATGGCCGGGCGCCGGGTCATCGCCGTCGCGGGCACGCACGGCAAGACCACGACGACGTCCATGCTCACCACCGTGCTCCGCGAGTGCGGTGCCGATCCCGGCTACGTCATCGGCGGCGTGCTCAACGAGACCGGGCTGGGCGCCGAGGACGGCGCGGGCATGGATTTCGTGGCCGAGGCGGATGAGAGCGACGGATCGTTCCTGCTGCTGTCGCCTGACGTCGCGATCATCACCAACGTGGAAGCGGACCACCTGGACAACTACGCGAGCCTCGCGGACATCAAGACCGCGTTCACCACCTTTGGTCGCAGCGCCAACGGCATGGTCCTGACCTGCGCAGACGATCCCGGCGCCGACGAGGTGGCCGCTCAAATGGACCCGGCGCGGGTGCGCAGGTACGGCGAGTCCTGCCCGGCCGACTACCGGCTCGGCGACATCCGCCCGGATGGGATGGCCGTCAGCTTCACGGTCACGGCCGACCATAGTCCGTTCGGTGAAATCTTCACCAAGCTGACCGTGCACGTGCCAGGTCACCACAACGCGCTGAACGCGACCGCCTCCTTCGCCGCGGCCGTCGAGCTCGGCTTCGCGCCGCCGCGGGTCGCGGCGGCCCTCGCGGGCTACCGCGGCACCCGGCGCCGGATGGAGCTCAAGGGCGAGGCCGGAGGCGTCCGGGTCCTCGACAGCTACGCGCACCACCCGACCGAGCTCGCCGCCGACCTGCGCGCCGCGCGGGACATCATCGCCGCAGGCTCGGGGGGGCACGGGGGGGTCGTCCCCCCCGGAACCAGCAGGGCCGCAGGCTCGCCCGGCGGGCAGGTGATCGCCGTCTTCCAGCCGCACCTGTACAGCAGGACCAGGATCTTCGCCGCGGAGTTCGGCGCCGCGCTGGACCTGGCGGACCATATCGTCGTCCTCGACGTGTACGCCGCTCGCGAGGACCCGGAACCCGGCGTGACCGGCGCGCTCATCGCGGACGCGGTCCCCGGGGGGCGGGCGCACTTCGTGCCTGACCGGGCGCAGGTCGCGCCGCTGATCTCACGGATCGCCCGGCCCGGCGCCCTGGTCCTGACCATGGGGGCCGGGGATGTCACCGCGCTCGGGCCCCAGCTGGTCGAGGCCCTGGGGAAGCGGCACGAGTGAGCGGGCCAGGCAGCGCGCCCTGGGCTGGCGAATCCACTCCCGCCGCGGCCCCCAACGATCCGGTCCTGGGTCGTGCTGTCCCCGCCGCCACCGCCCGCCGTCGGCGCCGCCGCTGGCCCTTGGTGGTCGCGGCCCTGGCCCTGGTCGGCCTCGTCGGAGGCGCAGCCTGGGCGCTGCTCGGCTCGCGCCTGATCGCGGTCCGCTCCGTGATCGTTACGGGCACCCACCTAGTCACGAAGGCCGAAGTCCTCAAGGTCGCGAGCGTCCGGCTCGGCACACCGCTGATCCGCGTGAACACCAGCCAGATCGCGGCGCGAGTCGTGACGATCAGGCAGGTGCAAAGCGTTCAGGTGTCAACGTCATGGCCGGACCGGGTCGTCATCACCATCCGCGAGCGGACGCCCGCTCTCGCGGTCGCCGCGCCGGGCGGCGGCTTCGACCTCGTGGACCCCGACGGCGTGACCGTGCTCTGGGCGGCCCATCGGCCCTCGCGGCTTCCGCTCTACCTCGCCGCGGAAGCCGTCGACTCGCTCCGCGGCGACCCGGATGTCGCGGCGGCAGCGGCCGTGCTGGCCGAGCTCCCCGCCTCATTGCGGCATTCCTTGATATCGATAACGGCGCCGAACCTCGATCAGGTGACGCTCAATCTATCGAATGGGATAACGATTCTGTGGGGGAGCGCCAGCGATGCCTCGGCCAAGGCGAAAGAGCTTGCCCTGCTCATGCGGACGCATGCGCGTTATTACGATGTGAGCGCGCCGGGCACGGTTATGACCAACTGACGCGCCCGCAGGACAGGCGGGACCGGTAAATCCGCGACACGCTGGCCTGTTCTCGCGTGGTTAGTTGACCCGGGTTCCGTCCGACCCTACTGTCCGTATCAATCATACGGATGACAAAAACTCTAAATCTTAACCTGAAGGTTAAACCTGACGGTGACGGACGATGCCCCGGCGGTGAATTCCGCTTCCCCTCCAGGGCGGAGGTTTCCCAAGCCCAGGGCCATAATCTGCGGGGCATAGCGCGCAAACGAAAAGCACTGCATACCCGCAGACATGGCAAAGGTAAAACGAGCGGAAAGGTACCGTCCTCGTGGCAGCCCCGCAGAACTATCTGGCGGTTATCAAGGTCGTCGGAATCGGCGGTGGCGGCGTCAATGCCGTCAATCGCATGATCGACGAGGGACTCAAGGGCGTCGAGTTCATCGCGATCAACACTGATGCCCAGGCGCTGCTCATGAGCGACGCCGACGTCAAGCTCGACGTCGGGCGCGAGCTCACCAGGGGACTGGGGGCCGGAGCGAACCCCGACGTGGGCTGCAAGGCCGCCGAGGATCACCGTGAGGAGATCGAGGAGGTCCTGAAGGGCGCCGACATGGTGTTCGTCACCGCCGGCGAGGGCGGCGGAACGGGCACCGGGGGTGCACCCGTCGTGGCCAACGTGGCGCGATCGCTCGGGGCGCTCACGATCGGGGTGGTCACCAGGCCGTTTGGGTTCGAGGGCAAGCGCCGCATCGTGCAGGCGGAAGCCGGCATCGAGAAGCTGCGGGCCGAGGTCGACACGCTCATCGTCATCCCCAACGACCGCCTGCTGTCGATCTCCGACCGGCACGTGAGCGTGCTTGACGCGTTCAAGGCCGCGGACCAGGTCCTGCTCTCCGGTGTCCAGGGCATCACCGACCTGATCACCACGCCCGGCCTGATCAACCTCGACTTCGCCGACGTCAAGTCCGTGATGTCCGGCGCGGGCTCGGCGCTGATGGGGACCGGCTCCTCGCGCGGTGATGACCGCGCGGTCGCGGCGGCCGAGATGGCGATCTCCAGCCCGCTGCTCGAGGCGAGCATCGACGGCGCCCACGGGGTGCTGCTGTCCATCCAGGGCGGCTCGGACCTGGGGCTCTTCGAGATCAACGAGGCCGCCCAGCTCGTCGCTAACTCGGCCGCGGTGGACGCCAACATCATCTTCGGCGCGGTCATCGATGACGCTCTCGGCGACGAGGTGCGGGTCACGGTCATCGCCGCCGGCTTGGATGAGAACCGGAACGGCCGGTCCGGAGGCACCGGCGCGGCCCGGGCCGGCTCGGGCGGAACCGCGTTCGGCAGCAGCGGATCCGGTGGCACGGGCGGGACCTCCACGAAGACGGGCGGCGCCGCGCCCAGGCCGGGGCGCGCCGAGCCGGCGTCGTACTACGTTTCCCCCCCAGTGGTCGAGGACGTCAGGCCCGAAGAAGACACGGTGCCCGCGTGGGACACGGACCCCGAGATGCTGGCCTACGACGGCGAGTCCGACGAGATGGCGACGGCCGGCCTGGCCGCCATGCTGAGCGCGCCGGTAATGGGTGCGGAGAACGGGTCCGGCCGTCACGCTCCCGTCCTCGGCCTGTCCGATCAGGAAGACGACCCAGACGACGCGGGGCTCTACGACGCCCCTGAGCACCTGTCGGACGCGACCTACGCGCCCCTCTCGCGGTCGTCGCGAGCCGAGGGCAGGACCTTCGACGTTCCCACTAGCCGCCGTCGCCCTGTGGTCTTCGAGGAAGACGACGACCTGGATGTTCCTGATTTCCTGAAGTGACGGGAATCTCGCGGCGGGACGAGCTGGCCGTGCGGCTTACCGCCGTGCGGCAGCGCATCGCCGCAGCGTGTCTGGCCGCGGGCCGAGATCCCGCCGAAGTCACGCTCATCGCGGTAACGAAGACCTGGCCCGCGTCCGACGTCAGGCTGCTGAGCGAACTCGGCGTCTGCGACGTCGGCGAGAACCGCGACGCCGAGGCCGCGCCCAAGGCGGCACAGTGCGCGGACCTCGATCTCACCTGGCATTTCATCGGCCAGCTGCAGACCAATAAGGCCGCCAGCGTGGTTCGCTACGCCACCTTCGTCCACTCGGTCGACCGGACGCGGCTGATTCGCGCACTCGGCACGGCCGCGCGTCGCGCGGAGCGAGTGATCAAATGCTTGGTCGAGGTCAGCCTGGACGGCGACCCGGCTCGCGGCGGGGCGGCGGCCAGTGAGGTTCCGGCCCTGGCCGAGGCGCTGGCGGCCGAACCCGGGCTGGTCCTGGCGGGCGTGATGGCCATCGCCCCGCTCGGCATGACGCCGCCGGAAGCTTTCGCCCTGCTGCTTGATAGCGCCGCCGTCGTGCGGGCCGTCAGGCCCGCTGCGACCGTTATCTCGGCCGGCATGAGCGGGGATCTCGAGGACGCTGTCGCGGCCGGCGCGACACACCTGCGAATCGGTACGGCGTTGCTCGGCGATCGCGGGCCTGGTGTCCGGTAATGTCCGACGCTAGAGCCGGAAAGGCTGGAAACAACGGTACAGGCTGGGAGGACGAAGGATGAGTGCCATGCGTAAGATGGCGGTCTACCTCGGCCTGGTTGAGGACGATAACCGCTACCAGGACAAGTACGACTCTTACGGGGAGTACGAAGAGTACGACGAGCCGGACCGGGTGCCGGTCCCGGATGAGGCGGACATACGGGCCAGCCGAGACGACTACAGCCGGGATGACTACGCGGGCTACCACACGGACTGGCGTGCCGAGCACGTGGCGCAGGCCACAGATCTCGCTCGTATTACGACACTGCATCCCCGTACTTACAATGAAGCGCGTACTATTGGGGAGCACTTCCGCGAAGGCACGCCAGTGATCATGAACCTGACCGAGATGGTCGATAGCGACGCCAAGCGTCTCGTCGACTTCGCGGCTGGCCTGATCTTCGGCCTGCGTGGGAGTATTGAGCGTGTGACAAACAAGGTCTTCCTGCTGTCGCCGGCTAACGTCGAGGTGACCGCGGAGGACAAGGCTCGCATGGCAGAGCGCGGCTTCTTCAACCAGAGCTAGCAAGCAGTGGTGACGTGACGCTGATCAGCAGCACCGCCGTCGAGGACGGCACCAGGGGCGGGGTGGACTCGTGCAGTATGTGAAGGAAGTCCTCGTCTACGTGCTGTATCTCTATCTCGTCATCCTGGTCGGCCGGATGATCTTCAGCTGGGTTCAGGCGTTCGCGCGTGACTGGCGTCCGACCGGCTTCGTCCTGGTGCTGGCCGAAGCGATCTTCACACTGACAGATCCGCCGCTGAAATTCCTACGCCGCTTCATTCCGCCGCTCCGGATCGGTATGGTGGCGATGGACCTCAGCTTCATGGTTCTGTTCATAGTGGTCTTGATCCTGCTAGAAGTGGCTGTGCCGCACCTCTGATTCAGGTACCGTCATGAAGAACACGGTCCAAGTGCGCCGAGGAGACGAGATGCCGCTGACGCCCGCGGATGTTCGGAATAAGCAGTTCAGTACGACCAGGCTCCGCCCCGGCTACGACGAGGAAGAGGTTGACGCCTTCCTCGACGAGGTCGAGGCCGAGCTGGACCGGCTGATCCAGGAGAACGAAGAGCTCCGGGCGAAGCTGGCCGAAGTAATGCGCGGTGGCAAGTCCGCGGTACCCGCGTTGAGTTCCCCGCTGTCTGACCCGAAGCCAGACATGATGGTTCCCGAGCCAGTGATGTCCGATCGCAGGCAGCCTGACCCGGTGATGATGGGCGGCATGCCGCACATCGAGGACAACATGGACACGGCCGCGCGTGTGCTCTCGCTCGCGCAGCAGACCGCTGACCAGGCGATTGCCGATGCCCGCCGGGAAGCCGACGAGACCTTGGGCCGCGCCCGCCGCGAGGCGGACGAGGTGCTCACCAAGGCCCGGCGCCAGGCCGAGCAGATCACCGGTGACGCGCGAGCCCGGGCGGAGAGCCTGGAGCGCGACGCTCAGGAACGGCACCGCCAGGCGATGGGTTCGCTGGTCCAGACGCGCGAAGAACTCGAGCGCCGGGTCGACGACCTGCGCGCGTTCGAGCGCGAGTACCGCAGCAGGCTCAAGGCCTACCTCGAAGGGCAGCTCCGCGACCTGGAGGCCGGAGTAACCGACAGCGGCACCTTCCCCACCATGGGCGGTCCGGCGACCCAGCCGTCGTCGATGCCGGCTGCGCTGGGTGCACCGGTAGGCGTCCGCAACGGCGGTCAGGGCCCCAGCCAGTACGGCATGCCCGAAGTCGTGCCGCACTCCGGCGGTTTCCGTACGGCCGAGGGAGCGCCCTCGCGCGACCGCCGGTAGGCGCTGCTACTAGGACGCTGCACGGACCGCCAGGAGAACGCCTGTGATTGTGTTCAGCGCGTTTCTCGTCGTAGTCGCGGTCGTGGTGCTCGTCGCCGGGGTGGTCACCAGCAAGCTTTTGCTGGTCTACCTGGCGATCGGCGTGAGCGGTGTCTCCCTGCTCGCGCTCGGTCTCGGCACGATGCTCAGGCGTCGCGAGCTGTTCGGCAGGACGCAGGACCCCCGGGCCGCCCCAATGCCACCGGTGGCGGCCCAGGTTCCGTCCGCCCATGACGATCTAGGGGCGCTGCCGCAGCCAGCAGCCGCGCCCGCCGGATACGGCTGGTCCGCCGCAGCCCAGCCTGGGCCGGCCCGGGCCGGCTACCTGCCGTCCGACCCGCCGTCAAGGGTCCGCCCCCCGGCCGCCCAGCCGTCGCCAGCCTGGGGGAGCGGCCTTCCCCCCGCGGCCAGCTTCCCGGCCGCTAGCTTCTCTGAGGCCCAGCCTCCCGTGCCCTTCCCGGAGGCCCAGCCCTCCGCTCCAGCTGCCGCTTTCCCTCCAGCTGCCGCTTTCCCTCCGGCGGCCAGCTTCCCTCCGGCGCCGCCCGCCGCTGTCCCGGCCGGACCTCCCTTTGGCGACCGTCCGCAGCCACCGCCGCCCGGCCCCGGTCACCCAGGCGACTTCGAGCGCCCGCCCGCCGCCTTCACCCCCCGTCCCGAGGCGGGCCCCACGCTCACCCCGGCCCCGGGCGCCTGGGAATGGCGCGACACCCTGCCCCAAGCCCCGCCGCCCGCACCATCCGCGCCGCCCGTACCGACTCTGCCGCCCATCGAACCGCAGCACCCCATTGCCATGCCCCCCGCGACCTTCGCGGCCTTCACGCGCTCCGCCCCTCCCGCTGCCCCCGCACCGACGGTGCCCCCCGCATCGACGGTGCCCTCCGCGCCGATCGTCCCGTCCGCGCCGACCGTGCCGCCGGTTCCCACCGAGCCCCTCGCTCGCGTCGCCCCTCTCGATGACCAGCCTCCGCCAGCAGACCAGTTGCTGACCGAGACCCAGCTACCACTCACCGAGACCGAGCCACCCAGCGAGACCGAGTCGGCCCCCCTGCCAACCGAGCACTTGCAGCCCGCCCCAGGCGAACAGTCAGCAAGCGAGGAAGAACTCGTCGGCCATGATCGCCAGCCCGCCACCGACGACCGGCCGGCCGAGCCGATCGTCGCGGCCGAGCCGACCGCCCCCGCTCCGGCCGAGCCGACCGCCCCCGCTCCGGCCGAGCCGACCGCCCCCGCTCCGGACGATCCAACTGCCGCCGCAGAGCCGACCGCGGCCGCCGAGCAAGCCGCCATAGACGAGGCCACCGCACCTGAGCCTCCCTCACCGGCCCAAGACGAGCAGGCCACAGCAACCGAACCGCCACCCGACGCCCAGGACTCGGCCACCGCAACCGAACCCCCTCCGTCGGAAGCGGAAGAGGAAATCGATCTGCTCCGCCAGGTCACCGTCGTCCCCGGCGTCCCGCGGTATCACAACACGCAGTGCATCCTCATCCGTTTCATGGGAGAGGACGACCTGAACCGGATGACGCTCGGCGAGGCCAGGCAGGCCGGCTGCACCCCGTGCCGCGTCTGCCAGCCCGACCAGCCGGGAGCGACACCCGAGTTATCCCCGGCTACCAGCCCCCGGCCAACGCCTGCTCCCTAGCTGGGCATCGCCGCCAGGCTGCCCGAACGTCGGTGTTGGTCAGAACCCCGGCGCGCAAGCGTGCACCAGCACTGGAGCCTCGCCAGGCCCTCGCGTCACATGTGCGCTTCGCGCCGAACCTATGAGAGTGGCACCGTAACGATTCTTATCGGTACGGGTGCCACACCCACACGGTTCCCGACCCAGGTACGGGCGGTGGCAGGAGAGCTCCCCTCGGCGCCGCTGATGCTGCAGTGATGCCTGAGGCTCAGGGTCAGACGCGCCTAAGCCAGAAAGTCAGG
Source organism: Streptosporangiaceae bacterium (assembly GCA_050698755.1). Lineage (GTDB taxonomy): Bacteria > Actinomycetota > Actinomycetes > Streptosporangiales > Streptosporangiaceae > Palsa-504. The sequence goes on along the minus strand of JBOHCK010000196.1, from coordinate 167 downwards.
CCAAGATCGTCGTCCACGTGTTCCACCGCCCCGCCCCCCGCCGCCTCCTGGCCCTCCGCCCCTAGACCCGCCGCCGCGGCCCGGCGAGCGGTCGCCACCTGGTCGGCCGTCCAAAGCCCGAAGTCCGCAGCGAGCACCTCCCCGGCGATCAGCCCGGCGTGCTCGGC